>NZ_CP021081.1:200000-355000 GCF_003444775.1 Deinococcus ficus | reverse complement strand
AACGCGTCGGTGGCGGCCGGCATCCTGCTGTACGAAGCCACCCGGAAACGGGCATGACCGCCGAACGCGACCTGGACGTCATGACGGTCCGCAGCGGCGCCCTGATCCTTCAGGTGCTGCCGGAACTGGGGGCCAGCATCCTGAACCTGCGCGCCGCGTCCGGCCGGCCGGTGCTGCGCCCGGTGGACCCGGCCGGCGTGCGCAGCAGCAGCCAGTGTGCGAGCTTCACGCTGCTGCCCTACAGCAACCGCATCCGCGACGCGCACTTTCCCTTCCACGGGCAGGACGTGCAACTCACCCCCACCACGAAAGACGGTCTCGCTCAGCACGGGGACGTCCGTAACCGGCCCTGGCAGGTGGAACGGGTCAGTGACGCGCACCTGCGCTGCACCTTCGACAGTCGTGCCTTCCCGGACATGAACTGGCCCTGGGCGTTCACGGCCGTGACCGAATACCTGCTGCACGGCCCGCACCTGGACACCAGCCTCACGCTGACGAACGCGGACACCACCGACATGCCGGCCGGCCTGGGCCTGCACCCCTACTTTGCGCGCCGCCAGGATGGTGTGGACCCATTGGTGGAGTTCGACGCGGCCCTCACCTACGACACCGACGAGCGGCTGCTCCCGCTCGCCGGGGCGCGGCCCGTCCACCCGGACGAGGACCACCGCACGCCCACCCGCCTGGGCGACCGGCACGTGGACCGCGCCTACACCGCCTGGGACGGCGTCGCCCGCCTGGACTGGGGCACGCGCTCCCTGACGATCACCGCCGACAACGTGTTCTCTCACCTGATCGCCTTCACCGCGCCGGACGGCACCCTGGCCCTGGAACCCGTCTCTCACGCCACCGACGCGTTCAACCTGGCGGCCCGGGGCGTGCACGGCACGGACATGCGCGTCCTTACCCCCGGGCAGAGCCTGGCGGGCGCGGTGCGGTTCACGCTAGGCGGCGACTGGAGCTGACCGGACCTACCTGGACTGGGCCTCAGGCGGCGGTCGTGGCGAGCAGCACGCCGTGGCGGTCACGGACCTCGAAGCCCGTGCGGGGCCGCCCCGCCATCCAGTGCAGGGCGTCCAGAAGGTCGTCGGTTTCACGCAGCACTTCCGGCCGGGTGTCGCCCACCCACACCACCCGGTAGGCGCGCTCCCCGGTGGGGGGCGTCCAGGGCTGGCCGGCTTCCTCTTTCACGAAGGCATGAGACATGGCCCCTCAGTCTGGGCCGGCCGGATTGGACGGGCATGGGCGCACGGTAACGGGGGCTTCACCAGCCCACAGGTGAAGACCCCGCGTGTGAAGGGCGCCGTTACAGCAGGGCGCGGATGCGCGCCTCCAGTTCTCGCGCCACCGCCGCCGGGCCCTGCGCGAGCGTACCGGCGCCGAGGTGCCAGCGGCCCCGCTGCTCGAACTCGCTGGTGAACAGGCTGGCCATGCCGGTCGCGCGGCGGTCCACTTCCAGGATGACGTCCAGGCCGCCCGCCTGCGGGAACATCATCATCTCGATCTCCGAGACGCGGTACTGCCCGTACGGCGGCCGGAACGACAGTTCCTGCGCGATCTGCCCGTGGTGGTACTCGACCTCGCTGCCGGACAGCGTGAAGCCCAGCTGCTGCGCTGCCGTGATCAGCGTCTCCTGCTCGCGGGACGGCAGGATCTGCAGCTGGTCCTGGTCGCCGGGGTCCATGGCGCCGGCGATGTCGGCGTCCGTGGCGAGCCACACCTGCGTGCCGGGCAGCGTCAGGGGCGTGCCGGCCGGGACGGGCAGGCTGAACGGGAATTCCCGAGTCTCGCCGGGCCGCAGGTCGAAGGCCGGCACGACCTGCTGCTTGAACAGCTGGTGCGTGGCGTACCCGTCGTCCGTGCGGTACCGGGTGGCGAGGCCCAGGTTGATGCGCTCCACACGCTGGTCCACGGCGCCGCCGCGAATCACGATCACGCCTGTGACCGCCTCACCGATCCGCACGGCCGTGTTCTGCACCTGCGCGTCCACACTTGCGCCGCCCACACCGACGGCCGCCATCATTCGTTTCAGGAAACCCATAGCCTGCCTTACGTGGCCTGTGCCGGAAGAGTTCCCGGAGTCACGATTCGCCCGGACCAGCCAGAACGATGTGCCTTTCCTCTTGATAGGGCAGGCCCCGCGGCGTGGCCCGCGTCGCCCACTCTTCCGGGCGCACTTCCTCATCCATGAAGCGGCATCGGGTCACCCAGTCCTCCCAGGTAGGCGCGAATGCGCGCACGGACACCTGCCACTCGCCCAGCACGGTCCAGCCCACCTGCGCGAGACGCTCCGGGACCTGCGGGACGTGCCGGCGGGGCCCGACGGAGAGGAAGTGCGCGCCGGGCGCCGCGAGTTCCGGCAGGCGCAGGATCACGCTCGTCGGGCCGCGCCGCGACACGATCAGGTCGAACGGGCCACGCAGGCCGGCGGGCACCGCGCCCCGGCCATTCCACTCGTGGAAGTGCGCGTGCGGGGCCTCGCGCCGCGCCCGCTCCAGGAACTCCGGGATGAAGTCGTACGCGGTCCAGGACGCCGCGAGTGGCCCGAAGCGCCGCGCGTCCGGGCCGTGCCCGCAGCCGGCCTCCAGCACCCGGGTTTCCGGGGTGAGCAGCGAGGAGAGCAGCAGGTCGAAGGTCAGCTCCGGGTCCGGGCCGCGCAGTTCCCGCCGCCACGGGTGGGCGTACCCGGCCAGTTCCCGCGCCAGCCGCGCGTACCCCTCCCGGGAATGAACGGACGGCACGGGCTCGGTCATGACCGCAGCGTACCCGGTCTCCCCTTTCGCGCGGCGCCGGATGGGGTACCCTGGCCGGATGCAGGGCGGCTTCTACCACTCCAGACTTCAGCACCCGGGCGCGGTGCTGGCCCCCATGGCCGGGTACAGCGACGCCCCCATGCGGCAGCTCGCCAGCGAACAGGGCGCGCTGTGGACGGTCAGCGAGATGATCAGCGCCCGCGGCCTGGTGCTGGGCGGCGACACTGAGAACCTCACCCTGGGCCGCCCCTTCGACGGGGAAACGAACCGCGTGGTGCAGCTGTTCGGCGCCGACCCGGACATCCTCGCGCAGGCCACGCGGCAGGTGCAGGACTGGTTTCACCCGGCCGCCATCGACCTGAATATGGGGTGCCCCGTGCCCAAGGTGCGCGGCAAGGGCGGCGCGTGCCTGCTCCAGACGCCCGAGACGGCCTTCGAGCTGATCCGCGCCATGAAGAGCGCCACCCCCCTGGACGTCAGCGCGAAGATCCGGCTGGGCTGGGACCACGACCGCAGCGTGGAGGTCGCGCAGGGCCTCGCGGCGGCCGGCGTGAACCTGATCACCGTGCACGGCCGCACGAGCGCCCAGCGGTACACCGGCGAGGCCGACTGGGACGCCATCGCCCGCGTGGCCGCCGCAGTGGACGTGCCGGTCGTGGGCAGCGGCGACGTCACCAGCGTGGCCGCCGCCCGCGCCCGGAAGGTGACGGGCGTGGCGACCGTCATGATCGGCCGGGGCGCGGTCGGGAACCCCTGGCTGTTCCGCGCGCTGGCGACCGGCGCCGACACGGACGACCTCCCGCCCGCCCCGGAACGCGCCCGGACGGCGCTACGGCACGCCGAACTGCAGGAGCGTTTCTATGACGACGACACCGGCCGCCTCACGCTCAGGCCGCTGCGCAAGGTGCTGCCCAAATACCTGCCGGATCACCCGGAGCTCCGCGACGCGCTCGTGCAGGTCACGACCGTGCAGGACGTGCGCGAGGTGCTCGCCCCGCTCCTGGCCGGGACGGGTGACCTTGCCGCGCCCACCCCCCCGGGGGCCCAGGCCGCCGTGTGACGAACCTGACTGATCCCAGAGGCTATGCTGTGAGACGCCCATGAATGTCCAGGAGTACTACGCCTACCTGTCCGCTGCGCGGGAGCAACTGTGGAATTACCTGCGGGCCCTCCCGGCCGACGACCTCAACCGCGACCTGATCGAGGGCGGTGACCGGTTCCACAACATCAAGGACCTCCTGCTGCACGTTCTGGACGTGGAAGACCACTGGGTGCACGGCGTCGCCCGCAAGGACGGCCTCGCCAAGGCGTACCCCCACGACTGGGTCAAACCGCAGGCCGAGCAGTACGACCTGGCCTGGATCATCGAGTACGGCCGGACCGTGACCGACCGCACCCGCACCTTCCTGCACAGCAACCCCGACCTGAGTGAACAGGTCAAACTCATCCAGGACGACCCCACCAGCGAGACCGTCACCCTGGACCAGCTGATGTGGCACGTGATGACCCACGAGGTCCGCCACACCGCCCAGATCGCCCTGATGGTCCGCCAGCTGGGCCACACCCCGCCCTGGCTGGACTACTTCCGGTTCGCCCGGCCGCAGGTGACCGCCGCGCAGAGTGGCGGGGTGGAGGATTATCCCATCGACGGCGAGGACGACGAGGCGTAAGCCAGGGCAGAGAGAGGCGCACCGATGATTCCGGTGCGCCTCTCTCCTTTGCTCCCCGGTCAGGGGAAGCGCCGTAATTACAGGATGCGCTGGCCGAGCAGGCTGGCGGCCATGCCCACCATCACGTCCGCCGTCTGGTTGCGGGTGTCCAGGATGGGGTTGACCTCCACGATGTCCAGGCTGGTCACGCGGCCCGACTCGCACAGCAGTTCCATCAGGAGGTGCCCCTCGCGGTAGGTCAGGCCGCCGGGAACCGGGGTGCCCACGCCGGGCGCGACGCTGGGGTCCAGGGCGTCCGCGTCGAAGGACACGTGCAGGGCGTCCACGCCGCCCAGGCGTTCCATGACCTCCTCGTGAATGCGGGTGATGCCGAGCTGATCGACGTCTTTCATGGTGTAGGCCTTGATGCCGGCCTCGCGCATCAGCTCGCGTTCCTGGGCGTCCACGCTGCGGATGCCGATCATGACGATGTCCTCGGGGCGCATGTGCCAGCCGCCGCCCAGGCCCGCGAGGTCCGGGTTGCCCAGGCCGGTGAGGTGCGCGACGGGCATGCCGTGAATGTTGCCGCTGGGGCTGGTCTGCGGGGTGTTGTAGTCGGTGTGGGCGTCCACCCAGAGCAGACCCGTGCGGCGCGGCGAGCCGGGGCCGCGCAGGGCGTTGCCGGTGACCGTGCCCATGCTGACGCTGTGGTCCCCGCCGATGGTGATGGGGAAATCCCCGGCGGGCAGGTCGCGGACGCGCTGCACGGTGGCGCGGCAGGAGTCGATGATCTGGTTCAGGAACACGTACCCGGCGGTCTTGTGCTTGTCCACGGTCTCGGGGATGGGGACGTTGAGGTCGCCGTGGTCGGTGACGGTGTGGCCGAGTTCGCGCAGGCGGCCGGCGAGGTGGGCGTTACGCAGGGCGCTGGGGCCCATGTCCACGCCGCGGCGGCCGGCGCCGAGGTCCATGGGAATGCCGAGGATGGAGACGTTCATGGCCCTCAGCGTAAGGGGGGAACGCGGGTATGCCTTACGGCTGCAAGTTTATGTGTCGCTGAACTCGGAGGGCAAGGCGCATGAATTATTCAATTGAATATCCATTCGTGAGGGTGGCCGGCGTGACCGCCCAGGTCAGCAGGTCGCCGTCCTCCTCATCCCAGGCGGTCCCGGTCTGCCGGAACCCGCACTTCTCCAGCACGCGGCGGCTGGCGGGATTCGCCACGGCCGTCTGCGCGGTCACGGTCCGCACGCCGGACTCCTGCAGGAAATGAGCGGTCAGGGCGCGCACCGCCTCCGTGGCATACCCCTGACCCCAGTCGGCCGGGGCGAACCCGTACCCGATCTCCACGGCCCCCTGCGCGTCCACGCCGCCCTTCCCGCCCAGCTGCCCCACCGCCCGGCCGTCCGCCCGGGTCACGGCCACGAAGGACCCGGGGGCCTCTGCCAGCCCCGCGCGGATCAGGCGCTCCAGCTTCGCGGGAAACAGGGGCAGCGGGTCCCCCGGCCACTGGGCGGTGAACGTGACCGGGAGCGGCCCATCCGGCGTGACCAGCACGTGCTCGAAGGCCTCCTCCTGGAGCCGGCGCTCGATCAGGGCGCGGGTGAGGGGAAGCAGCAGGAGGCGCGGCGTCTGGAGCACAGGCACCCGCGCAGGCTAGTGTGTGGGGATCACCCGGACATCTGCCAGATGACGCACCCCACCCCCACCCCGACCGACCCGCGCCGCGCCCGGCTGCTGCTGGTCGCCGACCACGTGCACCCCTACATCTACCGCGCGGCCTTCCCCGCGGGTCTGCCCCCCGTGGACGCCGTGCTGGCCGCCGGGGACCTGCCCGGCGACTACCTGGAGTTCCTGGCGACCAAACTGCCCGTGCCGGTCGTGTACGTGCACGGCAACCATGGCAACGAACACGTGCACGAAGGCGACCTGCGCCTCCCGCCTCGCGGCGTGGTCCGCGCGCACGGCCGCGTGGTGCAGGTCGCGGGCCTGCGCATCGCCGGGTGGGGCGGCGTGCCCCAGTACCGCACCCCCCACGAGGGCCAGGACAGCCCCGGGCAGTTCACGCCCCGGCAGGCGGCCTGGGGCCTGCGGCTGCTGGCGTGGCAGGCGCGGCGGGGCGTGGACGTGCTGCTCACCCACGCCCCGCCGGAAGGCCCGCACGCCGGCACGGACCACGCGCACCGCGGCGCCCCGGAACTGAACGCCTTCATGCGCCGCACCCGGCCCGCCCTGGTCGTGCACGGCCACATCCACGAGTACGAGGGCAAAAAGACCGAGTACCTGGACGCGGACAGCGGCGCGCGGGTCGTGAACGCCTACGGGTACCGGATCCTGGACCTCTGACCTGCCGCACCTGCTCGGGAAGAGTCTCTGTAAGGCGACTTCGGAGGCCCCGTCACGGCCGTTCGGCGCCCGGCATCCCGGCTGCTCCTGCCTGCATCGTGCGCGGTACCATGCCCTGATCGTTCACTCCCCACCGCTCAGCGCTCCCGGGACCGCCGGGGCACGTCAGGCAAGGAGGCCGCTGGTGGCCAAGCTCGTGTTCGGAATGAACCAGTCCCTGGACGGCTACGTGGATCATGAGGCCTTCGCGCCGGGGCCCGACCTGTTCCGGCATTTCATCGGGGAAGCGCAGGCGCTGGCGGGCAGCGTGTACGGCCGCCGGATGTACGAGGTCATGCGCTACTGGGACGACGATGATCCGGAGTGGACCGAGGCGGAGCAGGCGTTCGCGGCGGCGTGGCGCCGCCAGCCGAAATGGGTCGTCTCCAGCACTCTGGCATCGGTGGGGCCCAATGCCACGCTGCTCCGGGGCGACATTGGGGCCGCCGTGCGCGCCCTGAAGGCCGGGCATGACGGGGAGATCGACGTGGCAGGACCGGTCCTGGCGCACAGTCTCGGCGGGCTTGGCCTGATTGACGAATACCGGATCTACCTGCACCCGGTCGTGCTGGGTCAGGGCAGGCCCTATTTCGCCGGGCCGCGGCCACCCCTGCGGCTGAAGTCCAGTGAGCGGCTCGCGGAGGACGTGGTCCGGCTGGTGTACGTTCCGGCCTGACAGGAGGTCGCGGCGCCGCGGGCCGTGCTCAGCGGTCCAGGCGGAAGATGTGCATGTCCGGGTCGGGGCGGCCGAGAATGTGCCCGGTGAGCATGCGGGCGGCCTGGACGCTGTAGGTGATGCCGTTTCCGCCGTACCCCAGGGCGAACAGCAGCCGGGAACCCTTCTCCTGGGGGCCGATGAACGCCAGGCCGTCCTTCGTCTCCCCGAAGGTGCCGGCCCAGGAGTAGGCGACCTCGACGTCCAGGCCCAGCAGCTGTTCGATCTTGTGTTCCAGGCGGCGGGTCTTGCGGGTCAGCATGCGTTCGCGGCGCTCGGGGCTGTGATGGTCGTCGTCCTCCCCGCCCACGATGATGCGGCCGTCGTCGGTGGTGCGGGCGTACAGGTAGGGGCGGGCGGTTTCCCAGATCAGGCACGCTTCCGGCCAGGGCACGGGCGCCAGCGGCTCGGTGACCAGGGCGTAGCTGTTCTTCAGCTGGGCGAGGCGGCGGCCCAGGAACTTCTCGGCCTCGTACCCGGCGGCGACGATCACCCATTTCGCGCGGACGGCGGCGTCGCGGTTGGTGTGCGCGGTGAAGCCGCCGCGGACGGAGTCAAGGCGGGTGACCTCGGTGCGGTCGTAGACGCGCGCCCCGCGGGCCTGCGCGCGGTGCAGGAGGTGCTGCGCGAGGCGGTAGGGGTCCACCTCGGCGCCGTCCGGGCTGAACAGCGCTCCGGGCGCCTCGATGCCGAAGCGGGCCTGCACGGACGCGGCGTCCAGGTGCTCGACGCTCAGGCCGGCGGCGGTGCGGGCCGCATATTCGCGGTCCAGCATGCGGGCGTCTTTCTTGCTGCTGGCGTAGTACAGGCTGCCGTTCGCGCGGAAGCCGCAGTCGTCCGGGAGGTCCTGCACGAGATCCCGCACGCGGTCGATGGCGCCCCGGCACAGGTGGTAGGCGCACTCGGCGTCCCGCTGACCGATCATGGGAATCAGGTCCACGAGGTTAGTGTCGATCTCGTACTGCAGCAGGGCGGTGCTGGCGCTGGTGCTGCCGGCAGCGGCGTCACGGCGGTCCAGGAGGACGGTGTCCAGGCCGGCGTCCGTGAGGGCGTCGGCGAGCAGCGCGCCGGTGATGCCCGCGCCGATGACCAGCACGTCCGCCCGCTCGGGGGCCGTGAGGGGAGGGTAGGAGTGCATCAGCCCGTTGGTGGTGGGCCAGTAGGCGCGGCCAGCGCGGAGGTCCATGCCGGCGACTGTAGGGGGACGTGTGGCACGCGATTGCGGGCTGGCGTGCCATCTCAAGCGAGCCGGACCATAAGGTAAATGTCCATGAAAATAGGACCCGCACAGGGGTCCCTTGGGAGCAGGCGGGTCAGAACCAGCCGCGTTTCCGGGTGGGCGGCGTTTTCAGGCGCTTCTGGGCCTGTCCGAGCATGAAATCCACGGCGCGGTCGCGCCTGCGGGCCCTGGCGTACTTGCCTTTTTTCTTCTGGGCGCCGCGTAACAGCGTGAGCACCTCGATGGCGATAGGCGCGTAGAAGAGCAGTTTGCCGAGCTTGCCGCCCCGGGCGGCGCGGGTGAAGGGAATTCTCATGCCCTCCATTACGCGCCCCGCGGGGGTGGGGTTGCTGAACGGGGGCTGAAGGCCGTTCACGCGCCCCCAGGCCCCCGTGCTGAAGCGGGTCAGTCGCGGCGCAGCAGCACGTCCCCGGCGTAGCGGCCGCCGCCCAGCAGTACCAGGGCGAGGCAGACGCCCAGAAGGGTCAGGGTGAATTCCACGCCGTTCGGCATGAAGAACCCGGCCTTGAGGTGCACGAGCAGGGTGGCGCCGAGCATGTCCACCGCGAGCAGGCCCGCGAAGAGGCGGGTGAGGAAACCACTGATCAGGGCGGCGCCGCCGATCAGTTCCACGAACGCCACCAGCGGCGCGGTGAGGGGCGGCAGGGGCACGCCCATCTGCGCGAAGGCGTCGGCGGTGCCGCCGAGGCTGAACACCAGCAGCTTCTGCAGGCCGTGGGCGAGGAACACGAGGCCCACCACGCCGCGCAGCAGGGCGAGGGCCAGGTCGAGGCGCTGGGCGTCGGTGCCAAAGCGGGAACGGAGCGTGGAAACGGGCGGGACGGGCGTGGTCCGGGTCGTCATGGGAATCCTCCAGGGCAGGGGGTTATAAGGATGAGGAAACAGAAGGCGTTACAACAGATATTTGATCTCGAAGGAAGGGGGATCAGCGGCCTCCCGTCACCGCGCTCTCCCCCAGCGCCTCGCGCAGGTGCTCGACCAGACCCTGAAGGCGCTCTTCGGGCAGGTGGGCGAACTGCTGGGAGTGCAGGGCCGCCAGCGGGGCGTCCAGACGCTCGACCGCTTCCCGGCCCGCGTCGGAGAGTTCGCTCAGGACGATGCGGCGGTCCTGGGCGCTGCGGCGGCGTTCCACCAGGCCCTGCTTTTCCAGGCGGTCCAGCAGCCGGGTCACGTCCGGGTCGCGGTTGATCAGCCGGGCGCCGATCTCGCCGCAGGTGAGGCCCTGGGTGCCGGCGCCCCGCAGGATGCGCAGGATGTTCAGCTGGGTGAGGGTCAGCTGCTCGCTGCGCAGCAGCTGCTCGGTCTCGTCGCGCTGGCGCACGGCGAGCTGCTGCAGCAGCAGGTACGCGCGGTGCGCGAGTCGGGGGTCGGCGGTGGGGGCGTCAGACATGGGGCTCCTTCGCCGCGTCCCAGGGGCGGGAGGTGGCTCCGCCATATTATTCGTTATCACGACTATCGTCAAGACAGACACCGCCGACCCCGGATGCCGGACCGCCGACCTCACCCCGCCGCCTGCTACTTTGAACGCATGACCGCAACCCAGGACCGCGTGACGGCCCTCCGGGAGCAGCTGGTCGCCTGGCGGCGGCACCTGCACATGCACCCCGAGGTGGGCTTCCACGAACATGAAACCGCGCAGTACATCGAGGCCCAGCTGCGCCAGATGCCGGGCCTGACCGTGACCCGCCCCACCGCCACCAGCGTCCTCGCCGTCCTGAAAGGCGGCCAGCCCGGCCGCACCGCGCTGCTGCGCGCCGACATCGACGCGCTGCCCATCACCGAGGAAAACACCTTCGAGTTCGCCTCCCGGACCCCCGGCGTGATGCACGCCTGCGGCCACGACGGCCACACCGCCATCCTGCTGGGCGTGGCGAAACTCCTCAGCGAGCACCCCCAGGACGTGCCCGGCGAGATCCGCATGATCTTCCAGCACGCCGAGGAGATCGGCCCCGGCGGCGCCGAAGAACTCGTCACCACCACCGACCTGATGCAGGGCGTGGACGTCGTCACCGGCCTGCACCTGAGCAGCAGCCTGCCCGCCGGTCAGGTCGCCATCCGCGCCGGGGCGTTCATGGCCTCCCCCGACATGATCGAACTGAAGATCAAGGGCAAGGGCGGGCACGGCGCGCAGCCGGAACAGACGGTGGACCCCATCGCCGTGGGCGCGCAGGTCGTCACGAACCTCCAGCACGTCGTGAGCCGCAACACCTCCGCGCTGGACGCCCTGGTGGTCAGCATCACGTCCTTCCACGCCGGCACCACCCACAACGTCATCCCCGACACCGCCGAGATGCTCGGCACCGTCCGGACCTTCGACCCGGAGCTGCGGCAGCGCGCCCCGCAGCTGATCGAGCGGATCGTGAAGGGCGTGTGCGAGGCGCACGGCGCCGAATACGAGCTGAACTACGAGTTCGGCTACCGCCCGGTCGTGAACACCGACTGGGTCGCCGCGCAGCTGCGCGAGATCGCCGAGGCCGAGTTCGGGCCCGGGCAGGTCATGGAAGCGCCGCAGTGGATGGGCGGCGAGGATTTCAGCGCCTACCTGCAGAAGGCCCCCGGCGCGTACTTCAACGTGGGTGCCGCCAGCGAGGCTGCCGACAGCCACTGGCCGCACCACCACCCGCGCTTCACCATCGACGAGGCCAGCCTGGAAACGGGCGTGCGGATGCTGCACGCCGCCGCGCTGCGCCTGACCCTGCCGCAGTAACCGGGCGCGCAGAAGGCGGGCGGAGGTATGGTCACCCCGCCCGCCTTCGCCTGTGCCCTGGTCTACCGACCCCGCAACGTGCCCTGCACCGCACTCATGAATTCCGCCCGGGTGCGCGGGTCGCTGCGGAACAGGCCCCGCATGGCGCTGGTGGTGGTGCTGCTGTTCTGCTTCTGCACGCCGCGCATCGCCATGCACAGGTGCACGCCTTCCATAAACACCGCCACGCCCTTCGGCTCGAGCAGGTCCTGCACGGCGTCGGCCACCTGCGTGGTGATGCGCTCCTGCACCTGCAGCCGCCGGGAGTACAGGTCCACGATCCGCGCGAACTTGCTCAGGCCCAGAATCTTGCGGTCCGGGATGTACGCCACGTGCGCCCGGCCGTAGAAGGGCAGCATGTGGTGCTCGCACATGCTGTAGAACTCGATATCCTTCACGATCACCATCTCGCTGCCCTCGGCCGCGAACACGCCGTCTCCCACGACCTCGCGCACGTCCTGCCCGTACCCGGCGGTCATGAACTGCCAGGCCTTCGCCACGCGGTGCGGGGTGCGCTGCAGCCCCTCGCGGTTCGGGTCCTCGCCGATGGCGGCCAGCCACTCGCGGGTCAGGGGGTTCAGGCCGGGCACCTCCAGCGCCTCCGGGGAGAGGGGCGGGCGGGGGCGGTCAGGGGCGGGCGGATCAGGGGGGGTCAAGTCGGGAAACTCCTTGCAGGAAAGAACGGCAGGGCAATCAGGTGCGCCGAGTGTACGCCAGGTTCAGCGCGCGGACTTGAAGGGCGGGCCGGCCCGCCTGCACAGGGGACCTCACCCCCAATCAGGTGTGGCAGGATAGCGGGATGAGGAGTCAGGAGGCCCCACTCACGCTGTTTGACCTTGCCGGCACGCCTGACGAAGCCTACCGGCTCGCGGCCCGCCTGAGCCTGATCGAACCGCACGCCCGGCGCGCCCGCCGCTGCCAGGTCGTGCTGCTGGGCGCCCCCCTGACGCCCGCCCTGTACTGCGGCCGCCTGCTCCTGACGCCCGGCACGGTGCTGGGCCTGGACAGCGACGTGTCGCACATGGCGTACCTGCGCGGGCGCCTGGGTCACGAACTCGGCGCCGCCGCCGACGCCCTGCGCAACTGGGAGGGCCGCGGGTACAGCGTGAAGGCCGAGCAGCTCGACGCCATCCGCGAGGCGACCCTGATGGTGGCCGGCGCCGTGGACGAGCGCGCCGCCGTCGCCACCGCCCGCCGGCCGCTGTTCGGCCTGACACCGGGCCGGCGCCTGGAGGCGGCACAGGCCACCCTGGACGAGGCGCACCTGTACCTGGGCCGCGCCCTGGCGAGTGCGCCGTTGCAGGAGGTGCCGTGGCCGCCCACCGGGTTCCTCGGCTGGGACGAGCGCAGCGTGACCAGCAGCCGCTCCATGATCTGAGGGGCAACCAAGGAGGCCCGCCAGGTTCCCGGCGGGCCTCCCCTGTTGGTTGGCTTCAGCCCCAGTGAACCGCGCCGTACGTCTTCTCGCGCTCCGGGCCGCAGGAGAAGATCACGACCGGGCAGTTCACGGTCTCCTCGATCAGGTCCAGGTACGCCTGCGCTTCTTTCGGCAGCGTCTCGCGGCTCTGGGCGCCGTCCGTGGTGGCCCAGCCCTTCATCCGGCGGTACACCGGCTGGTCACCGTCGTACGCGACGCACACCGGCACCTCGTCCATGCCGCTCAGGATGTCCATCTTGTTGATGACCAGCCCGTCCAGGCCGTTGACGTCCACGGCGTACTTCAGCAGTTCCAGGTCCAGCCAGCCCACCCGGCGGGCGCGGCCGGTGGTGGTGCCGTACTCGTCCCAGGGTTTGGACCCGTCGCCGCGCAGGCGCAGGATGCCGGCCTCGTCGTGCACCTCGGTCACGAACGGCCCGTGCCCGACGCGGGTGTTGAAGGCCTTCGCCACGCCGTACACCTTCTGCACGGCCTTGTGGTTCACGCCCGCACCCACCAGGATGCCGCCCACGGTGGGGTGACTGCTGGTCACGAAGGGGTACGTGCCGTAGTTCAGGTCCAGCAGCGTGGCCTGCGCGCCCTCGAACAGCACGTTCCGGCCGTCCCTGATCGCCTGGCGCAGCTGCGCGCCGGTGTCCTGCACGAAGGGCAGCAGGGCCTCGCGGGTGGGCGCCAGGGCCTCCAGGGCCACGTCCACGCTGGTCCAGCCGGCGTCGCGGGTGCTGTTCGGTTTGGCTTCCAGCAGCCGCTCCAGCCGCTCGCGCAGCACCCCGTCGTCGGCGAGGTCACCGAAACGGATGCCGACCCGGCGGGCCTTGTCGGCGTACGCCGGGCCGATGCCGCGCCCGGTGGTGCCCACGAAGTCCTTGCGGCCGTCCACGTACTTGTGGTGCGGCAGCACCAGGTGCGCCCGGTCACTGATCCGCAGGTCCGGGTTCAGGCCGCCCGCGATCAGGTTCCGGCGTTCCTCGAGGAACTTGTCCGCGTCGATGACCATGCCGTCGCCGAGCACGCTGACCGTGCCGTCGTGCAGCACGCCGCTGGGCAGCAGGTTCAGCTTGAACGTCTGCCCCTTCGCGTTCACGGTATGGCCGGCGTTCGCGCCGCCCTGGTACCGCACCACGAATTCCGCTTCGGGAGCCAGGAAGTCCGTGATCTTCCCTTTCCCTTCATCGCCCCACTGGGCGCCCACAATGGCAATACCGGGCATTTCAGCCTCCAGCCACGCGCCAGGACTTGCTTGCTGTTGCCCGGAACCTCAGCTCCGGCAAAAAAAAGCACGGCGCGCAGCACCGTGCCTCACTCTACGGGATCGGGCGGGCAAGGCGGGACGGGTTGTTTACCCGGCGGCCCTGCCTGAACTCGGCCCAGGAAACAGCCCGTTACTCGCCGTGCAGGGTGAGCAGCAGGGTGCGGGGCCCGCTGTGGTCGCGGTGCTCGCACAGGTACACGCCCTGCCAGGTGCCCAGCGCGGGCCGGCCGGATTGCACGGGCAGGGTCAGGCTGGGGCCCAGCAGGCTGGCCTTGATGTGCGCGGGCATGTCGTCCGGGCCTTCCAGGGTGTGTTCCCACTCGCGCCAGCCCTCGGGGACGTGGGCGTTGAAGTACCGCTCGAAGTCGCGGCGGACGTCCGGGCTGGCGTTCTCGTTGACGGTCAGGCTGGCGCTGGTGTGCCGGATGAACACGTGCAGCAGCCCGGCGCGCACCTGCCCGAGTTCCGGCAGGGCCCCCACGATCTCCCGGGTGATCAGGTGAAAGCCGCGCGGCTGGGGCTTCAGGGTCAGGTCGCGTTGCACCCACATGAGGCTCAGCGTACGGCGCGGGCGGGAGAGACGTGGGGTTCGTCCTCGCCCAGCGGCTCGAACAGCGCGTGGAAGCGGTGAAAGTCGTGCTCGTGAATCCACACGCTCTCGGGCGCCCGGCCCGCCTGAACCCGCGCGTTGCGGTCGCTGACCCGCGCCCACAGCACGTCGGGCGGGGCGCTCAGGTCGTACAGCCGCAGCGGGAGGCCGTGCTGGGCACACCGGGCCCGCAGGGCGTCCCGGTCGGCGCGGCGCCAGAAACCGTAATCGAGAATCACGTCCACACCCTGTTCCGCCGCCCGCGTCCACTGCACCTCGAACAGCGAGAGCAGCGCCTGGAGGGCCGGGCGGTACAGCGCCTCGGGCGGACTCGCACCCAGCAGCGCGTGCGTCCACTCGTCCGGCGTGAACCGCAGGGCGCCGCACTCCGCTTCCAGCTGCCGCGCCAGCGTGGTCTTGCCGCTGCCGAGAAAGCCGTGCAGGGCGTGCACCGTGCCCGGGTGAGCGGGGCTCACAGGGTGTTCAGCAGCTGCCGGATGAGGGCGTACAGGTAAAAGCCGGTGGCGCTGGCGGTCAGCAGCGACCCGGCCCGCCACCACCGGACGTCGTCGGCGTCGATTTCCGGGCACAGCCAGCGGGTGTGCTCGGTGCGTTCCACCTCCACCACCTTCTGGTTGCCGACCTCGAACCAGAACGCGATCAGGTAGCCCAGCCCCGCCCGGCCGAACCCGTCGGCCAGGCCCCAGCGGAAATCGGTGTACAGCAGGGCGCACGCGGCGCTGGGCCAGGGGGCCAGCCGCAGGGCACGGGTGAAGCCGTCCCAGACGCTCTGGCCGATCAGGGGCAGCACGTCGGAGACGGCGTACGGCTGCGGCAGGCTGGCCGGACCGGGCCGCAGGGTGGGCAGGTGCGTGGAGTGGGACATGGCAGGGCTCCTCGGGCGGGGGCGGTGGGCTGAGCGGTACGCGGAGTGTATGGCAGGGCCGGGCCGCCGGGCGGCTCACCTGGGCGGCGTGGCTGGCCCGGGGCTCATCTGGCGGCTTTACGCTTCCTGCACGTATGCGCCGCCTGCTGCCTGCCGTGTTTTTTACTGCTGCCATGTCCCTGGGTGCCGCCGAGGCCGTGTCGTCCCTGTCCGTGCCGGTCACGGTGCCTCTGGCCGGCGTGCAAGGCGCTGCGAACGCGCGGGTGCCGGCGGAGTTCGCGCGGCTGGACGAGACGCGCTCCTTCCTGGGCGGGCTGGTCAGCGTGAAGCTGGCGGGCACGGTGACGCGGGCCGGGCACGTGAGCGTGCGGCCCTCGGCGGACGGGGCGGGGCTGGTGGTGAGCGTGCCGATCCGCGCGGCGTTCAGGGCGTCGCCGGGGGGCCTGGGGAGCGTCATGGCGACCGATTTCGGCGGGCAGGCCACGGTCAGCCTGACGGTCACGCCGTTCGTGCGGCCGGACTGGGAGGCGGGCGTGAAGGTGCGCGGCGATTACGCCTGGACGGACCCGCTGAGCGTGGATCTGGGCGGGGGCCTGAAGATCAGCGTGCAGTCGCTGGTGGACGCGCAGGTCCGCGCTCAGCTGGACAAGGTGGCGGCGGACGTGGAGCGGGCGGTGCGGGAGGGCGCGGACCTACGAGCGCGGGCGGGGGCACTGTGGGGGCGGGCGCAGCAGCCGTGGAGCCTGCCCACGCCCGAGCCGGGGTACGCGCTGGTACTGCCGAAGGCGCTGAGCGTGACGCCGTTCCGGTTTACACAGGACGCCCTGAAGCTGACGGTGGGCGCGGCCTTCGACCTGAAGGCCGGGCTGGGCCGCGCGCCGGCCGCGCCAGTCCGGCCGCTCCCGGCGCTGAACGTGGCGGCCGGGGTGGCAGACGGCGTGGACCTGAGCGTGCCGGTGCGGCTGCCATACACGGACCTGTCGGCCGCGGCCACGCGGTACGCCGCGGCCCAGGTGTTCCCGCTCTCCGTGCCCACCAGCCCGAAGCTGCGCGTGACGGGCGTGACCGTCAGGCCGCAGGGCGCGGCGCTGCACGCGGTGGTGCAGTTGCGGATCGAGGGGCCGCTGGGCCTGCGGGTGCCGGCCACGGTGGACGTGACGGGCACGCCCGTGCTGGACGCCGCGGGCCGGGTGCTGACGCTGAAGGGCGTGACGGTCCGCACGCGCCGGGAGGGCCTGTCCGGGCGGGTGATCGGCTGGCTGGCGGACGCGCGGGCGCAGGCGTTCGTGCAGGGCGCGGCGCGGTTCGACCTGACGCCGCACCTGGACCGGGCGCGGGGGCAGGTGCAGGCGCGGCTGCCGTTCACGCCCGTCCCGGGCGTGCGGCTCTCAGGCACGGTCGGGACGCTGAAACTCACGGGTTTCCAGGTGACGCCGGACGCCCTGGTCGTCACGGCCGCGGCGGGCGGGCGCGTGAACGCCACGCTGGACGCCGCGAGCCTCGCGCGGTAAGGGCCGGGAGTCCGGCGCGCTAGCCTGCCCGCATGACCGAGCACCCGAACTGGCCGCACCTGACCGAGGACGACGAGCAGCCCTGGGAGACGCTGTCGTCCCGGCTGCTGGTGGACGGCGTGCGGCCCATCCGCGAGGACCGGGTGCGGCTGCCGAGCGGGGTGGAGTTCGCGTACCAGTACCGCAGCCGCGGGCCGCGGGCGGTGTTCGTGCTGCCGGTTACCGCGGACGGGCAGGTGGCCCTGATCCGGCAGTACCGCTACCCGCTGCGCTCCACCGTGACGGAGGTGGTGGCGGGCGGCGTGGAGCGCGGCGAGGACCTGCTCACGGCGGCCGCGCGGGAACTGCGGGAGGAGGTGGGCGGCGTGGCGGCGGAGTGGGTGGCGCTGCCCGGGTTCTACCCGCAGCCGAGCATCAGCGGGGTGGTGTTCTACGCGTTCCTGGCGCTGGGCGTGACGCTGGGGGAACTGCACCTGGAGGACACCGAGGTGATCGAGCGGACCGTGGTGCCGCTGGCGGAGGCGTACCGGAAGCTGGACGCCGGGGAGATTCACGACGCGTCGAGCAGCCTGGCGCTGTTTCACGCCCGGCGGGTGCTGGTGGAGCGGGGCCTGCTTTGACGGAACTGCCCGCGCCCTTCACCACGCTTGAGCGGCCGCACCGGCACGACGCCCTGATCGAGAACAGCGAGTTCCTGGCCTTCGCGGAGCGCGCCGACACGCCGGAGGCCGCGCTGGCGCAGCTGGCGGCGCTGCGCGCGCGGTACCCGGACGCCACGCACCACTGCTGGGCGTACCGGATCGGCGCCGTCTACCGCTTCGGGGACGACGGCGAACCGGGCGGCACGGCCGGCGCCCCGATCCTGCGGGCCATCGAGGGCCAGGGCGTGGATCACGTGATGGTGGTCGTGGTGCGGTACTACGGCGGCGTGAAGCTCGGCACGGGCGGGCTGGTCCGGGCGTACGGCGGCACGGCCGCCGAGTGCCTGCGCACCGCCCCGCAGGTGCAGGTGCGCCCGCGCGTGACCGTGCGGGTCTCCGTGGGCTTCGAGCATCTGAGCACGCTGTACCACCAGCTCGGCACCCTGGACACCGTGCGCGGCGAGGAGACGTACACGGCGGGCGGCATGACCCTGCCCGTCCATCTCTTCCCGGAGGACGCCGCGGCGTTCACGCAGGCCCTGACGGACGCCACGCGCGGCGCGGCGGTCCTCGAGGACCTGGGGTTCGCCGGGGGCGACGTTTAGACTCGGCGCATGCTCTCTTCGTTGCCGCTCCGCATCGGGTATGGCGAGGACGCCCACCGCCTCGCGCCCGGCCGCCCACTCATCCTGGGGGGCGTGCCCGTGCCGCACGCCGAGCGGGGCGCCGTGGCCCACAGTGACGGGGACGCCGTGCTGCACGCGGTCGCGGACGCGCTGCTGTCCGGGCTGGCGCTGGGCGACATCGGGCAGTACTTCCCGGACACCGACCCGCAGTGGGCGGGCCTGGACTCGCGGGACATCCTGCGCCGCGTGCTGGACCTGATCCGGGAACGCGGGTACGAGCCGGTGAACGTGGCGCTGGTCGTCACGCTGGACCGCCCGAAGCTGGGGCCGCTGCGCGCCAAGATCGCCCGCAGCGTGGCCACGCTGCTGGCCCTGCCGGAGTCCGAGGTGGGCGTGAGCTTCAAGACGTCCGAGGGCCTCGCGCCGGACCACGTGCAGGTCCGCGTGACCGCCCTGCTGGGCCGCGATGGCTGAAGCCCCCTCTCCCCTGCTGCCCACTCCGCTGGTGCACGTCGTGCTGTTCGAACCCGAGAAAGCCGGGAACGTCGGGAACGTGGCGCGCACCTGCTCGGTGCTGGGCGCCGAACTGCACCTGATCCGCCCGTTCGGCTTCCACCTGCACGACCGCGAGTTCCGCCGCGCGGTCATGGACTACCTCCAGGGCGTGCCGCTGCACGAGCACGCCAGCTGGACCGCCTTCCAGGCGGCGCTGCCCGAATCGGCCCGGGTGTTCGCGTTCAGCACGCACGCCACGCAGCTGCACACCCGCGCCGGGTTCCAGCGCGGCGACTACCTGCTGTTCGGCCCGGAATCCCGCGGCCTGCCCGCCTGGCTGCGCGACGCCCTGCCGAAACTCAAGCTCCCGCAGCCGGGCGGCGGACGCAGCCTGAACCTCGCCGTGGCCGCGGGCGTCGCCGCCTTCGAGGCCGCCCGGCAGATCGAAGGCTGGTAGGAAGCCGCGGGATGGTCAGCCTTTCACGGTGATCAGGGGCCGCAGTTCCGCCACGGGCGCCGCCATGCCGCTCTCGGCCAGCGTGCGGATGACGGGGCCGATGCCCTTGTAGGCGAAGGGCGCCTCCTGCTTCAGTTCCCGGAGTTTCTGCGCCTGGATGTCCGGACGGGCCCGCCGCCAGTCCAGGGGCGTGACGACCCGGAAGTCACGCAGGAACGCGTGGAACTCATCGTCATGGCCGCGCATCGCCTCCCCCCGGGACCGCAGGCGCCCGGCGCCGTGGCTGGCGCTGCTCAGCGCTTCCGGCAAACCGCGTCCGGCCAGCAGGAAGCTGCTGCCCCCCATGGACCCGGGCACGATCACGGGCTCCCCCGTGAAAGCGAAGGGGGTGCCCTGCATGCCGGCAAAGCCGCGGGCAGGGGTGGCCCCCTTGCGGTGCAGCCAGCCGCCCGCAGGGTCCGGCCAGATGAAGTTGTGCGGGGCGTCGTACAGCAGGCTGGTGCTGGTGCCGGGCAGGTGTTCACTCAGCGCCTGGGCTGCCATGCCGGCGAGGCACAGGCGGTTGACGGCCGCGAAGTTGGCGGCGGCGTTCAGGGCGTCCATGACCGGCTGGTGGGCAGGCCCTCCGTCGCGCACCGGCAGGGCCGCCCACACAGGTTCCTCGGGGAGTGCGGCCTGGGCGACGGTTCGGGCCTGCTGCGCAGCCAGGTGCCCGAAGCCGAGTGAGCCGCTGTGCACCATCACGACCACCTGCCCGGCCTTGAGGTGCCAGTGGTGGGCGGTACTCCTGTCCAGCAGCCGATGCACGTACTGAATCTCCACGAAGTGATTGCCGCCGCCCACCGAGCCGAGCTGCGCGTCATGAGTCAGGTGGTGCGGTTCGCGCAGCCAGTCCAGGTGGGCAGGCACGGACAGAACGGGAAGCTGCCCACCGGCGTGCAGGCGCTGCCGGGCGTCCGCGGGCAGGCTGTCGCGCACCCGGCTCCACAGGCCCGACTGGCCGGGGTGCAGGGGAGTGTCCACCAGAGCCCCGATGCCGGAGCGCAGCACGGCCTCGCGCTGTTTGCCGGTGGTGCTCAGGCGCCGCTGCCCCTGGAAGAACACGCGCCGGAGCGTGTCTTCCAGAGCGTCCAGATGGGGTTCGAGATCATCGCGGGTGAGGGTGGTGGTGTGCAGGCCCATGCCGCAGGCAACGTCGTTGCCGATGGCCTCAGGGAACAGGACCCCTTCGGTGTGCAGGACGGTGCCGACCGGAATGCCGGCGCCCTTGTGAAAATCGGGGGTCAGCGCGACGCGGTGCAGGCGGGCGGGTGGAGTGCGCCCGTGAAGGGTCGGCAGGTGGGTCAGCCTGTCCAGGAACGTGGTCAGCTCCTGGGCGGCGGCGCGCTGCAAGGGCACGTCCGGGGTGGCGAACAGCGTGATGGGACAGTCGAGGGCGTGCGGCAGGGTGAGCTGCGTAGCGCTCACGCGGCGGAAGGGGTGGGACATGATTGTTCCTTGTGCAGTGCGAGAACACGGGTGGCCGGGCACGTGCCCCGGGGCGGAGCGTGCCGTGTCGGCCTGTCTCAGCAGCGGCGACAGGTCAGCAGAAGTGTACGGAGTGTCCCGCCGGAAGGAATCGGCCATGTGGCGCATCGGAGAGCTCCGGCAGGGCGTCGTAGACTCGCCGCATGACTTCGACGGAATTCGAGAAGAAGCTCGCAGGCTACGCGGAACTGCTGGTGCGCACGGGCGTGAACCTGCCCCAGGGCGGGAAGGTGGCGGTGCAGGGCCCGGTGGAGGCGGCGCCGCTGATGCGGCTGGTGGCGCGGGCCGCGTACCGGGCGGGCGCGGCGGACGTGCAGCTGCGCTACGGGGACCAGCATCAGGCGCTGGCGCTGTTCGAGGAGGGCACGGACGAGGCCGTGTCGCACGTGCCGGCGTGGGTGACGCTGGAACGCGAGAAGATGACCGAGGAAGGTTACGCGTTCATCTCGATCACGGGGGACGACCCGAGCCTGCTGGCGGGCGTGAACCCCGAGCGGGTGGCGACGCGCAGCAAGCTGATGGCGCAGGCGTCCCGGCACGTGATGGAGGCGATCAGCGGCATGCACGTGAACTGGACGGTGGCGGCCATGGCGACCCCCGCCTGGGCGCGCGCGGCGTACCCGGACCTGAGCGAGCAGGATGGCGTGGCGAAACTGTGGGAGGACATCTTCCAGGTGACCCGCGCGGACCAGCCGGACCCGGTGGCGGCCTGGGACACGCACCTGGCGGAACTGGAGCGCCTGACGGACTACCTGAACGGCAAGCAGTACGCCGCCATTCACCTGAAGTCCGACCTGGGCACGGACCTGACGGTGGGCCTGGCGGAGAACCACATCTGGCAGGGCGGCGCGGAAACGGCCCGGAACGGCATTCGCGCGGTGCCGAACCTGCCGACCGACGAGGTGTTCACCATGCCGCACCGGGACCGGGTGGAGGGCGTGGCGGTGGCGAGCAAGCCGCTGAGCGTGCGCGGGCAGCTGGTCGAGGGCATCCGCATGCGCTTCGAGCAGGGCCGCGCGGTGGAGGTCAGCGCCTCGCAGGGTGAGGACACCCTGAAGAAACTGCTGGACACCGACGAGGGCGCCGCGCACCTGGGGGAAATCGCGCTGGTCAAGGCGTCCGCGCCGGTCGCGCTGACCGGGACGCTGTTCAAGAACACGCTGTTCGACGAGAACGCCGCGTCGCACATCGCGCTGGGCCGCTGCTACAGCACGAACGTGCAGCACGGCGAGAACGCCGAGGCCCTGAAGGCGGCCGGCGGGAACGACAGCCTGATTCACGTGGACTGGATGATCGGCACGCCCGGCACGGACGTGGACGGCGTGACCGCCAGCGGCGAGCGGGAGCCGCTGATGCGCGGCGGCGAGTGGGTCATCTGAGCCGTCACGTACAATGCCCTTCATGAGCGATTACACCACTGACGGGTTCCAGGCCACGCCGTACCTGAGTGACGAGCGCAAGACCAGCTTCAGCGCCGCCCCGGAACTGGGCGAGGCGATCGAGCCGGGCAAGCAGTACCGCGCCGTGCTGGAGACCAGCAAGGGCCGCATCGTGGTGGAACTGTTCCCCGACGAGGCACCCGAGACGGTGAACAGCTTCGCGTACCTGCTGCGTCACCACTACTACGACGGTATCAAGTTCCACCGCGTGATCGACGGGTTCATGGCGCAGACGGGCGACCCGACCGGCACCGGCATGGGCGGCCCCGGCTACAAGTTCGGGGACGAGTTCGCCGGCAACCCCCACAAGCATGACCGCAAGGGCGTGCTGAGCATGGCGAACGCCGGCCCCGGCACGAACGGCTCGCAGTTCTTCATCACCTTCGTGCCCACCCCGCACCTGGACGGCCGCCACACCGTGTTCGGCCGCGTGGTGGAGGGCCTGGACGTGCTGGACCGCCTGACCCGCATCCAGCCCGGCATGCCCGGCACGCCCGACGTGATCGAGTCCGCTTACCTCGTCGAGAAGTAAGCCCGGACAAAAAAAAGGAGCCCGCCCCGGTCAGATGCCGGGGCGGGTTTCTGCGGTCTGAATGGCCGTTCAGGCGTCGCCGTCCAGCTGGCGGGTGGCGGCGGCGGCGCGGTGCACCAGGGGCATGATGGTCAGGCCCTGCACGGCGATGGTGAACAGCACGATGGCGTACGTGACCGTGACCACGTGCGTGCGGTAGGGCGTCTCCGGCAGGCCCAGCGCGAGGCTGATGGCGATGCCGCCCCGCAACCCGCCCCAGGTGAGCAGGCGCACGGTGTACTCGCTGTACCCCTCGCGGCGGCGCAGGAACCCGAACGGCAGGGCCACGCTGATCCAGCGGGCGGCGAGGGCCACGCCGATCAGCAGGACGCTGGCGGTGATCTGCGCCAGGGTCGTTTCGGTGAGCAGCACGTCCAGGCCGATGAACGTGAACAGCAGGATGTTCAGGACCTTGTCCAGCGTCTCCCAGAAGACCTCCACGTGGTGGAAGGTCGCCTCGGTGAAGGTCGCGGTCTTCACGGCGGACATCACCAGCCCGGCCACGACCATCGCCAGGGGGCCGCTCAGGCCGAGCGCGGCGGCCGTGACGTACCCCGCCACGACGAGTGCGAGGGTAATCAGGATCTCCACCTCGTAGGCGGTGATGGTGCGGATCATGGCGTAGCCCACGGCGCCCAGCGCCGCGCCGAACAGCAGCCCGCCCAGCGCCTCCTGCGCGAACAGGGCCAGCACGGACCCGGCGGTCACGGCTTCCTGCGCGCCGTGCTGCCCCAGTCCGGCGACGCCGGCCAGCGCCAGGAAGATCACCACGCCCACCCCGTCGTTGAACAGGCTCTCCCCGGCGATCAGTGTCTCGATCTTCTTCGGGACCTTGGCGCGTTGCAGCAGGTCCAGCACCGCGACCGGGTCAGTGGGGCTGATCAGCGCGCCGAACAGCAGCGACCACATCAGCGGCACGTCCAGGCCCACCAGCCCGAACACGAAGTGCGCCGCGAACCCGATCACGAACGTGCTGATCAGCGTGCTGAAAAACGCCAGGGTCAGGATGCTGGTCCGCTGCCGCAGCAGCTGCCGGGAATCCAGGCCCAGCGCCCCAGCGAACAGCAGCACGCTCAGGATGCCGTTCAGCACGAAATCCGTGAAGTTCAGGGTGCGCAGCACGCCGCTCATCCAGTCGCGGGCGTCCGGGAAGCCCAGGGCCGCCACTGCGATCATCAGGATGCTTGCCAGCGCGCCCGCCAGCGTGACCCCCACGGTGGTCGGAAAGTGCAGGAAGCGCTCGTTCACGTACGCGAGCAGCGCCGTGACGCCCAGCAGGATGGCGAACGCAGTCAACATGAAGCCCCACTGTACGCCCGGCCCGGCACACGGGAAGCGGGGCGGTCCGGTCACCCGGCCGCCCCGCCCTGAACCCTGCGGTTCAGTCCCGTTCGCGTTCGCGTTCGGCGTTCAGCTGCGCCTGCAGCTGCGCCTGCCGCTGCCGCACGTAATCCTGGTGGAAACGCTGCTCGTCCATCAGGCCGGTCCCGACCGTGAGTTTCCCGGTGGCGAGTTCCCGCATGGCCTGGGTGACCAGGTTGCGGGTGCGCACGCGCTGCTCCACGGGCAGCACGCTGGGGGCGCCGCTGCGCAGCTGCAGGGCGCGTTTGGCCGTCACCACGGACAGGCGGTACTTGCTGTCCGTCATTGAAAGCAGTTTGTCGATATCCCTCTCGGCCATGAAGCCCTCCTGTGAACCGGTGTCTGCCGGTCCGTCCGCCGGACTCCCGTCCGTCGCGTCACGCCACTCCGGCGCGTTCAGCCCCACAGTGTAAACCGCGGGCGGGCCAGGGCGCCAGTCACCCCGTCACCCTGGCGGGCAGCGCATGCATAAACCCCCGCGCGGGGCGGGGGTTTTCTCTGGTGGGTCGTGTAGGAATCGAACCTACAACCCGCTGATTAAGAGTCAGCTGCTCTGCCAATTGAGCTAACGACCCAGAGCGACAGGGAGTATATGGGAGGGGGCCCGGCCTGTCAACCGGGCCGGGCGAGCGCCCACTGCCGGGCGGCGGCGGCCAGGTACAGGCTGCCGGTCACGAGCAGCGTGCCGCCGGGTGGGGTGAGCGTCAGCGCGGTGTTCAGGGCCGCCGCCGGGTCGGGCACGGCCTGCCCTCCGTGCTGCGCGGCGAGGTCCTGTGGAGGGGTGGCAAGGTCGCCGGGTGCGGTGAACACCCGGGTGGCGGTCAGGGGCAGCAGGGGGGCCAGGGTGGCGGGGGTGTCCTTGCGGGCGAGGTTCCCGAAGCACAGCACGTCCACGTGGTCCAGCGCGGCGGCGAGCGCCTGGGCGGCGTGGGGGTTGTGTCCGCCGTCGATCAGGACCGTGCGGCCCTGCACGGTGAAACGTTCCAGCCGGCCGGGGTGGGTGGCGGCCAGCGCGGCCTCGGTCCCCTGCTCATGCCCGAGGGTGCGCAGGGTGGCGAGGGCCAGCGCGGCGTTCTGAAGCTGGTGCGCGCCGGCCAGGGTGGGCGGGTGCGGCACGTGGAACAGCGCGGGGTGCGTGCCGGGCGTGAACAGCGGTGCGCCGGCCTGAGCGGCGACCCCGGCGATGACGTCCAGCGCCTCGCCGGTCGCGGTGGTGAGCAGCGGCACGCCGGGGCGGGCGGCGCCGGCCTTGTCGCCGGCGATGTCCCGGATGGTGGGGCCCAGCGCGGCGGTGTGGTCGAGGTGCACGTTCGTGAGGGCCACGGCGGCCACCGCGTGCAGGGCGTGGGTGGCGTCGCTGGCCCCGCCCACGCCGGCTTCCATCACGGCGACCTGCACGCCGGCCTCCGCGAACGCCTGCGCGGCCAGCGCGAGGGTCAGGTCGAAGAAGGCGGCGTCCGGAGCGTGGGCCTTCGCCCAGGCGATGAACTGCGCGGTGCGCGCCGGCGGGATCTCGCGGCCCTGCACGCGGACGCGTTCCTCGTAGGCGTGCAGGTGGGGGCTGGTGAACTTTCCGGTGCGGACCCCGGCGGCGATCAGGCCGGCTTCCAGCATGGCGGCGGTGCTGCCCTTGCCGTTCGTGCCGATCACGCGCACGCTGCGGAACCCCCGGTCCGGGGCGCCCAGGCGGTCCAGCAGGGCGCGGGCGGGGGCGGGGCCGCGGTCCCGCCCGGCGCGCGTGCGGGCGTACAGCCAGTCGTAATCCGGGGTGGTGGGCGGCGTGGTCACGGGGCCCAGCCCTGTTCGAGCAGGTCGCGGGTTTCGGCCAGGGCGGCCTGCCAGATCAGGTGCATGTCCCGGTCGGGCCGCACGTGCAGTCCGGCGAAGTTCCCGTCCCCGAGCAGGGTGCGGGCCTCACGGGGCGGCAGCTGTTTCAGGCGGGTCAGGTCCACGGCGGCCTTGCGTTCGTCGGGCGGGGTGACGCCGGGCAGACGCGTCCAGGGGAAGTTCTCCATCCAGCTCGCGTGGCTGGCGAGGGGATCGATCTTCTGCACGACCTTCCAGGTGCGGGGCGCATTCCACCAGTTGTGCCACTGCACGCGGGCGCCCGGGTGGGCGGCCAGCCACTCGCCCAGCCAGCCCTGTCCGGGGGCATTGCCGCCGTGGCCGTTCACGATCAGGATGCGGCGGAAGCCGTGGGCGTGCAGGCTGTTCAGGACGTCGCCGAGCAGCGCGACGTACGTGGCGGTGCGCACGGTGACGGTCCCGGGGTACGCCATGAACGACGGCGTGATGCCGTACGGCAGCGTGGGGAACACCGGGATGCCCAGCGGCCCGGCGACCTCCTCGCTCAGGCGCCCGGCGAGGATCGAGTCGGTGGCGAGGCTGAGGGTGGCGTGCTGTTCGGTGCAGCCGAGGGGAAGGACGCAGCGGTCGTCGCGTTGCAGGTACGCCTCGACCATCTGCCAGTTCATGTCCTGAACGCGCATGCCGCCCAGCGTAAGCCATGCGCTGGATGCCGTGCGCGGCCGCGGCGCTCCATGATCCGCGGCATGTACTGGGATCAGGCGCAGGGGGCGGTGCGCTGCGAGTGGGGCGAGGCCGGGGTGCGGCACCTGGGCCCGCAGGCAGACGCGGTGGTGATCGTGGACGTCCTGAGTTTCAGCACCTGCGTGGACGTGGCGCTGGGGCGCGGGGCTGGGGTGCTGCCGTTCCGCTGGCGGGACGGGCGGGCGGCGGCCTTCGCGGCGGCGCGGGGCGCGCGGCTGGCGAGCCCCACCCGGCGCTTCACGGGCGGGCCCAGCCTGTCCCCGGCGTCGCTGCTGGCGCTGGAGGCCGGGGAGCGGCTGGTGCTCCCCTCCCCGAACGGGGGGACGCTGTGCGCGCTGGCCGAGGAACTGCGGCCCGGACACGTGTACGCGGCGTGCCTGCGCAACGCGGCGGCCGTGGCGGCGCACCTGCGGGGGCACCATGGGTGGGGGCACGGCGGGCGCGTGCTGGTCGTGCCGGCCGGGGAGCGCTGGCCGGACGGCACGCTGCGGCCCGCGCTGGAGGACTGGCTGGGGGCAGGCGCGGTCATCGCGGCGCTGGGCGCCCCGGGGTCGCCGGAGGCGCACGCGGCCGCGGAGGCCTTCCGGGACGCGCAGGGGCGTCTGCCGGAGGTGGTGGGCGGGTGCAGTTCCGGGCGGGAACTGCGTCAGCGGGGCTTCGGGGCGGACGTGGCGCTGGCGGCGCAGGTGAACGCGAGCCTGTGTGTCCCGCGCCTGCAGACGGGAGAATTCCGGCCCGTACACTGAGGGCCGTGATGAGTCAGCCGAGTGGGCAGGGGCCGCAGGTGGGCGTGGTGATGGGCTCCCGGAGCGATTTCGAGACGATGCAGGGGGCCCTGGAGGTCCTGGCGGACCTGGGCGTGGCGTACGAGGTGCGGGTCCTGTCGGCGCACCGCACGCCGCACCTGCTGCCCACGTACGCGGCCCGCGCGGAGCGGCTGAACCTGAGCTGCATCATCGCGGGGGCAGGCGGCGCGGCGCACCTGCCGGGCATGCTGGCGGCGTTCACGCGGGTGCCGGTGCTGGGCGTGCCGGTGCAGTCCCGGGCGCTGAGCGGCGTGGACAGCCTGCACAGCATCGTGCAGATGCCGGCCGGGGTGCCGGTGGCGACCTTCGCGATCGGGGCGGCCGGCGCGAGGAACGCCGCGCTGTTCGCCGCGGCGATGCTGGCGACCACGGACGGCGCGGTGCGGGAGCGCCTGGACGCCTACCGGGCGCGGCAGACGCAGGCGGTGCTGGACGATCCGCACTTCGACGGGCACCCGCAGGCGGGGACGGAAT
The DNA here is from genome assembly GCF_003444775.1 of Deinococcus ficus. Classification (NCBI taxonomy): domain Bacteria; kingdom Thermotogati; phylum Deinococcota; class Deinococci; order Deinococcales; family Deinococcaceae; genus Deinococcus; species Deinococcus ficus. The sequence continues at coordinate 326,888 of NZ_CP021081.1, read as the reverse complement.
GACCGGCCGGGCGGAGACGGCGCCCACGCTGGGCATCCTGGGCGGCGGGCAGCTGGCGCAGATGCTGGCCCTGGCCGCCCTGCCGCTGGGCGTGCGGGTGACCGTGCTGGAACCGGACGCGCAGGCCCCGGCGCGGCTGTGCGCCAAGCACCTGCCCGCCCCGTACACCGACCCGGCCGGGCTGGACGCCCTGGCCGCGTGCGACGCGGTGACGCTGGAGTTCGAGAACGTGCCGGTGGAGGCGCTGGACGCCCTGCGGGGCCGCGTGCCGGTCCGGCCGGGGGCGGGCGTGCTGGCGCGCAGCAAGCACCGCGCCCGGGAGAAGGAAGCCCTGCGCGCCGCGGGCGTGCAGACCGCGCCCTTCGTGGTGCTGGAAAGCGGGGCGGACCTGAGCGGGGCGCTGGCGCGCGTGGGCGGGCAGGGCCTGCTCAAAACCAGTGAACTGGGGTACGACGGCAAGGGCCAGGCACGCGTGACCAGCGACGACGCCCTCCAGGCCGCCTGGGACGGGGTGGGCCGCGTGCCGTGCGTGCTGGAGGGCCTGGTGCCGTTCGATCGGGAGGTGTCGCTGGCGGTGGCCCGCACCCCGGACGGGCAGGTGGCGTTCGGGCCGCTGGTGGAGAACGTGCACCGGAACGGCATCCTGCGCACCAGCGTGTTCCCGGCGAACGTGCCCGACGGCACCGAGGCGCGGGCCCGCGACCTCGCCCGGGCGGTGGCGGACGCCTGGGCGCTGGAGGGCCTGATCACCCTGGAATTCTTCGTGCTGCCGGATGGGGAACTGGTGGTCAATGAGGTGGCGCCGCGGGTGCACAACAGCGGGCACCTCACGCAGGACGGCGGCGGGGTCAGCCAGTTCGAGGCGCAGGTGCGGGCGGTGCTGGGCCTGCCGCTGGCCGACTGGCGGCCCCTGCACCCCTGCGCGATGGTGAACGACGTGGGCGCCGCCGACCCGGACGCGACCCCCGACTGGGCGGGCATCGACGCGCTGCCGGGCACGCGCGTGCACCGCTACCACAAGGCGCGCCGGCCCGGGCGGAAGGTGGGACACGTGAACGTGGTCGCCCCGGACCCGGCCACGCTGCGGGAACGGCTGGCGGCGCTGGAGGCGCTGATTCCATGAAGTCCGTCTGGGAGGGCGTGCTGGGGGACGTGCTGCGGGCCGCGTCGGGGGCGCGGCCCACGCCGGGCGGCGGAAGCACCGCCGGGATCGGCGCGGCGTTCGGCGCGGGCCTGATCCTGATGGCGCTGCGCATCACCGTGCAGAAAACCCCGGACCGCGCCGCTGACCTCGGCCCGCAAATCGCGGCGCTGGAGGACGTGCAGGCCCGCATGCAGACGCTCACGGACGAGGACGTGCGGGTGTTCCGGGCCTTCGTGGACGCCACCCGCCAGCCGGAGGAGAAGCGGGCCGCGGCGCTGGACGAGGCGGCGCAGGCGGCCCGGGACACGCCGCTGGCCCTGGCGCGTGCCTGCCTGGACGCGATGAGGCGAGGCGCGGCCGTACTGGAGGCCGTGCACGCCGAGGTGGTCAGCGACGTGGGCGCGGGGGTGTTCCTGCTGCGCGGCGCGCTGGACGCCGCCGCCCTGACCGTGCGCATCAACCTGCGGCCCGTGCCCGCCCCGGACCGGACGGAGTGGGACGCTGCCCTGAGCACCCTGGAAACCGAGGCGCAGGCAGTCAGTGAGACGGTCCGGGCGGGCTGCGCGGCGCGGCTGGCCGCTCCCCTGGAGCATTAACGTCCCCGCAAGAACGCGCAACCCTTCCGCAAGCCGCGCTGAAGTGAGCATCAGGGCCCCCTCACCGGGCGTCAGACGCGCGTGCCTAGCCTGGGGGCGTGAAGCGTTTCCTGCCGCCCCTGGTTTCCGCCCTGACGCTGGCCCTGCTGGCCTCCGCGCAGGCCGCCCCGGCCTTCCAGCTGGTTCTGAAGGCCAGCGAGCAGAAGATCCAGAAGGGCGAGGTCACCACGCACCCCATCACGAAAACCTGGACGGTGCCCGCTCAGCACGTCGCCCGCACGAAGAAGTACGGGAAGGTCACCAGTAACCTCACGCCGCTGCTGAACCAGATCGAGCGGCAGGTCAACGCCCGCAAGCCCCTGCCCGCCACCTTCCGCAACGTGAAGGGCAGCTGGATCGCCACCGACCAGAACGGCTGGACCTTCGACCGGGACGGCACCAAGGCCAACCTCCTGAAGGCCATCAAGAGTGGTAAGGGTACCGCGCAGGTCGCGTACAAGCTGAACAAGCCGCAGCGGAGCGTTCAGCTGCTCGCTCAGCGGGGCGTGCTGTGGCACGTCGCCACCGGCAGCAGCAGCTACGCCGGCAGCCCCGCGTTCCGCGAGAAGAACATCCTGGTCGGCGCGAGCAAGCTGGACAACTTCTTCATCGCGCCTGGGCACGTCTTCGACTTCAACGAGGAGATCGGGCAGATCGACGCCAGCACCGGCTTCGTCAAGGGCTTCGTGATCAGCGGCGGCACCCTGGCAAAAGAGGACGGCGGCGGCATCTGCCAGGTGAGCACCACCATCTTCCGCGGGCTGTACAAAGCCGGCCTGCCCATCGTGGAACGCCACGAGCACAGCCACCGCGTGAAGTACTACGACCCGGTGGGTTTCGAGGCGACCGTGTACGCCCCCGCGAAGAACCTGCGCATGAAAAACGACACCGGCAAGCACCTGTTCATCCAGGCCGGCTGGGACCGCTCGGCGCAGACCCTGCGCTTCGACGTGTTCGGCGCGAACACCGGCCGCACCGTGAACATCAGCAAGCCCGTCATCACGAACTTCAAGGCGGCTAAGAAACCCAGCTACACCGCCGACCAGAGCGTCCGACCCGGCGCGCGCCGCCTGCTGGACACCCCCATGCAGGGCATGACCAGCGTGCTCACCCGCACCATCAAACAGGGCGGCAAGGTGATCAGCAAGGACACCCTGAAAAGCGTCTACGAACCCTGGGGCGCGGTGTACGGCGTGCACCCCAAGGACAAGCGCCTGAAGTGACCCGCGCTTCACGTTCGCTTTCGGTCTGACAGTCTGGGGCGCCGGGGCATGCTGTGATGCAGGCATGAAGACGGTGCTGGTCACAGGAGCAAGCGGATTCGTGGGCCGGGCCATCGTGGCCGAACTGCTGCGGCGCGGGCACGGCGTGGTCGCCGCCTCCCGACGGGGCCAGAGCGTGGGCGGCGCGCCCGGCGTCCCCCTGGACGTCACGGACGCCGACGCCACCCGCCGCACCCTGCGGGACGTCCGGCCGGACGCCGTGGTGCACCTCGTCGGCATCATCCAGGAAAAAGGCGACCAGACCTTCGCCCGGGTGCACGTGGACGGCACCCGCAACGTCCTGAACGCCACGCCGCGCGGCGCGCCCTTCATCCACATGAGCGCGCTGGGCGCCGGCGGCATCCCCGGCAGCCGCTACAGCGTCACCAAGGGCCAGGCCGAGGGCCTCGTGGAACACAGCGGCCTGCCCTGGACGGTGTTCCGCCCCAGCCTGATCTTCGGGGTGGGCGACGATTTCTTCGGGCGGGTGCTGCGGCAGCTCGTCAGCACCGCCCCGGTCGTGCCGCAGATCGGGGACGGCACCTTCCCCTTCCGGCCCGTCAGCGTGGAGGACGTCGCCGCGGCCTTCACGCAGGCACTGGAACGGCCGCACACCGGCGGGAAATCCTACGCCCTGACCGGCCCGGAAGAATTCACGTTCCGGCAGCTGCTGGACCTGGAACTCGCCGCGCTGGGCAAGAAAAAACCCATCGTGCCCGTCCCGCTCCCGCTGATGGACGTGGCCGTGCCCCTGATGCAGGTGCTGCCCAGCCCACCCATCACCCGCGACCAGTACGCCATGCTCAAGGCCGGCAACACCGCCCCGAACGACGCCGCCCGCGCCGCCTTCGACCTGCCCATGCTGCGCCTCCAGGACCGCCTGCCCCTCATCGTGAAACGCTGAGTTCCGAATGGCCGCCCAGCGCTGCCAGGAAGGCTTTCGGGTCGTCCAGGTGCAGACACACCCGGCTGGTCTCCAGAGTCTTCCCGAACAGGCCGTGCACCGTGACCGGCCGGGCGAAGGTCAGGGTCACGTTCAGGACCGATTGGGAGAGCAGGTCGCGGGCGAGGTTCAGGGCGTCGGCGTCCTGCGCCGGGTCGTGGGGCCGAGCTTCCTGCACGTTGGCGACGGGAGTGCTGGCCGTCCAGTGCAGACCGGTGCGGAGGTACAGGCGGCGGTAGGACACCGTGACCGGCCGGGTGGTCAGGGCGCGGGCGTACGCGAAAAGCCACACGGTGCTGACGGCGTTCAGGCCCAGGTGCCACAGGGCCGCCGTGTGGAACCTCTCGACCAGCAGGAAGTGCACGGGCAGGCTTTCCATGACGGTCAGGAAGGTAAGGAGGGTCAGGGTGGCGCCGGCGGTGCTGCCGCGGCGCGTGCCGAAATGCCGGCCGTCCGGGAGGGCGGGGCGCCGGAACAGCCCACGCCACAGTAGGACGTCGGACAGAACCATCCGGGCCAGGCGGGGCGTGGGGGTCAGCCGTTCCCAGTAGGCATAGGCGCGTTCCAGATCGTCCAGTTCGGCGTACCCGGCGGGCAGGGGCTGTCGCAGACCCCGCAGGAGCGTGAAGATGCCGGCCCCGACGCCCAGGAGTTCCAGCCACAGGACCTGCCGCACGGCGGGGAAGGCGAGGGCGACGATCAGCACCCCGCGTAGCAGGATGCCCAGCGTGGCGTGGAGCCGGCGGTCCGGGCGTGGGGTGGTGAACCAGTACAGGAACGCAGTGCTGACGGTCGCGTCGAACAGGACAGCGGAGATCAGCAGCCGGCGTTCGGCGTCGGAGGTCGCGGTGGGCATCAACAGCACGGCCAGGAGGGTGAGGGCGACGGGCAGCAGCCAGGCAAGACGGGTGGGGAACGGAACCGCTTTCAGACGCATCATCATGGGAAGCCTCCGGGCACAGCCAATCTGGTGAATTGATTCACTTTAGTGGCTTGCTAGCTCCCGGTCTGCAACTGCCCCAGGCACAGCGCTGCCCTGAAGGCCCGCGTCTATCCCTCCGGTTGTGCCTTTCCCTCTCCATGCGCGTCTTGAAGTTTGCGCCAGCGTTCGGCGACGCGCTGTTCCCAGCCTTCGCCGGTGGGGGTGTACAGGTCGAGGTGCACGCCGTCAGGCAGGTAGTTCTGCCGGAAGCTGCCGGCGGGGTCGTCGAAGTAGTAGGCGTAGCCCTGGCCGTAGCCCTGCTGGCGCATGAGGCCGGTGGGGGCGTTGCGCAGGTGCAGCGGCACGGGCAGTGTCTCCCCTTCCTGCACGGCGCTCACGGCGCGTTTCCAGGCGGTGTACACGCTGTTGCTCTTGGGGGCCAGCGCGAGGTACACGACGGCCTGCGCCAGGGCCAGGTCGCCTTCGGGGCTGCCGAGGAAGTCGGCGGTGTCGCGGGCGGCGATGGCAAGGCGCAGGGCCTGCGGGTCGGCGAGGCCGATGTCCTCGGCGGCCATGCGCACGATGCGCCGGGCGACGTACAGGGGGTCGGCGCCGCCCTGAAGCATGCGGGCCAGCCAGTACAGGCTGGCGTCCACGTGGGAGCCGCGCACGCTCTTGTGCAGGGCGCTGATCAGGTTGAAGAAGTCCTCGCCGTTCTTGTCCATCTGCGGCAGGTGCCGGCCGAACGCCTCCGTAATGGCCTCCGGCGTGACGGGGTTGGCGAGGGTGCTGGCGACTTCCAGGGTGGACAGGGCGCGGCGGGCGTCGCCCTCGGCGAGCCGGGCGGTGAGGTCCAGCGCCTCAGGCTGGGCGGTGACGCCGGGCAGGCCGCGCTCGTCGGTGAGGGCGCGGTCCAGCAGGGCGCGGGTCTCGTCGTGCGTGAGGGCCTGGAGGACCAGGGTGCGGGCACGGCTGCGCAGGGCGGGATTCACCTCGAAGCTGGGGTTCTCGGTGGTGGCGCCGATCAGGGTGAGCAGCCCGGATTCCACGTGGGGCAGCAGGGCGTCCTGCTGGGCCTTGTTGAAGCGGTGAATCTCGTCGAGGAAGAGGATGGTGCGCTGCCCGCGGGCGCGCAGGCGTTCGGCCTCGGTGACGGCCTCGCGGACGTCCTTGACGCCGGCGGTGACGGCCGAGAGGGGGATGAAGTGCGCGCCGACCTCGCCGGCCAGCAGTCTGGCGAGGGTGGTCTTGCCCACGCCGGGGGGCCCCCAGAGGATCAGGCTGCCGAGCCGTCCGGATTCCAGGACCCGGGTGAGGGGTTTGCCGGGCCCGAGCAGGTGTGTCTGGCCCACGACCTCGTGCACGGTGCGGGGCCGCAGGCGTTCGGCCAGGGGGGCGGGCGGGTCGAACAGCGTCACTTGTGCAGCATAGGTCTGGCCGCGAAAGCGCGGTGAGGTGCGGGGTGGGACTCCGCTCATGTCCGCGCCAGTCCCTAGAATCCCGGCATGCAGACTGTTCAGGAAGCGATGCGGGCCCACCGGTCCATCCGCACGTTCACGCCGGAGCCCGTGCCGGACGCGGTGGTCCGCGAGGTGCTGGAAGAGGCGATCGCGGGCGGGTCGTCGTCGGGGAACCTGAACAGCTATTCGGTGATTCTCACGCGGGACGCGGCCCGGAAGGAGGCGCTGTACCGGCTGCACGCCGAGCAGGAAATGGTGCGGGAGGCGCCGGTGGTGCTGACCTTCTGCGCGGACTGGTTCCGCACGCGCGAGTGGTTGCGGCTGCGGGGCGCGCGGGACAACTTCAACAACCTGCTGGGGTACCACGTGGCGGCGTTCGACGCGATGATCGTGGCGCAGAACGTGGCGCTGGCGTTCGAGGCGCGCGGGTACGGCCTGTGTTACCTGGGCACCACCCTGAACTCCATGCGCGGCATCGCGGAACTGCTGGAGTTGCCGGAGACGTGCGTGCCGGTCACGACGCTGGTGGTGGGCGTCCCGGCGGAGAACCCCGCGAAACGCGACCGGCTGCCGCTGGCGGCGTTCCTGCACGAGGAGACGTACCGCCGGCCGGACACCGCGGAGCTGGAGGCGCTGTACCGCGAGCGCGAGGTGAAGGGCTGGGCGCGGTACATGGCGCACCCGGAGTTGCGCGCGCGGATCGAGGAGGGCGGCATCACGTCGCTGGCGGAGTTCTACACCAGCCGCTTCAAGTACGACCCGGACGTGCACGTGCCGCAGTCCGCGGAGTTGCAGGCGTTCCTGGCAGAGAAGGGTTTCCTACCGCGGGGGTGAGGGCCCGCTGAGCGCCGCGCCTCTGGTGGGACCCGGGGCGGGCGCCTAGGCTGGGGCATGGACTTTCAGGCGCAGGTGCGGGCGGCGGGCTTCCCGGAGGACGTGCAGGTCACGGTGCGGCCGGACGGTGGGGACCAAGTGTTCCGGGCGGTGGGGCACGGCACCGGCGCGGAGCTGCGCCTGACGGCCGAGGCGGTGCGGATGTACGGCGAGGGCCCGGCCACGGCGGCCGCGCTGACGCAGCTGCGCAAGGCGGTGGAGGCGGGGTTGCCGCCGCTGGGTGCGGACGGCGTGGCGGCGCACCTGACCTTCCTGGGGGACTGAGCCGGGGGGCGCGTGCCGGGACCCCTCGCCCCGAAACGTCCCCGGGACCCGGACGGGAAGGAAGCGGTTCCGGTACGCTTTTCGTATGACGGACACCGCTTCCGCGCCCCTGCGGCGCACTCCGCTCCATGCCGCGCACCTGAAGGCCGGGGCCCGGATGGTCCCTTTCGGCGGGTGGGACATGCCCGTGCAGTACGCCGGCCTGAAGGCCGAGCATGAGGCCGTGCGCACCGGCGCCGGGGTGTTCGACGTGTCGCACATGGGGGAATTCCGCGTGACCGGCCCGGACGCCCTGGCCTTCCTGCAGCACGTCACGCCGAACGACGTGAGCAAGATCAGGCCCGGCCGCGCGCAGTACAACTGGCTGCCCAATGACCGCGGCGGCCTGGTGGACGACATCTACATCTACCGCGTGGCGGACAGCGAATTCCTGGTGGTCGTGAACGCCAGCAACATCGAGAAGGACTGGGCGCACCTGAATGCCCTGAAGGGCAGCTTCGACGTGCAGCTCACGAACGAATCCGACCAGTGGGCGTTGCTGGCCGTGCAGGGCCCCCAGGCGGCCGAACGGCTCGCCGCGCACGCCACCCCGGACCTGCTCGCGCCGAAGAAGAACGCGTACTTCGCCGGCACGCTGTTCGGGATGGACGTGCACTTCGCCCGCACCGGGTACACCGGCGAGGACGGCTACGAGGTCTTCGTGCCCGCCGATCAGGCTGAGGCGCTGTGGGAGAAACTGCTGGAAACCGGCATTCAGCCCGCCGGGCTGGGCGCCCGCGACACCCTGCGCCTGGAAGCCGGGTTCCCGCTGTACGGGCACGAGTTCAGTGACGACCTGCACCCCCTCAGCACCCACTACACCTGGGTCGCCAAGGACAAGGCCCACCACGGCCGCGAGGGCCTGCAAAGCGCCCCCACGCAGAAACTCATCGGCCTGAAGCTGGAGAAGGTGCCGGTCCGCGAGGGCTACCCCGTGAAGCAGGGCGGCCGCGTCGTGGGGCACGTGACCAGCGGCAGCAGCAGCCCCAGCCTGGGCCACCCGATCGCCATGGCCCTGGTCGAGGCGGGCGCCGCCGAAGCCGACACCTTCGAGGTGGAGGTGCGCGGCAAGGACCACCCCGCCACCCGCACCGACGTGCCCTTCTACCGCCCCTGACCCCGCCGGAACGCAAGTCGCGCGACGGTGTCCGGCGCGAAACGCCCTAGCATCAGCACAGTTCTGCCCCACCAAGGAGAAGACGCATGACGAACCCCACCACCCTGAAATACGCCGCTTCCCACGAATGGCTCGCCTCCGACGGCAAGGTCGGCATCACCCACCACGCCCAGGAACAGCTCGGCGACGTGGTGTACGTGGAACTGCCCGAAGTCGGCCGTGAAGTCACCGCCGGGGAGGCCGTGGCGGTCGTGGAGTCCGTGAAGACGGCCAGCGACATCTACGCGCCCGCCAGCGGCCGCATCATCGCCGTGAACGACGAGCTGGGCAACAGCCCGGAACTCGTGAACAGCGGTCCCTTCGAGGCCGGGTGGCTGTTCCAGCTGGAAGTCAGCGAGGAGAACACCGACCTGCTGGACGCCGCCGCGTACGAAGCCCAGGCCGACCACTAACCCCGACCCCCTGCCGTGAGCGATGGGCCAGGAGCCGGGCAAGGGCGACGGCTGATGGCTCACGGCTTTTTTCTCGCCCAAAAACAGACCCTTTTTCCCCACCGACGGCCTCCCGCCCCTCCCAAGGAGCACACCCATGAAAGCGCTGCAAGACCTGCTGCAAACCAATGACTTCACCGCCCGTCACCTCGGCCCCAGCGAAGCGGAACAGGCCGAGATGCTGGCCGAGTTCGGGCTGAAGAGCCTGGACGAACTGACCGACACCACCCTGCCCGCCGCGATCCGCTTCGAGGGCGACCTGAACGCCGGGGACGGCGTGACCGAAGCGCAGGCGCTGGCCGACCTGAAGGCCCTGGCGGAGCAGAACAAGGTGTTCCGCAGCTACATCGGCACGGGGTACTACGGCACGCACGTGCCGCCCGTGATCCTGCGCAACATGCTGGAAAACCCCGGCTGGTACACCGCGTACACCCCCTACCAGGCCGAGATCAGCCAGGGCCGCCTGGAGATGCTGCTGAACTTCCAGCAGACCGTGATGGACCTGACCGGCATGCCGATCAGCAACGCCAGCCTGCTGGACGAGGCCACTGCCGCCGCCGAGGCCATGACGCTCGCCAAACGCAGCGGCAAGAGCAAGGGCAACGTGTTCTACGTGGCCGACAACGTGCACCCGCAGACCCTGAACGTCGTGCAGACCCGCGCCGAGTACTTCGGGTTCGACGTGCAGGTCGGTGACGCCGACCAGGTGCCCGAAGGTGCGTTCGGGGTGCTGGTGCAGTACCCGGGCACGCACGGACAGCTGCTGGACCTCGCGCCCATCGCCGAGAAGGTGCACGCCCAGGGCGGCGCGCTGATCGTGGCGACCGACCTGCTCGCCAGCGCCCTGGTGAAACCCGCCGGGGAACTCGGCGCGGACATCGTGGTCGGCAGCGCGCAGCGCCTGGGTGTGCCCATGGGCTTCGGCGGACCACACGCAGCGTTCCTGGCCTGCCAGAAAGGCTTCGAGCGCAGCATGCCGGGCCGCGTGATCGGCGTGAGCAAGGACGCCCGCGGCAACACCGCCCTGCGCATGGCCATGCAGACCCGCGAGCAGCACATCCGCCGGGAGAAGGCCACCAGCAACATCTGCACCGCGCAGGCCCTGCTGGCCAACATGGCCGCCGCGTACGCCGTGTACCACGGTGCGGACGGGCTGCGCACCATCGCCGAGCGGGTCCACCGCCTGACCGGCATCCTCGCCCGGGCGCTGACGAACGCCGGCCTGACGCCCAACGAGACCTTCTTCGACACCCTGACCGTGCAGGGCGACGCGGCCACCATCCGCGCGCGCGCCGAGGCGAAAGGCATCAACTTCCGCTACGGCACCGGCACCCAGGCCGATCTGATCAGCATCAGCCTGGACGAGACCGTCACCCCCGCCGACCTCAGCGACGTGATCGAGGCCCTGACCGGTGAGAAGACGGACGTGCTGGCCCTGGACGCGCAGGCCATGGACGGCATCCCCGACCACCTCAAGCGCCAGAGCGAGTTCCTCACGCACCCCGTGTTCAGCAGCCACCGCAGCGAGCACGGCATGCTCCGGTACCTCAAGCAGCTGGAAAACCGCGACTACAGCCTGGTGCACGGCATGATCCCGCTGGGCAGCTGCACCATGAAACTCAACGCCACCACCGAGATGATCCCTGTCACGTGGCCCGAGTTCGGGAACATGCACCCCTTCGCGCCCACCACCCAGACCCAGGGGTACGCCGCGCTGCTGGGCGAACTGGAACGCTGGCTGGCCGACATCACCGGCTACGAGGCCGTGAGCCTGCAGCCGAACAGCGGCGCCAGTGGTGAGTACGCCGGCCTGCTCGCCATCCGCAAGTACCAGGAAGCCAACGGTCAGGGCCACCGCAACGTGTGCCTGATTCCCGCCAGCGCCCACGGCACCAACCCCGCCAGCGCCGCCATGATGGGCATGCAGGTCGTCGTCGTGAAGACCGACGCCAACGGCAACATCGACTGGGACGACCTGAAAGCGCAGGCCGAAAAGCACAGCGAGCACCTGTCCGCCCTGATGATCACGTACCCCAGCACGCACGGCGTGTACGAGGAGAACGTGAAGGACGTGTGCGACCTGATCCACCAGCACGGCGGGCAGGTGTACCTGGACGGCGCGAACATGAACGCCCAGGTGGGCCTGAGCAAACCCGGCCTGATCGGCAGTGACGTCTCCCACCTGAACCTGCACAAGACCTTCGCCATCCCCCACGGCGGCGGCGGCCCCGGCATGGGCCCCATCGGCGTCAAAGCCCACCTCGCACCCTACCTGCCCAACCACCCCGTCATCCCCACCAGCGACAGCCAGACGGGCGCCGTGAGTGCCGCGCAGTACGGCAGCGCCAGCATCCTCCCCATCAGCTACCTGTACATCAAACTCCTCGGCGCGCACGGCCTGCGCAAGAGCACCCAGGTCGCCCTGCTCAACGCCAACTACATCGCCAAGAAACTCAGCGGCGCCTACCCCATCCTCTACAAGGGCCGCAACGACCGCGTGGCGCACGAGTGCATCATCGACATCCGCCCCTTGAAACAGGACAGCGGCATCACCGAGGAAGACATCGCCAAACGCCTCATGGACTACGGCTTCCACGCCCCCACCATGAGCTTCCCCGTGCCCGGCACCCTGATGATCGAACCCACCGAGAGCGAACCCAAAGCCGAACTCGACCGGTTCATCGACGCCATGCTCCAGATCCGCCGCGAAATCCAGGAAGTGCAGGACGGCACCATGGCCGCTGGCGACAGCCCCCTGAAGCACGCCCCCCACACCCAGACCGACCTGATCGCCCCCGAATGGAATCGTGCGTACAGCCGTGAAACGGCCGCCTACCCCAGCCGGTACCAGAAGAACTGGAAGTTCTGGCCTGCCGTGAACCGCGTAGACAACGTGTACGGCGACCGCAACTTCATGTGCGCCTGCCCCCCCGTCGAGGACTACATCGGCGCGTAAGCCAAGCGGCACATAGGGCAGCCCTCTACCGGGGGCTGCCCTGCTGCATTAAATGTCTCAGGAATCTGTACCAGCCATATGCACAGCGCAACGCCTTCCCAAGTGCCTCTGAAGTGGGGTGGCGTTCCGGACTTATGACGACAGTGCGGCGTTCGTGGTGCTGGTGGAAGCCTGAGCGAATAGAAAAACGTGCCGTCCCGCCTGGAGGAGTGCTCCTGGCGGGACGATTCACGTGAGAATCAACCCTGTTCGTGGCTGGGGGGGCGGTAGGTGCTGGGCGTGGTGACCTCCACGGCGGTGAGGCTTTCTGCGACGCGGTAGGTGTGTTCCACCCCGCGGGGCACGAGGTAGCTGTCGCCCTCACGCAGGTCGATGGTCTGGCCCTCAATGATGAGTTCCACGCGGCCCTTGATGACGTAGCCGAGGGTGTCGTAGTCGTTCGTTTTGGGCTGTTTACCTTCGGTGTCGGCGGGTTCCTCGTTTTCCCAGAGGCGCATGCTGCTGCTCTGCGTGTGAATGAGCTGGTGCTCGCCTTCCCAGCCGGCGGTGGCGTCGCGGCTGACCTTGTACTGGCGTTCCTTGTTCTGCGTCATGACGGGCTCCTTTGCGCGGGGTAGGGCGCGGGGTTACCGGGCGAACTGCTCGGTGATGCGGGCGTTGAAGGCGGGCAGATCGTCCGGGTTGCGGCTGGTGGTGATCTGGCCGTCCGTGACGACCTCCTCGTCCACCCAGGTGGCGCCGGCCAGGGTGAGTTCGCGTTTCAGGCTGGGCCAGCTGGTGAGGCGCTTGCCTTTCGCGATGCCGGTCTCGCTGAGGGTCCAGGGACCGTGGCAGATGGCGGCGATGGGTTTGCCGGCGTCGTACATGCCCTGGATGAACGTCAGGGCGTGGTCGTCCAGGCGGAGTTTGTCGGGATTGACGGTGCCGCCGGGGAGGATCAGGGCGTCGAAGTCGTCAGGGCTGACGTCCTTCACGGTCCGGTCCACGTCGTACTTCGCCTGGGGTTCTATGTCGCCTTTCATGCTCTGGATCTGCCCGGGCTTCAGGCTGATCAGGGTGGTGGTCGCGCCGGCGTCCTGGACGGCCTGACGGGGGCTGGTGAGTTCGATTTCCTCCACGCCGTCCGCGGCGAGGATGGCGACGCGCTTGCCTTTCAGGGGGTGGTCGGATGCCATGGGTTCAGCCTGCCGCGCCCGGCGGGCGGGGGCGTGACGGGCCTGTGAAAGAGGGTTCATGCGGGGTTGGGCGGGGCTTCACCCGGTCAGCGGGCGTACAAAGCTCACCCCCCGGCGCCCAGCAGGAGTTGCGCAAGGATGAGCTTGGCGATGGTGGCGAGCGGGTACACGGTAGCGTACCCGACGTTCGGTTCGTCACTTTTCATGGTTTCGGTCGCGAAGCCCAGCACGGCCGGCTGGGTCTGCAGGCCGGCGATCATGCCGGCGGCGTGCGCGAAGGGGATCTTCTGCACCTTGTGCGCCACCGTGAGCAGGGTGACGGCCGCGACCGTGGTGACCAGGGTGCCCGCCAGGAACAGCTTCAGGCCCAGGGGGCTGGCGACGGTGGTGAAGAACGCGTACCCGCTGCGGCTGCCCACGCCCGCGAGGAAGAGGATCAGGCCGATCTGCCGGAGGGTGAGGTTGGCGTTGTACGGCAGCTGCCAGTTCAGCGGGCCGGTCTGTCCGACTGCACCGAGGATCAGCCCGACGATCAGGGGTCCGCCCGCGAGCCCGAGTTTGAAGGTCTGCCCGCCGCCGAGGGGAATGGCGATCATGCCGAGCAGCAGGCCCAGGGCGATGCCGACGCTGAAGGTCATGGCGTCGATCTCAGAGAGGCGGTGGTAGCTGTCCCCGAAGAGCTGGGTCAGGGCGGGCATGTGCTCGCGGGGCGCGACGACGCGCACGCGGTCCCCGAGTTGCAGCACGGTGTTCTCGTCGGCGAGGTGGTCGGTGTCGCCGCGGCGCACCCGGGTAACGGTCGCGCCGTACTTCTCGTGCAGCGGCAGGTCGCCCAGGCGCCGGCCGGCCATGCGGCGGTCGCTGACGAACATGCGCCGCATGTCCAGTGTCTCCCGGGAGAGTTCCAGCGCCTCGCCCAGGTCCTCCCCGAGGGCGGGGATGGCAGCCCGCAGGGCGCTGGCCGGGCCGATCAGACTGATGATGTCCCCGGGCTGGATCTCACGGCGCAGCTGCTCGTCGTACAGTCCGGCGAGCCGCACGGCGTTTCCGTGCTGGTACCGGCCGATGCGCAGTGTGGCCGGCAGCGCCTGCAGGGCGTCGGGGCGCTGCACGCGGACGCTGCGGTGCGTGATCTCCTCCGGCGGGCGGGCGTCCGGCACCCGCCAGAGTTTCTTCAGGAGGCTGATGGCGAGCAGCATGGCGATCACGCCCATGGGGTACGCCACCGAGTACGCCACCACCGGTTCGCTCTGCAGCGCGTCGGTGGCGCCGCCCGCCCGCAGGCGTTCCAGCGCGCCGGCCAGGGCCGGGGTGTTCGTGAGCGCGCCGCTGAACAGCCCGGCGGCGTGCGTGCCGTGCAGGCCCAACAAGCGCGCGGCGCCCGCCACCACCCCGCCCGCCAGGAGAATGCTGGCGACGACCGTGGCGTTGTCGCGCGGCCCGCCGCGCCGCATGGCGCTGAAAAACGCCGGGCCGCTGGCGATTCCGATGGTGTACACGAACAGCACCAGCCCGAACTCGTACAGCAGCGGCGGGGTCTTCAGGTTCTCGTCCAGCGCCCCGAACGCCAGCCCCGTGAACAGCACCGCAGCGATCCCCAGCGAGAAGCCCCGGACGTTCAGGCGGCCCAGCGGGTACCCGATGGCGGCGATGAGAAACAGAAGCAGCAGGGGCTGGTCGATCAGGGTCTGGATCATGCGGGGCCGCCTTCCTTCCCGGCACGCGCCCGACAGGCCGGCCGGTTCCCTCCGACTCTACCCCCGCTGCCCCCAGCCTGCCGGGACTTCGGCCCACCGTACCTCACCCCCCGGTTCATGAAAAAAACTGTGCAGCACGCCACCCGGGGCGCGTTGCTGCCCGGGGCTCCCGGGGCGTACACTGGGGGCTCTCCCCTGCCGGGACCGGTCATCCGTGGCCGGCGGGGTGAAGTGCGCGCCGGGCAGAGCTGCCAGGGCAGGGAGGTGAGGCGCATGGGAACGAAGGAAGAAGTCCGGTCCAGACTGGGCATCGCGGACGTGATCGGCGAGTACGTGCGCCTCACGCCCGCCGGGAAGGGCCGCATGAAGGGCCTGTGCCCCTTTCACAACGAGAAGACCCCCAGCTTTCAGGTGGACACCGAGCAGGGGTACTTCTACTGCTTCGGCTGCAAGGCCGGCGGGGACATCTTCAGCTTCATCCAGCGCACCGAGAACCTCAGTTTCGGGGACGCGCTGCGCAAACTCGCCGAGCAGGCCGGCGTGCAGGTGGAGGCCAAGTACGGCGAGAAATCCAGTCGCGACCTGTACGATGTCAACGCCTTCGCCCTGGGCTACTTCCGGGACCACCTGCAGGGCCCGGCCCTGGAGTACCTGCGCCGCCGTGGCCTGACCGACCAGACCATCGCCGCGTTCGAGCTCGGGTACGCGCCGGAAGGCTGGGACGGCCTGCTGAAACTCGCCCGGTCCCGCGGCGTCAGCGAACGGCAGCTGCTGGAGGCCGGGCTGCTGATCGAGAACCCCGAGAACGGCCGCGTATACGACCGCTTCCGCGGGCGCGTGATGTTCCCCATCCGCGACCACCTCGGCCGCCTCGTGGGGTTCGGCGGACGCGTGCTGGACGACACCAAACCCAAGTACCTGAACACCCCGGAAACCGACGTGTTCCGCAAGGGCGAACTGCTGTACGGCCTGGACAAGGCCCGCACCACCCTCAAGGACCCCGGCGCGGAACTCGTCGTGGTCGAAGGGTACATGGACGTCATCACCATGCACCAGCACGGCTTCACGGGCGCCGTCGCGTCCCTCGGTACGGCCCTCACCGCCGATCACGCCACCCTCCTCGAACGCCTGGGCGCGCAGCGGCTCGTGATGATGTTCGACCGCGACGACGCCGGCCTCAAGGCCACCCTGAACGGCCTGGACCAGGTGATCGGCGCGAAATTCCGCGTGCGGGCCACCAGCGTTCCCAGCGGCAAGGACCCCGCCGACGCCCTCCTCGCCGGCGACGACGCCGGCATCCGCGAGGCCCTGCGCACCGGTCTGGACGAGGTGCACTACCGCGTCCAGGCCGCCATCGACGCCCACGGCCTGGGCACCAGCGAAGGCAAACGCCGCGTCCTCATGCAGCTCCTCCCGCGCATGCAGAACCTCGACCCCCTGGACGAGGGCGCCGAACAGATGCGCACCATCGCCTGCGAACACCTCGGCATCAAACCCGACGCGCTCATGGAATGGATCGGCAGCAAGGCCAAACGCCGCCAGCTCACCGACACCCACCTCGCCGGCATGAGCAACCACCGCGCCGAGGAGGACCGCGAACTCGCCCTCCTGCGGCAGCTGCTCGTGGACCCCGCCCTCAAGGCCAAACTGGACGGCACCGTCTCCTGGCGCAACGAAACCGTCCGCAAGGTCATGCTCGCCCTCCAGGGCAGCAGCGACTCCGCCGACGTGCTTGAGATCTTCCGCGGGCAGCCCGAGGAACAGCTCCTGATCCGCCTGATGTTCGAAAGCAAGGACGCCGGGACGCTGAGCCGCAGCCACACCGAACAGTTCGAGCAGAAACGCAGCGCCTACGCCTCCAGCGCCGTGGACGACATCCAGGTCACCATCAGCATCGACAGCATGCGCGCCGAAGTGGACCTCCTGAAAAAGCAGATCACCGCCGCCCCGCCCACCGAACAGCTCGGGCTGCTCAAGCAGATTCAGGAACTCCAGCGCGCCATCGAAGCGGAGAAACGCATGCGGCGCGGCACCGCCTGAACTGGGCTCAGGCGCGGCCCGCCTGCGCACTAGCGTGTCTGCATGCCGCCCCACGTTCAGAACTTCCTGACCCCGCTTCTGCTGTTCATCGTGGGCCCGGGCCTGGTGTATCTGATCAGCGGCGTCCTATGGGCCCACCTTTCCCCGCTGTGGCGCGAGCGCACGGCCCGCGGGCTTCACGTGTACGCCAGCTTTCTCCTGCCCGTCCTGCTGTTCACGCTGTGGGACACCACGACCGGCCCCGCCACGCACGACCCTGAACTGGCCGCCCAGAAGACCGCTATGAGCTTGATGACCCTCCTGCTGTGGCCGGTGGTGGCGCTGCCCTTCGCCCTGCTGTTCACGTGGCTGCTCTCGCTGAGGGCCGAGGACCGGGCCAGGCTCTAGCCGCCCTCACCCACCTGCCCAGTGCCAACGTAAGCCCCCCGTCCCAGTGGGACGGGGGTGCTTCACCACCAGCTCAGGCGATCTCTTCTCGGGCTTCGCGGAGCAGTTCGGACAGCCGCGACAGGCACCGGCTGTATTTCTTCGCGTAGGCGCCGTGCCGGTACGTTTCGTCGAAAAGCCGGCCGAGGCTGACGCCGGTGAGGGCCGCGTGCGTGCCGAGGTCGTAGACCTTGTCGATGAGGTGCACGAAGCGCAGGGCGGTGTTCTGGTCCTGCATGGGGGTGAGGTCGTGGATGGCGAGGGCCTGCACGCCGCCAAGGAGCTGCGGGAAGTGGCTGGGGTGGACGGTGAGGAGGTGGCGGCTGAGGTCGCGGGCCTGGATCACGGCGAGGCTGGCGGGGTCCTGGCGGGCTTCCCAGCGGGCGGACTCGTCCGGGGTGAGGGGGGGTTCGGGGGTGGTGCGGCGCTGGCGGTAGTCGGGGCCGTCGATGGTATGGGTGTGGAAGCGCCCGGCGATGGCCTGGATCTGGCGCTGGAAGTCGCGGGCGTTGAAGCGGCCCTCGCCGAGGGCGCCGGGTTCGGTGTTGCTGGTGGCGATGACGTGCGTGCCGCGGGGCATGACCTGGCCGAGGAAGGTGTTGGCCATGTGGGTGTTGCCGGGGTCGTCGAGTTCGAATTCGTCGATGAGGAGGAGGTCGTGGTCCTTGAAGGCGTCCACGGCGCGGGTCATGCCGAGGGCGCCGATCAGGTACATCAGGTCCTGGAAGCTCATGAGGGCGGCGCGGCCGGGGGCACTGTGCCAGGCGCTGGCGAGAAGGTGGGTTTTGCCGACGCCGAAGCCGCCGTCGAGGTAGAGGCCCTGGCCTTCGGGGCGGCGGCGGCGGAAGAGGCGGAAGCCGCCGGTGTCCGGGGGCGTGGCCTGCTGCGCGAAGGCGCGCAGGGTCTCCTGGGCCTGCTGCTGGCTGGGGTAGTGGGGGTTGGGCTGGTAGGTGTCGAAACGGACGTGCTGGAAGCGGGGGCTGGGGCGCAGGGTGGTGAGGAGGGTGTCGGGGGTGACGTGGGGGTGGCGGGCGGTGAGGTCGATCACGGGCGTCAGCGGTGGACGTCGAGTTCGACTTTGTAGTTGCCGCGGCGGGTTTCGTTCAGGACGCGTTTGAAGTCGATGCGGCCGAGACCGTCGGCGCTGAGGCTGTCGCCTTCCTTGATTTCGCTGCTGGCGCGGGCGGGCTGGCCGTTGAGGCGGACCTTGCCGCCGTCGATGCCCTGCTGGAAGTACGCGCGGCTCACGCCAAAGCCCTTGGCGCCGACGACGTCGACGCGCATGCTGGGCACGACGACCTCGCGGACCTTGCTGCCTTTCCCGGCGCTCTCGCCGATCTCCTGAACGTCCAGGCCACGGCCGCCGAGCTCGGTGAGTTCGGCGAGCTGCTGGGCGGCCTTGCCGGTGGCGGCGATCAGGAAGCTGCCGCGGTCCTCGCGCAGGTCGCCGAGGCCCTCTTCGGGAAGGTTCAGGCGGCGGAGCTGCACGGTGAAGTCCTGGAGGTCCCAGGTGGGGGCGGCGTCTTCGGGGGTGACGCGCAGGACGGTGACGGGGCTGTCCACTTCGGGGATGTGGTCGGGGTGCAGGGTGAGGATGACGCGCCGGGCGTCGGGGAAGCCGCCGTCGATGCGGTGGCGGACGCCGTCGGCCTGCAGGGTGCGGCGGTCCACGGTCTCGGCATCCGTGAACGGCGTGCGGATCACGCGGCCCCCGGCGGCCTGCGCGACCAGGGTGGCGAGGGAGGGGGTCTTGGCCTTCATCCCGGCAGGATACCGTGAGGGGCTGATCGCGCGCCTGAGCCGGGTGGCGGATGGGGCGGGGTTGTCCCGGCGTGGCCGCGCGGCGCGGCTTTACACTGGAGGGCATGTTGAATGTGGATCCCATCGGCCTGCCGGGCGCCTCGCTGGAAACCCTGAATGAAGTCCGTTCGCGCTTTCAGGGCGTGGACCTGCAGGGCGGGCACCTGCTGATGGTGACGGACACCCAGGGGCACCGGGAGGGCGCGCGGTACGGGGCGGTGGTGGTCCCGCCGGCCAACGCACAGGGCCTGGGCGTGGACCGGGCCGTGGTGATCTCGCCGTCGTTCGGGCCGCGGTTCGGCGTGGCGGGCCAGGAGGCGCTGGCGGGCCTGGCGGACTGGGCGGCCGGTGCGGGGCTGGTGCTGCGGGAAACGGTGCTGCCCGCCGGGGATTTCGTGCGGGTGCTGGAGGAACCGGACACGCGGGAGGTCAACCGTCTGGTGGCGGCGAGCAACCCGGTGGACGCCGGCATCTACAGGCTGCAGCGTCGGTTGGACTGACCGGGGGCCGCGTCGGGCCGGGCGGGGGCGCGTCCCCGCCTGGCCCGCCCGCGTGTGGCGGGTGTGCATGACGCTTGTAAGACGCGGCGTGTGAGCATCAGGGCGAAGGTTCCCGGCTCCCCGGGGGCCGGCCGTGCCCCGGGGTCTGCGGGGGCGGCCCACGAGGTTTCCCTTGAGTGACGTGTCCACCACCACCCCCCCGGCTTCCTCGCAGGCGCTGCGGGAGGCGCTCAGCGACCTGCTGCGCGTGCACGCGCCGGACGCAGCCCTGCTGACCAGCCTGGGCGGCGAGGTCCTGATGATCCGCGAGGGCGGCGCCCACGCGGTGCCGGGCGTCGGGGGGCTGGTCCCGCCGGACGCGTGGCTGGACGGCGGGGAGATGACCTGGCTCACGCATGACGGGGCGCTGCTGGGCCTGATCTGGACCGAGGAGGCGCGCCCCGCGCCGGAGAGCATGACGCAGGTGATGACGCTGCTGCTGTCCGCGCAGGTGGACAGCGTGAGCCGCGAGGCGGAGATGCTGGTCTCGCAGCTGCCGGTGGCGACCGCGTGGCTGGACGGGCACCTGGGCTTCCGGACGGTGAGCCGCACGCTGCTGGACCTGCTGGGCCTGCCGGAAGGGGCCCTGTCCGGGCAGCTGGCGACGGAGGTGTGGGCGGACCGGCCGGGGCTGCTCGCGGCGCTGGCCCAGGCGGCCGCCGGGCGGGCCGCGGCGGTCCCGGACGAGCAGTTCCCCCGGGCGGGCGCGGAGCCGCTGTGGGTGCGCGGTGAGGTGCGGCCGTACTTCGGCGGCGGGTCGGCCGGGGTGCTGCTCACCCTGCAGGACGTGAGCGGCGAGCATCATCAGGCGGCGCGGGTGCGGGCGCTGCTGGACACGCCGGGCCTGCAGGTGCTGCTGGGCGCCGACGGGCGGGTGTGGCAGGCCAGTCAGGGCGTGCTGGACCTGTGCGGCGGCGCGGCGCCGGACGGGCCCTTGTGGAGCTGGCCTTGTTTCGCGGAGGGCCAGGCAGGCCGCGTGAACGCCCTGCGGGACCTGCTGGAACTGGCGGCGGGGCAGGGGCGCGCGGCGGCGGAACTGCCGGTGTGGCAGGCGGGCGGCATGGCGCCGCTGTCGCTGCCGTTCACGGCGCGGCGCACGGCGGTGCCGGGCATGCTGCTGCTGGAAGGGCAGCGGCCCGTGGAGCGCGGCGCGCACGGCGCGGCGGGTCTGCTGGGGCAGGTGCTGGCGGTCACCGAGGACACCACGGTCGTGGTGGATCAGGCGGGCCGGGTGCAGTTCATCAGTGACCAGGCGGCGCGGCTGCTGGGCGTGGAGAGCGGGCGGCTGGCGGGCCTGGGGTTCACGCGGGTGCTGGCGGACCTGGGCGTGCAGGTGTACACCCCGGACGGGCAGGTCACCCCGTTCCCGGACTGGCGCGCGCAGCCGCTGCCGATGGACGCCGAGGTGGTGCTGGGCCTGCCGGCCGGCACGGCGCGGCACATGCAGGTGCGGCTCTCCCCGGTGGCGCTGGACGACGGGCGGCTGGAGGGGCGGCGGGCCGACACGGGCCGGACGGGCGTGCTGATCAGCATGCGGGACATGACGGCCCTGCGGCACGCGCAGGCGCAGCTCCGGCACGACGCGCGCCACGACGCGCTGACCGGGCTGCTCAACCGCAGCGGCCTGCGGGAGGTGGTGGACCGCTTCGTGGACGGGTCCGCGCCGGGCGCGGCGGTGGTGATCGGCGTGGTGAAATTCGGGGACGTCGTGGCGGCGCTGGGGCGCACGGCGGTGGATCACCTGCTGATTCAGGTGGCGGCGCGCCTGAACGACCTGCAGGGCGCCGCGCACGGGTACGCGGGCC
Organism: Deinococcus ficus; assembly: GCF_003444775.1. NCBI lineage: Bacteria > Thermotogati > Deinococcota > Deinococci > Deinococcales > Deinococcaceae > Deinococcus > Deinococcus ficus. The sequence goes on along the minus strand of NZ_CP021081.1, from coordinate 305,279 downwards.
GGCTGGCCGACGACGCGCTGGCGGTGTACCTGCCGGGCATGACGCCCGCGCAGGCGCTGGGGCGCGTGGAGGAGCTGCTGCGCCCGGCGTTCCGGGCGAACCGGCGCCTCGTGCCGCTGGCGTTCGCGCTGGGCGGCAGCGGCACGAGGCGCCCCGGCACGCCGGGCCAGGACCCGGCCGGGTCGGCGGTGCTGCACGAGGCGGAACTGGCGATGCAGTACGTGCGCCGCGGCGGGGTGGCGGGCGCGGAGGTGTTCGCGCCGTTCATGCGGGAGGAACTGTCGCGGTCCTTCGAGCTGGAGGACGCCCTGACCGAGGCGGTGAGCGGCGAGCAGTTCCACCTGCTGTACCAGCCGGTCGTGCAGCTCTCGGACGGCCGGGCGCTGGGCGCCGAGGCGCTGCTGCGCTGGGAGCACCCGGCGCTGGGTGAACTGAAACCCGGGGCGTTCCTGCCGCAGGTGAGCCGCGCGGGGCTGGTCACGCAGGTGAACGAGTGGGTGGTGCGCTCGGCGATCCGGGACCGCGGGCAGGTGCGCCGGGCCCTGCCGCAGCGGCGCGGGGCGTGGCAGGTGGCGGTGAACCTGAACCTGCGCGAGCTGCAGGGCGGCGCGGAGTTCCAGGGCCTGCTGCCGCTGCTGGCCGAGGAGGGCGCGCCGGACGTCGAGGTGACGTCGGCCAGCCTGATGGGCCACCCGGAGGAGACCCGGGACGTGCTGAACGGGCTACGGGCCTTCGGGGCGAAACTCAGCGTGGACGATTTCGGGGACAGCGCCACCAGCCTCGCGTCGCTGACGCAGTTCCCGCTGGACGCGGTGAAGCTCCACCCGACCCTGACGGCCCGCCTGCCCGAGGACCCGCGCAGCGTGTCGCTGGTGCAGGGCACGGTGGACCTGGCGCACCGCCTGGGCCTGCGGGTGGTGGCGGTGGGCGTGGAAACGCCGGGGCAGCTGAAGGTGCTGCGCGAACTCGGCTGCGACGCCGCGCAGGGCTTCGCGATCGCGCCGCCGCTGGCGCTGCCGGAACTGCTCGCCTGGCTGGGCCGTCAGCCCTGACGCTCACCCCGGGCCGGGGTGCGGCGTCCGGTCAGGCGACGTCCCAGCTGGCGGTGGTCTGGTCGGGTGCGGCCGCGGCGGGCCGGCGGGCCTCCTGGCCGGGGCGCAGTTCCCGCACCGGGGTCTGCCCGGCCATGCGAATCAGGGCGGTCAGGGCGCTCGTCCAGGCGTTCTCGGCGTCCTGAATCTGCTGACGGCGGCGCAGCAGGGCCAGCGGCGTGGCGTCCAACAGCCCGGCCAGCCCGGTCCGGGGGGTTTGCAGGCCCACCAGGGCGTCGGCGGTGGCCGCGACCTCCCAGGTGGCCTGCCGGATGCCGACCAGGCTGGACGGTCGCAGTTCGTACACGTCGCCGCGGTACAGCAGGCGCGTCAGGTCCAGGGGTTCGGCGGCCAGGGCCTTGCTGCACAGCTGGCGCAGCAGGTTCTGGTGGTTCAGGTCGGTGCGCAGGGGCGCGGTGGTCGGCATGGAGTACAGGCGGCCGGCGTCCAGCGCCATCACGGTGGGGGTAACCTGGCCCTGCCCGACCAGCAGGATCCGCAGGCCCGGCTGGCGCAGCTGCAGGCCTTCAAGGACGGTCAGGATCTGGCCGGCGCTGTACAGGGCTTCGACGTCCTCGCCCACCACGTCCAGCAGGGTGGTGGCGCTCGGTTCAGTGGCTTCCCGCAGTTCGTCCATGGACTCTGGGTTCAGCATACGACCATCCCGGGCCGTTCGGCCACCCTGCGGGGACAGGCCGGGCCGGGCGCGGGTCAGTCCTGGCTGAGGCGGGCCTGCACGGCCGGCCAGTCCGCGCGCGTGACGGAGTACATGACGGTGTCGCGCAGGGTGCCGTCCGGGCGGCGCAGGTGGGCGCGCAGCACGCCCTCCTTCACTGCGCCGAGCTTCTCGATGGCCCGCTGGCTGCGGGTGTTCCGCACGTCGGTCTTCAGCTGCACGCGCTCCATGCCCATCCGCTCGAAGGCGTGGGTGAGCAGCAGCCGCTTCATGCGGCGGTTCACGCCGGTGCCGTGCCACTTCCTTGCCAGCCAGGTCCAGCCGATTTCCAGCCCGGCGTGCGCGGCGCGGATGTCGCCGTAGCGGGTGCTGCCGGCCAGTTCACCCCCGACCAGAATCACGAACGGCATCTCCGTGGGGCTGTCCAGGGCGGCCTCGTAGGAGGCGGGGGTGTTCGGCAGGGTGCCCATCTGGCGGTACTCATCCAGGTCGGCGTCCGCCAGGGCGCACAGGGCCGGCAGGTCCTCCGGGGCGAGGGGGCGCAGGGTGAGGGTCCCGTCCTGAAGGGTCACGTCGTGCCGCATGCCCCGACGCTACACCGGGACCGGGCCGGGCAGGGCCGCCGGGGCCGTCAGGCGATCCGCAGCGCCGTCACGGCCTCGTGCAGTGGGGCGTGTGCGGCGCGCAGGGAGCGCAGCCGCCCGGACTGGTGGACGTCCAGGGCCATCCGGGTGTCGTCGGGGGCGACCTCAGCGTAGGCCCGCAGCACGGCGGAGTCCGGCGTGTCGTGGCCTTCTTCCATAAAGCTCACCAGGGCCAGCACGGTGGCGAGGCGCTGCACGTCCTGCGGGGCGCGCCCGACGCGGATGCCCTTGCGGCGCACGTAGGGGTCGTCGGTGAGCAGGCGGGCGCATCCGGCCCACGGGTCGGGCGCGGCGTACTCCAGCGCGCGGATGCCGCTCATGCTGACCGCGCCCGCGCACTGGGGGCAGGGTTCCACGGTGGTCAGGACCGTCCAGCCGTAGCAGTCCGGGCGGGGGGTGGCGGGCAGGTTCAGCAGGGCGTTGATCTCCGCGTGCGCCAGGTCGTGTCCGCCGATCACGCCGCCGTGCGCGGCGCGGGGTTCGTTCAGCCGGTTGCGGCCCCGGGCGAGCACCTGCCCGCGCGCGTCCACGATGCACGCCCCGATCGCGTAGGACCCGGCGCCGTAGGCCGCCCAGGCTTCCTCCAGGGCCGCCTGCCACCCGGCGTTCAGGTCGGCGGGCACGGGCCGCCCCCCGCGGTCGCGGGGGTGGTGCGGGCGTTTCGTGCGGTCCGCGGCGGGTTCCGGGAGGGTCACAGGGCCTCGCGGTGCTGCTCGATCAGGCGGTCCAGGGCCTCGCGCAGCAGGCTGGCCTCGGTCTGCCCGAGGGCGGCGGAGAGTTTGGTCAGGCGGTCGAGCTGGCTTTTGGGGTAGTAGTTGCTCTTGAGGACCATCTTGCTTTCCACGTAGATGCAGGCGCGGCCGCGACCCTCGCGTTTGGCGCGCAGCAGGGCCTCGTCCGCGGCGCGGCTGAGGTCGGGGTAGGTGCTGGCGTGGGCGGGGCGGGCGGCGAGGCCGACGCTGAGGCCCAGCGTGCGGGGCCAGTGGGGGTCGCGGTGGATGTGGAAGTGGCGAATGACCTCGTCGAAGAGGATCAGGGCGGTTTCGGCGGCGGTTTCCGGGAGGATGGCGCTGTACTCGTCGCCGCCGATGCGGCCGATGACGCTGCCGGTGGGGAGGCTGCCGGACAGCAGGCGTTCCACGCTGCGGAGCACGCGGTCGCCCTCGGTGTGGCCGAGGGTGTCGTTGACTTCCTTGAAGTGGTCGAGGTCCAGACGGGCGAGGGTGAGGGGGGCGGCGGCGAGGGCCTGGAAGGCGTCCTCGAAGGCGGGCCGGGTGAGGATGACGGGACGGGCGGCCATACGGGGTCCTCCTGCGGGGTGGGCGAGGGGCAGAATTCGGCCTAAGTATATGATCGATATATATACGTCTTAAACAATAGTTGAAGAAGGCATACGTCGATTTCGCGTGCCAGCGCACCTTGAGCGCCACAGACTCAGATTCCCAGCTTCGGGCATTTGACATTTTTCTTACTGCCTGAGTATTCTTCCGTGCGGAACGGCGAAAACGCGCCGGATACGCCGGCCGTGACCGCCGCCAGACTCTTACATCATTCGCAGGAGGAACCCCCATGCTGAAACCCCTAGGTGACCGCGTACTCGTGGAAATCGTCGAAGAGACCGAGCAGAAGACCGCCGGCGGCCTGTACGTCCCCGACACCGCCAAGGAAAAGAGCCAGCGCGGCAAGGTCGTCGCCGTCGGCGCCGGCAAGATGACCGACGAAGGCAAACGCATCCCCATGGACATCAACGTGGGCGACACTGTGTACTTCGCCAAGTACGGCGGCACCGAAGTCAGCCTGGAAGGCAAGAACTACAGCCTCCTGTCTGAACGCGACATCCTCGCCATCGTCGAGTAAGGCCGCGCCCCCGGGCCCGCCTCACCCTGAATTCTCACTTCATTCCCAAGGAGCAACACCATGGCCAAACAGCTCGTGTTTGATGAATCCGCCCGTCGCAGCCTCGAGCGCGGCGTGAATGCCGTCGCCAACGCCGTCAAAGTGACCCTCGGGCCGCGTGGCCGCAACGTCGTGATCGAGAAGAAGTTCGGCAGCCCCACCATCACCAAGGACGGCGTGACCGTCGCCAAGGAAGTGGAGCTGGAAGACAAGCTGGAGAACATCGGCGCTCAACTGCTGAAGGAAGTCGCCAGCAAGACCAACGACATCACCGGTGACGGCACCACCACCGCCACCGTGCTCGGCCAGGCCATCGTGAAAGAAGGCCTGCGCAACGTCGCCGCCGGCGCCAACCCCCTGGCCCTCAAGCGCGGCATCGAGAAGGCCGTGGCCGTCGCCATCGAGGAAATCAAGAAGCAGGCCCAGCCGGTGGAAGACAGCGACGCCATCAAGAAAGTCGCCGGCATCAGCGCCAACGACGAGGTCGTCGGTCAGGAAATCGCCAGCGCGATGGACAAGGTCGGCAAGGAAGGCGTCATCACCATCGAAGAAAGCAAGGGCTTCGACACCGAAGTGGACGTCGTCGAAGGCATGCAGTTCGACAAGGGCTTCATCAACCCCTACTTCATCACCAACCCCGAGAAGATGGAAGCCGTCCTGGAAGACGCCTACATCCTCATCAACGAGAAGAAGGTCAGCAACCTCAAGGACATGCTGCCCATCCTCGAGAAGGTCGCCCAGACCGGCCGTCCCCTGCTGATCATCGCCGAGGACGTCGAAGGCGAAGCGCTCGCCACCCTGGTCGTCAACAAGCTGCGCGGCACCCTGAACATCGCCGCCGTGAAGGCCCCCGGCTTCGGTGACCGCCGCAAGGAAATGCTGCGCGACATCGCCGCCGTCACCGGCGGGGAAGTCGTCAGCGAGGACCTCGGCCACAAGCTCGAGAACGTCACCATGGAAATGCTGGGCCGCGCCGCGCGCATCCGCATCACCAAGGACGAAACCACCATCGTGGACGGCAAGGGTGAGCAGAGCGCCATCGACGCCCGCGTCAACGCCATCAAGGGCGAACTCGACAACACCGACAGCGACTACGCCCGCGAGAAGCTCCAGGAGCGCCTCGCCAAGCTGAGCGGCGGCGTGGCCGTCATTCGCGTCGGTGCCGCCACCGAAACGGAACTCAAAGAGAAGAAGCACCGCTACGAGGACGCCCTGAGCACCGCCCGCAGCGCCGTGGAGGAAGGCATCGTCGCCGGTGGGGGCACCACCCTGCTGCGCGTCATCCCCGCCGTCCGTGAAGCCGCCGCCGGCCTGATCGGCGACGAGGCCACCGGCGCCCGCATCCTGATCCGCGCGCTGGAAGAACCCGCCCGCCAGATCGCCGCGAACGCCGGCGAGGAAGGCAGCGTCATCGTCAACGCCGTCATCAACAGCGACAAGGCCCGCTACGGCTACAACGCCGCCACCGGCGAGTACGTGGACGACATGGTCGCCGCCGGCATCGTGGACCCCGCCAAGGTGACCCGCACCGCCCTGCAGAACGCCGCGAGTATCGCTTCCCTGATCCTCACCACCGAAGCGATTGTCAGCGACAAGCCCGAGAAGGAAAAAGCCGCGCCGGCCGGCGCCCCCGACATGGGCGGGATGGACTTCTAAAGTCCACTCAGTCCCTGCTGACGGGCCGCTGAGCCCCCAGACGAACGCCGCCCACCAGAACATGGTGGGCGGCGTTCGTTTGTCTGTTTGTCTGGGCTCGTCCTCGCTGCCCTGCCGACGGTTGGCATCTACAGGCAATAAAAAACGCGCCACTCGGGCGCTGATAGGGAAAAAGATAGCGCGGTATGCACGCGGCGTCAAGGGTATGCGGTGAGTCCGGCGGCTCAACCGTACTGCGCCTTGTGGGCCTTTTTCATCTCGGCGTACTGCTCGTTCGCCTCGGCCTGGTCCCATTTCGCTTTGAAAATCCGGGCGGATTCGGCCTTCACCGGGTCCTCGGGCGTGCGGGGCAGTTCAGGACGGCCGTGGGCGCCACTCTGGCCTCTCTTGTCGGCAGGCACCGGGCCGGCGTACTTCTTCCCGCCCTTGTGGTTGGCGTACCGGCGGGCGCGCGTGAAGCCCATCTGCAGGAACTTGCGGGCCATGTCTGCCCCCACGAAGTCGTCGGCGGCCAGGTAGTCCAGGAACATGTGGTACAGGGTTTCGCTGCTTTGCCGGGCGACGTCCGGGGTGGCGAAGCGCCAGTGGGGCAGCAGTTCGCTCTTGTAAGGCTGCACGAGCAGTACGCCCTGTTCGCCCACGCCCACGCGGTACAGGTCCGGGCGGGCGCGCAGGTCCAGTTCGGCGTAGTGCAGGGAGTAGTCGAACTTGGGCATGCCGCAGTAAAGGACGTGGGGCGGGCCGTGCGGTGCAGCCTTCCTTCACCGCGCCTGAATCCGGCGCATAGCCTTGACCTGCCCTGCATATGACGGTATCTTGGTTTTATCACCGCCTGCGAGGGCGGCTTTTTTATTGCCGTGCACGCAGCCCGGAACGCGCTAGCCTGCGCGGGTGAGCGCCCCCAGTCAGCCGCCCGAGCTCTCCCCCACCCTGCCGGACGCGGCGCCGCCCCCCGCCGGCCCGGTGCGGGAACGGGCGGTGCTGCCCGATGTGCTGCGCGGGGTGGCGCTGCTGGGCATTCTGGTCGTGAACATGCAGGACTTCGCGGGGTTCCTGCCGTGGCAGCAGCGCGGGCTGGACAGCGTGGCGCAGGTGATCACGGACGTGCTGGCGAACGGGCGGTTCATCAGCATCTTCGCGATGCTGTTCGGGTGGGGCGCGGCCGGCCTGCTCGCGCGGCACGGCGCGGCGCTGTTCGCGCGGCGGCACCTGATCCTGCTGCTGATCGGGTGGGCGCACTTCGTGTTCGTGTGGCACGGCGACATCATCAGCAACTACGCCCTGATGGCGTTCTTCCTGCTGTTCACGGTGCGCCTGGGGGCGGGCGCGGTGCTCACGGCGGCCGTGGCGTCTGGCGGGTACGGGCTGTTCGTTTGGGGCATGGAGGCGGCCGCGTCGTACGCGAATGGCGGGGCTGACCGGCCGCGGTTCACGGGCCTGCCGGACCTGCGGCCCGGGCAGGGGTACGCGGAACTGTTCGTGGAGCGGGCCGCGGACTTCTGGAGCAACGTGATCGGCGGGAACCTGTACAACGGGCCGTGGCTGCTGGCGCTGTTCCTGCTCGGCGTGGCCGCGCAGCGCACCGGAGTGCTCGGTCGGCCACAGAACCACTTGCGCCTGTGGCGGCGCCTGGCGTGGGTGGGGGTGCCACTGGGGCTGGCGCTGGGCGTGTGGCTGGCGGTGCTGAACACGCACGCGGACCGCGCCGCGGGGCTGCTGTCCACACCCGTGCGGATGGCGGGCGGGCTGGCGGGCGCGCTGGGGTACGTGGGCCTGCTGGGCCTGCTGGCCGCGCAGGGGCGGCTGGGGTGGTGGCGGCACTTCGCGGCCAGCGGGCGGGTCGCGATGAGCAACTACCTCTCGCAGAGCGTGCTGATGACGCTGCTGTTCTACCCGTACGCCGGGGCGCAGTTCGGGCGCTGGGGCGCGGCGGCCGGGCTGCTGCTGGCCGTCGGCGTGGGGCTGGCGCAGCTGCCGGTGAGTGCGTGGTGGCTGCGGCACCTGGGCATGGGCCCGGTGGAGAAACTGGTGCGGGCCGTGGTGTACGCCGGGCAGCGGGGCCGGGGGCCGGCCGGGCCGGGCTGATCCGGGAACGCAGCGCACAGAAGCCGGCCGCCCCGGCCCCTAGACTGGGTTCAATTCCTTCGCTGCGGCCCCCGCCTTTCCTGCCCGAGGTGCTCCCCATGACCGGCAACGCCGTTCCGTTCCGTCCCCCCGAGGGTTCTCCCGCCGAACTTCAGGCCCTGTTCGACCGGCAGCGCGCGTGGCGCTGGCGGGCCGCGCAGACGACCGCCGCGCAGCGGCAGGTGATCCTGCGCCGCCTGTACGACGCCCTGCGCGCACACCGCGTGCCGCTCGCCCAGGCGCTGGCCGCCGACCTGGGCAAGAGCCGCGCCGAGGCCGAGATCACCGAGATCCACCCCGTGCTGGAGGAGCTGCAGCACATGATCCGCCGCCTGCCGCGCTGGATGTCGCCCCGGCGCGTGGCGTCCACGCTGGCGCTGACCGGATCCACCAGCGAGATCCGCGCGCAGGCCCGCGGCGTCACCCTGATCCTGAGTCCCTGGAACTACCCGGTGAATCTGGCGCTGGCCCCGCTGGCCGCCAGTCTCGCGGCGGGCAACACGGTGATCCTGAAACCCAGCGAGAAGGCCCCGAACGTCGCCCGGGCGCTGAGGGCGCTGCTGGAGTCGGCGTTCGAGCCGCACCTGGTGGCGGTGGTGGAGGGGGACGCGGCCGTGGCGCAGGCACTGACGGCCCTGCCCTTCGACCACATCTTCTTCACGGGCAGCACCGCGGTGGGCCGCCGCGTGATGGAGGCCGCCGCACGGAACCTGACCAGCGTGACGCTGGAACTGGGCGGCAAGAGCCCGGCCATTGTGCACGGCAGCGCGGACATGGCCCTCACGGCCGAGCGGCTCGCCTGGGGCAAACTCCTGAACGCCGGGCAGACCTGCGTCGCGCCGGATTACGTGCTGATCCCGGAGGCGTGGCGGGACGAGCTGGTCGTGAGGCTGGACCGCGTGATCGCCCGCCGCTTCGGGGACGGCGCGTGGCTGCGGGCCGGCCCGGACTACGGCCGGCTGGTGGACGCCGCCAGCGTGGAGCGCCTCCAGGCCCTGACGGAGGGCTCGGTGGCGCAGGGGGCGCGCGTGGCCCTGGGCGGCGAGTTCGACCCGGCCGGGCGGTTCGTGTCCCCGACGGTGGTGGTGGACGTGACGCCCGACATGCCGCTGATGCAGGAGGAACTGTTCGGTCCGGTCCTGCCGGTCCTGACGTACCGCACGCTGGACGAGGCGCTGGACCTCGTTCGCCGGCTGGACGCGCCGCTCGCGCTGTACCTGTTCGCGCAGGACCCGGGCGTGACCGAGCGGGTGAAACGCGAGACGACGAGCGGCGGGATGGTCGTGAACGGCACGGTGCTTCACCTCACCAACCCGCACCTGCCATTCGGCGGGGTGGGCCCCAGCGGCATGGGCGCGTACCACGGCCACCACGGCTTCCGCACCTTCAGTCACGAGCGCGCGGTGCTGCACGAAGGGAAATTCAGCGCCGCGGGGTTCACCTACCCGCCGTACGGGCGGCCTCTGCCGCGGCTGGCGGCGTGGGCCCTGAGGCAGCTGGAACGCCAGAGTGGCCCGCGTGAGTGACGTCCCGCCAACTCTGACCGCCGCCATCACGGCCGGCGGGCAGTCGCGCCGCTTCGGAACGGACAAGGCCGCCGCGCTCCTGCACGGCCGCCCGCTGCTCACTCACGTGGCCGGAGCCCTCGCCGCGTTCCCGGAGCGCGTGCTGGTCGCCCCGCCCGGCCGCTACGCCCTGCCCGGCTGGCGGGCGGTGCCGGACACCCGCCCCGGCGAGGGTCCGCTGGCGGGACTGGAGGCGGCGCTGGCCGCCGCGCCGCCTGGCTGGGTGGCGTTCGTGGGTGTGGACCTGCCCGGGCTCACCCCGGCGTACTGGGCGGCCCTGGTGGCCGCCAGCGCGGGCGTGCCGCCCGGCGTGCTAAGCGTGCAGGCGCTGGACGACAGTGGCCGGGCGCAGCCGCTGGGGGCGCTGTACCACACGGCACTGCGGCCGCGGGTCACGGCGCTGCTGGACGCCGGGGAACGGCGACTGCGGCAGGCGGCCCCGCCGGAAGCGGTGCGGACGGTGGATCTGGTTCCTCTGGGCCTGTCGCCCGACCTGCTGCGGAACGTGAACACGCCCACCGATCTGGAACAACTGATGGAATCCAAGCGATAAAAAACGCGCCACTCGGACGCTGCTAGGCAAAAAGATAGCGCGGTATGCAGCGCCCGTCAAGGTCATGCAGCGGGGCCTGCCCTGAATGAGGGGCAGGCCCCGGCTTATCCGGCCAGGAGGTTCAGGCGGGTGGGGCAGCCTGCGCCCGTCAGCTGCGGCCAGTCGCGGCGCACGGCCTCCGCGTCTGTGCGGCGTTCCAGCAGGTACTCCTGCACGCGGGCCATGCTGAGCAATCCGTCCGGCACCCCGGCCGCCAGGGCGTCCACCTCGGCGGGCGTCCAGTCGGGCCAGAAGCGGCGGAGCATTCCGGCCACCTGCGCGCGGGTGGCGTTCCCGATCAGGACGTGGCGGTCGGCGCGGCCCGGGCGGATCAGGGCGGCGTCCAGCCCGGCCAGGTCGTTGGTGGTCATGAACGTGATGCGGCCCTCGCCGGCGGCGACGCCGTCCAGGGCGTTGAGCAGGCCGTTGAAGCTGAGTTTCACGCCGGGGGCGCGCGGCTCGCGGCCGAGGAAGACAGCGTCGATGTCCTCCAGCAGCAGCAGGGCGCGCCGGGGCAGGTTCCCCAATAGGGCGGTGAGGCGGTCGTCGGTGAGGTCGGGCGTGGCGAGGTTCAGCACGCAGACGTTCAGTCCGGCGTCGCCGGCCAGCGCGGCCACGAGGCTGCTCTTGCCGTTTCCGGGCGGGCCGTGCAGCAGGTACCCGCGGCGGTAGGGGATGCCCATGTCGGCGTACCAGTCGCGGTCCCGGAAGAAGTCGCGCAGGTCGGCCTGCAGGGTGTCCAACAGTCCGCCGTCGTAGATCAGGCTGCCCAGCGGGCGGGCGGCGCGGCGTTCGGCCAGGGTCCAGTTCTCGTACTGCGGCACGTGAATCTCGACCTTGCCGTCGGCCTTTCCGGCGGTGAATTCGTACGCCTCGCGCAGCAGGTGGGGAATCACGGCGCGGCTGCGGGTGAGCATGCGGAAGGTGAGGCTGTGCGTGTACCCCAGGAAGCGCTCGCCCTGGCCCTCGCGTTTCTCTCGGCTGGGCCGCGCGAGCAGCCAGTGACCGCGGTAGCGCAGGATCACCTGCCCGCTGAGCGGCACCAGGCGGACGTGAATGTCGTCGCCGTCCTGGTCGGTGCCGAGCAGGAGGTTCTGGCCGCCCATCTGCTCGTTGTAGCGGGTAACCACGCCCAGGTGCCGCAGGTGGCGGCCCACCGGCTGCGCGGCGAGCCACGCGGCCAGCCACGGGAAGGCGGCGTCGTCGCCCTGCACTTCCAGCGTGAGGGTCAGGCGGCCCTTCGTGCGGGTCCAGAGCTGGCCGGGGAGGGTGCGGGCGTACACGGCCAGGGCGCTCAGCAGACCGATCAGCAGGCCGCCCTGGGCGAACTCATTGTTCGCGAGGGTGTGCTGAACCGTCGCCTGCGCCTCCAGCCACAGGCTGTGAAGGTTCAGGGGATCCATGGTTTTGCCGTTTGGGAGTGGCGGACGGGGCACCGCGTTTGGCGTGGCACGTCCACGCGACACGCGGAAGGTAGCGTCCGGTAGGCATCGCGCGCCTGCGCTGTTTGGCGGACCCGGCCACGCGCACAACGGCGGAGCGGCACGAAAAAACTCCCCCCGCATGGAGGGGAGCGGACGGGGGCGAACCTTACAGCGAGGTGACGGCGCCCAGCGGTCCGGCGTGCAGGGGCAGGGTGGGGCACAGCCACACGCGCCCGGTGCCGCGGAACGCCTGGATGAAGCCCTCGCCGGTCTTGGCGCTGCCGATCAGGCCGCGGCTGCTGCGTTCCACGCTGAACTGCAGGCTGTCGGTGTACGCGATCACGAGGTTGCCGTCCACCTTCAGCACGTCGTTCTGCAGTTCCAGCAGCTGGAATTCCTCGGGCGGCACGGGGCTCTGCAGGGCGAACAGGCCGCTGCCGGTCAGTTTGGGCTGCACGCGGCCCTCGCCGCTGCCGACCATCTGCGCGAAGCCCTGGTTGACGTGCCGGCCCACGCTGATGTCGCCCACGCAGGCGACAAAAGCGCCGTCGTCCACGATCAGGGACTCGCCGCGCAGTTCCCCCAGCAGCAGGTGAAGCCGGGTGGGTTCGGTGTAGACCACACCCTGGCCCTTGAGGGCGGTCTTGTACATGCCCTCGCCGGTGGCGGCGGCCGTCACGGCCCCGCGCAGGAACCCGCCCAGGCCGCCGCCCGAGCCGGAGGCCGACACGGCCTGCATTTCCAGGTTGCCGCGCAGGTACTGCAGCGCGCCGGCTTCCAGGGTGGCGCCGGTGGTGGTGTGAATGGCGAGCTGGCGCCAGCGGCTGGGGCGGGTGAGGCCCTGCATGTAGCCCTGCACGGGGGCTTCCATGGGGTGGGCGCTGTATTCCAGCACCTCCAGCTTCTGTCCCTGCGCGCTGAGTTCCCGTTCGGTGGTGGCGGTCCAGGTGAATTCCATACTGTGCATTACGCACGGTGTGCGCCCGGGGTTCCCGACGGGGCGCGGCATGAAAAAACCCCCGCGCAGGGCGGGGGCTTACGGGTGGGTCGGTTAGACCGCGAGGACCTGACGGCCGTCGTAGTACCCGCAGCTGGGGCACACGTGGTGGCTGAGTTTCTTCGCGTGGCACTGGGGGCAGTCGTTCAGTGCGGGCGCGGTCAGGGCGTGGTGGCTGCGGCGCATGTCGCGCTTGCTCTTGCTGGTCTTCTTCTTGGGAACGGGGTGCTTCGCCATTTTCTCTCTCCTGGGGCCGCTCGGCGCTGCTGTGCAGGGGGGTTGCCGGGGCAAGCTCTGACCCGCCATGCGGGCGAGACAACAGCCGGGAGTATACCACAACATTCCACCTGTCCAGCATGCCCCCGGAGCGGGTGGAGGGGAGGGTCCGGGGAACTGACCTGCCCGGCCCGGAACCCGGTCCCAGGTGCGTAAAGTGAAGGCCATGCAAGAGTTCCTGCCGGCGCCCGTGACCCTGGAAGCGGGGCTGCGCTGGCTGGACCTGCTGGGCATCCTGGCTTTCGCCATGTCGGGCGCGCTGCTCGCCGTGCGCAAACGCTTCGACCTGTTCGGCGTGGTGGTGCTCGGCTGCGTGACCGCCGTGGGCGGGGGCGCCGTGCGGGACACCATGACCGGCCAGACCCCACCCCTGTTCCTGAGGGATGAGACGTACCTGTGGACCGCGCTGCTCGGGTCGTTCCTGGCCTTCGCGTTCGGGGAACGCCTCGCCCGCGCCGAACGGGCCCTGAGCGTGTTCGACTCGGTCGGCCTGGGCCTGTTCGCGGCGTCCGGGGCGCTGGGCGCGATCAAGTTCGGGCTGGGGCCGCTGGGCGTGATCTTCGTCGCCATGATCAGCGGCGTGGGCGGCGGCATCATCCGCGACCTGCTCGCCAACGAGGTCCCGGAAGTCATGTACCGCCGGGAGAACCTGTACGCCACCGCCGCCGCCGCCGGGGGCCTCGCGGTGCTGCTGCTCCGGCCGGGCCTCACGCCCTTCCAGACGCAGCTGGCCGGCGCGCTGGTCGTGATCCTGCTGCGCTGGGTGTCCCGGCAGGGCTGGGTGAAACTCCCCGTCCGCCGCCTCCCGGACGGGTCAGGATGACGGGCGCACCACCCCCGGACGTCCTGGAGCGGCTGAACATCCGGGCCGGGGAGGCCCTGGGTGGGCGCGTGAACCGGCACTGGCGCGTGACCTGCGACGGCGCGCCCCTGGTGCTGCGCCGCTGGGGAGCCGGGCGGGCCGACGTGGAGTACGAGCGGGCCCTGCGCGCGCAGGTGGCCGCGCTGGGCTGGCCGGCCGCGCGGGACGTCTCGGAGGTCGTGGAGGGTGAGGGGGCCCTGTGGAGTCTGGCGGAATGGCGGCCCGGCAGGCCGCGGGGCCGCTCGCCGGCAGAGGCGCGGGCCCGGGGCCGGCTGATGGCCGACTTTCACGAGGCCACGCGGTCGCTGCCCCTCGGCCCCCGCCCGGGGTGGCGGGACACGCCGGACATCCTGGCGGACCCGGCGCTGGACCGCGCGTTCGGGCAGGCCGCCCCGGACGAGGCCCGGCTGCTGCTGTGGCATCTGCACCGCGCCCGGGCGCTGCTGGCCCAGGTGGACACGGCGGGCCTGCCCCAGCAGCCGGTGCACGGGGATTTCACGCCGTGGAACCTGCTGTACCGCGGCGGGCGGCTGTCCGGGGTGCTGGATTTCGAGCTGGGCCGGCCGGCGTGCCGGGTGGCGGAGTTCGCGCTGGCGTGGCGCGGCGAGCACGACGAGGTCCTGCGTGGGTACGCGGAGGTCTCTCCCCTGTCGGAGGCGGAGTGGGCGCTGATCACGCCGGTGTGGTGGGCGCTGCTGCTGGAAGGTGCGTTCCGGGACCTGCGGGCCGGGCGGCAGGATGGCGGATGGACCGCACGGATGCTGCGGCGGCGCAGCGCCCTGCTGCCGGTGGACCGCTACACCGGATCAAGGCAATAAAAAAGCCGCCTTCTTCGGCGGTGATAGAACCAATCTAGCGCGGTATGCGGGTGGCGTCAAGGGTATGCAGGCGGTTTCGCCGCGGCCCTGCGGTTCTGGCGGGGGCGGTAGAGTGCGTGGGTTATGGCGCCCACCCCCGAGCGGTTTGCGAAGATCATGCGCGTGCTTCAGAAGCGTCAGCCGACGCTGACGGTCCTGATGGACGAGGTGAACAAACCGCACAACCTGTCGGCCATCGTGCGCACCTGCGACGCGGTGGGCGTGCTCGAAGCCCACGCGGTGCCGCCCAGGGGCGGGAAGCTCGCGGAGTTCGAGGGCCACACGTACGAGGCGACGTCCGGCAGCGCGCACAAGTGGGTGCGGGTCAACCGGCACGAGGACGCGATCAGTGCCGTGCGGGCGCTCCAGGGCCGGGGCTTCCAGGTGCTGGCCACGCACCTGTCGCAGCGCAGCGTGGACTACCGCGAACCGGATTACACGAGGCCCACCTGCGTGCTGCTGGGCGCGGAGAAGTGGGGCGTGTCGGACGCGGCGGCCGAGGCGGCGGACGCGAACATCGTGATTCCGATGTTCGGGATGGTGCAGAGCTTGAACGTGTCGGTGGCGGCCGCGACGATCCTGTTCGAGGCGCAGCGGCAGCGGCTGGCGGCCGGGATGTACGCGCAGCCCCAGCTCGCGCCGGACGCCCTGAACGCCCTGGCGTTCGAGTGGGCGTACCCGGACCTCGCGCCGGCGTACCGGGAGCGGGGCGAGGCGTACCCGGCGCTGGACGAACTCGGGCAGTTCGCCTGACTGGACACCCCTGGACCTCCGTCTGGGGGTGCATTTCGTGCCTTGCGTTCACCGGCGGCCCGGCGGTCCTGGACCGGCGGGGCGAATGACCCGGTACACTGGGCGGACCGCGCCTCTTGAGCGTCCCTGGAGGACGTTGTGGGGCCAGAGGGAATCACATTGAAACAACACACGATTGGAACGCCACTGACCGGTGACGCCCGTACCGCCCCCGTTCTCCGGTTCACCCGGGGGGCCTGTTGATGTTCGGGCTGGAGATGCCGCCCCTTACGCCGGAGTTCTGGGCGATTCTGGGCACGCTGGTGCTGCTCGAGGGCCTGCTCTCGGCGGACAACGCGCTGGTGCTGGCCGTGATGGTCCGGCACCTGAAGGGGGAACTGCAGCGCAAGGCGCTGGCGTACGGGATCGGGGGCGCGGTGGTGCTGCGCATCCTGGGCGTGCTGCTGGCGAGTTTTGTGCTGGAGTACTGGTGGCTGCGGGCGTTCGGCGCCGCCTACCTGGCGTACCTGGCGATCAGTCACTTCACGAAGAAGGACGACCACCACGCCGAGGGCAGCGGGAAGAAACCCATGGGCTTCTGGATGACGGTCGTGATGCTGAACCTGACCGACCTGGCGTTCAGCGTGGACAGCATCCTGGCCGGCGTGGCCCTGATTCCGCGCGGCATGCCCAGCAACCAGGGCCTGACCATCGTGATCATCGGCGGGATCATCGGGCTGATCCTGATGCGGATCGCGGCGACGCTGTTCCTGAAGCTGCTGAACAAGTACCCGGCGTTCGACACGGTGGCGTACGCGCTGGTGGGCTGGATTGCCGTGAAGCTGGGCGTGGAGACGCTGGAGGCGGCGCACGAGGTGTACCCCTGGGTGCCCACCTGGCACATGCCCACCCCGCTGTTCTGGGGCGTGATGGCGGCCATCGCGATCATCGGGACGGTCGTGGCGCTGCGCAAGCCGGCCATGAGCGACGAGGCCGCCGACGTGAAGGCCCACGTGGAAGGCGTGGACCTGCTGGAAACCGATCAGGACCCCGCGCCGCCCAGCCAGCCCCGCTGAAGCGACCAGCATCACTGAAGGACCGGGAAGCTTCCCGGTCCTTTTCCATTCCGGCCAGGTTCAGATATCTGAATACCTGCTCAGATGTTTGGGTGTAGAGTGAAGCCATGACCCGCCCGGACCCGAACGCCAGCCTCACGTACTTCGTGGAGGGCATGGACTGCGCCTCCTGCGTGCAGAAGGTCGAGCGCATGGTGGACCGCCTGCCCGGCACCGGCGCCGTGCGGACCAGCTTCACCCGCCAGACCCTGGAACTCACCCTGGACGAGACCCGCACCGACCGCGCCGTGCTGGAAGGCAACCTGCGGGCGCTGGGGTACGTCCCCTCACTGCGGGGCCACGCGGAGGCCAGCCCCCCCTCCGCCCCGGCCACGCACGAGCCACACGACCACAGCGGCCACGACCACGCCTCCCACGCCGGGCACACCCACGCGCCCAGGACCGGGCTCCCCTGGTATGCCACGGGGATCGGGCGGCTCGTGCTGCTCACCGGGGCGCTGCTGGTGGCCGCGTACGCGCTGGGGTTCCTCGCCCCGGCCTTCGCGGACGCCTTCTATATCGTCGCCACCCTGATCGGCGTGGCGCCCTTCGCCCGCAAGGCCTGGGCGGGCGCGCGCCTGGGTGACCCCTTCAGCATCAACATGCTGGTCACCCTGGCGGCCGTAGGCGCGCTGCTGATCGGGGAGGCGCCGGAGGGCGCGGTCGTGGTGTTCTTCTTCGCGGTGGGGGAACTGCTGGAAGGCGTGGCGGCCGGAAAGGCCCGCCAGGGCATTCAGGCCCTGGCGGCCCTCACGCCGAAAACGGCGCTGCTGCTGGAGGCCGGCGGGGCGCGCGAGGTGCCGGCCGACACGCTGCGGGTGGGGCAGGTCGTGCAGGTCAACCCGGGCGGGCGCGTCCCGGCCGACGGCGTGATCCTGACCGGCACGTCCGGCCTGGACGACAGCCCTGTGACCGGCGAGAGCGTGCCCGTCACCAAGACCGCAGGGGACCGCGTGTACGCCGGCAGCATCAGCACGGACGGCGGGATCACCGTGCAGGTGGACAGGGCCGCGAGCGACAACACCATCGCGCGGATCATCCACATGGTCGAGGAGGCCGAGGCGAGCAGGGCGCCCACCGCCCGGTTCATCGACCGCTTCTCGCGCGGGTACACGCCGGCCGTGGTGGCCGTCTCGGCGCTGGTGGCCCTGGCACCGCCGCTGCTGCTGGGGCAGCCGTGGCACGAGTGGCTGTACAAGGGCCTGGCGCTGCTGCTGATCGGCTGCCCGTGCGCGCTGGTCCTGAGCGTGCCCGCCGCGATCACCAGCGGCATCAGCGCCGGCACGCGCCGGGGCCTGCTGATCAAGGGCGGCGCGGCCCTGGAGCAGATCGGCCGGGTCACGACCGTCGCCTTCGACAAGACCGGCACCCTCACCGTGGGCCGGCCACAGGTCACGGACGTGCACGGCGTGACCCTGCCCCGCGAGGCCGTGCTGCGGCTGGCCGGGGCGGTGGAGGCCGGCAGCAGCCACCCGCTGGCGAAAGCGGTGCTGGCCGCCGCTCGGGAGGCCGGGCTGAGCCTGCCGCCGGCCACGGATGCGCGGGCCCGCGCCGGGCACGGCGTGCAGGCGACCGTGGAGGGCCGCACACTGCACGTCTCGTCGCCCCGCGCGGCGGCGGCGCTGCTCACGCCGGACCTCGCGGCGCGCATCGCCGCCTTCGAGGAGGACGGCAAGACGGCCGTGGTTCTGCACGACGCCCACGAGGCGCTGGGGATCCTGGCTGTCCGCGACGAGGCGCGGGAGGACGCGCGGGCCGCGATCGCCGACCTGAATGCGCTGGGCGTGAAGGCCGTCATGCTCACCGGCGACAACGCCCGCACCGCCCACGCCATTGCGGGGGGGCTGAACCTGGACGTGCAGGCCGAACTGCTCCCGGAGGACAAGTTGCGCGTGATCGACGCCCTGAAGGCGCAGGGAAGCGTGGCGATGATCGGGGACGGCATCAACGACGCGCCCGCCCTGGCCCGCGCGGACGTGGGCGTCGCCATGGGGGGCGGCACCGACGTGGCCCTGGAAACCGCGGACGCCGCGCTGCTGCGCGAACGGGTGGGCGGCGTGCCGGACCTGATCCGGCTGTCGCGGGCCACCATGGGCAACATCCGGCAGAACATCTTCTTCGCGCTCGCGCTGAAGGCGGTGTTCCTGGTGACCACGCTGCTGGGGTACACGAACCTGTGGATGGCGATCCTGGCCGACACCGGCGCGACCGCGCTGGTCACCCTGAACGCCCTGCGACTGCTCGGCTGGGGCCGCGCGCCCGTGCAGGAGGGCCGCGCATGACCCGTGCCGCCGCGCCGGACGTATGCGAGGTGCCGTGCCTGCACCCGGAAGCCGTGCAGGCCGCCCGGGCCGCGCTGCCGGAGGAGGGCTGCGTGGCGGGCGCGGCCGCGTTCCTGAAGCTGGTCGCGGACCCCACGCGCCTGAAGATTCTGAGCGCGCTGCACACCCGGGAACTGTGCGTGTGCGACCTGGCGGCCGTGATCGGCATGAGCGAGAGCGCCGTGAGCCACCAGCTGCGGCTGCTGCGCACCGGCCGGGTCGTGACGCACCGCAAGGAGGGCCGCGTGGCGTACTACCGCCTGCTGGACGCGCACGTCACCACCCTGATCGAGAACGCCCTGGAGCACGCCCGGGAGTAGCCGGGCAGGACCGGAATGCTGGACACCCGGGGTCGGCCCGGCCCGCCGCGCACGATACCCTTGGTCGTTTGAGCGCCCGGGCGTGCCCCGGGCCCTGGAGGTTCCTGATGAAAACGTACGCTCTGATGGCGGCGCTGCTCGTGTCCGGCGCCTCGGCCGCCGGGACGCTGGTCGTGGCCGGCAGTGGTGAACCGGTCACGCTGGAGTCCGGCAACGCCCACGATTCGGTGTCCATGCTGGTGCAGCGCCAGATCTACGACCGGCTGATCGGCGTGAAGCCTGGCACGGCCGAACTCGCGCCCGGGCTGGCGACGAGCTGGAAGCCAAACGCAACCGCGACCAGCTGGACGTTCACGCTGCGCCGGAACGTGAAGTTCCACGACGGCACGCCCTTCAACGCCGACGCGGCCGTGTTCAACCTCAGGCGCTGGTGGGACAAGAATGACCCGAACGGCCTGCGGGACGCCGGCCGGCTGTTCACGGTGGTGCCGGATTTCCTGGGCGGCTACAAGGGCGAGAAGAACGCCGTCGTGAAGGACGTGGTGAAGGTCGGCGAGTACGCCGTGCGCGTGGACCTGACCCGCCCGAACACCGTGTTTCCCGTGCAGATGAGCGCGTCGTACTGGGGCATGTCCAGTCCCACGGCCGTGAAGGCCCAGGGCGCGCGGTACGGCACGCCGGCCGGGACCGCCGTGGGCACCGGGCCGTTCATGTTCAGGAGCTGGGTGACCGGGGACCGCGTGACCCTGGCCGCCAACCGCACGTACTGGGGCGTGAAACCCCGCGTGGACGCACTGATCGTGCGGAACATCAAGGACCCCAGCCAGCGGCTGAACGAACTGCGCGCCGGCACGGTGGACATCGCCAGCGACCTGCAACCCGACGACCTGAAAGCCATTCAGGCGGACAAAAACCTCGTGCTGTACAGGCGCCCCAGCTTCAACCTGGGGTACCTGGGCCTGAATAACCGCAACGAGTACCTCAAGCACCCCAAGGTGCGGCAGGCGATCAGCCTGGCGATCAACCGCAGGGCCATCGTGGACGCCTTCTGGTACGGGCTGGGCACCACCGACACCAGCATCCTGCCCCCCGCCCTGAAGTGGGCGACGAGCAGCCGGGTGCCGGCCGACTACCCCTTCGACCCGGCCGCCGCGAAGAAGCTGCTGGCCGAGGCGGGGTACCCGAACGGCTTTTCCATCGACCTGTGGTACATGCCGATCACCCGCAGCTACTTCCCGAACCCCAAGGCGTCCGCCGAGGCGATGGCCGCCGACCTGGCGGACGTGGGCATCCGCGTGACCCTGCGCACCAGCGACTGGGCGAAGTACCTGGAGGACCTGTTCGCCGGGCGGCTGTCCATGTACCAGATCGGCCTGATCGGCGATTACGGCGACCCGGATTACTTCTACGGCGCGCTGTACAACCCGACCAGCACGAACGACATCGGCTGGAACGCGCCGGAGGTGGGCACCCTGCTGGAACAGGCCCGCGCCGGCCTGACCCGCGAGGCCCGCGCGCAGGCGTACGCCCGGGTGCACGAGCTGACGTACGCGGCCGGGTACCGCCTTCCCATCGTGCACAGCCAGTCGGTGGCCGCCGCCCGCACGTACGTGAAAGGCTGGGTCCTGAGCCCCTTCTCCAGCGAGCCGTACAACACGGTGTCCCTGGTCGGGAAGAAGTAACCGGCCTCCCACTGCTCTCCCTGAGACACACGGGCGTCCTGGTCGGCTGCGCAGGCTGACCGGCGCCTGTTCGTGTCGGGGGTACACTCGGGGGCATGAGTGACCTGCTGGAAACCGTGCGTGGCCTGTCGAAGAAGACCGACAGCAAGATCCTGATGGTCGTGCTGGACGGCGTGGGCGGCCTGCCGATGGGCGTGAACGGCGAGACCGAACTGGCCACCGCGAAGACCCCCAACCTGGACGCGCTGGCGGCCGGGTCGCAGCTGGGGCTGGTGGAACTGGTCGGGGCGGGCATCACGCCCGGAAGCGGCCCCGGGCACCTCAGCCTGTTCGGGTACGACCCCCTGAAATTCGTGGTGGGCCGCGGGGCGCTGTCCGCGGTGGGCATCGGCGTGAAACTGAACGCCGGGGACGTCGCGGTGCGCGGGAACTTCGCCACGCTGGGTGAGGGCCGCGTCGTGCAGGACCGCCGCGCCGGCCGGCCCAGCGACGAGAAGAACGCCGAGATCGTCGCGAAGCTCCGCGCGGCCATTCCTGAGATCGACGGCACGCCGGTGGAGATCTACACCGAGTCCGAGCACCGCTTCGTGGTGGTGTTCCGCGCGGCGGGCGGCGAGGTGCTGGGCGCCCAGATCAGCGACGTGGACCCCCAGGCGACCGGGGTGGTGCCCATGACGGCCGCCGCGCACGACGCCGCCAGCGAGAAGACCGCCGGGCTGGTAAACGCCTTCGTGACCCGCGCCGAGCAGGCCCTGGCCGGGGAGACGCAGGTGAACGGCGTGCTGTTCCGCGGGTACAGCGACGTGCCGCACTTCCCGTCCTTCGCGGACGTGTACCAGCTGCGCTCGGCGTGCATCGCCAGTTACCCCATGTACAAGGGCCTGGCGAGCCTGGTCGGGATGGACGTGCTGCCCGTGGAAGGCCACGAGGACGCCCTGGACGGCAAGGTCGCGGCCCTGAAGGAGAACTGGGACGCGTACGACTTCTTCTACTTCCACGTGAAGAAGACCGACAGCACCGGCGAGGACGGGGATTTCGCGGCGAAGGTGAAGAAGATCGAGCTGTTCGACGCGCTGCTGCCCGAGTTGCTGGCCCTGAACCCGGACGTCCTGGCGATCGTGGGGGACCACAGCACGCCCAGCAAGCTCGCCAGCCACAGCTGGCACCCGGTGCCCCTCCTGATCCGCAGCGAGTACGGCCGCAAGGACGCCGCGCAGCGGTACACCGAGGAGGAAGCCGGGCGGGGCAGCCTGGGCCTGCGGCGCGGCACGGACCTGATGCCGCTGCTGATGGCGAACGCGCTGAAGCTGAACAAGTACGGCGCCTGAACGCGCCGGATACCGTCCCTGAAGGCCTGCTGCGCCCGCTTTCAGGCCGGCGTCAGGTTCGGCGGGCACCCTGGAGGGACCTTAAGGAGGTTTCCCATGCGTAAATTCCTGCTTGCCCTGGCCCTGAGCGGCTCCCTGGCCCTCCCGGCCGCCTCGGCTCAGACCGTCAGCGCGAACATCGACGTGAGCGTGCCGTTCCCGCAGATCGTGCAGACCGCCGCCCAGGTCGTGAACCTGCTGTCGCAGGGCGTGCGCGTGTCCTTCCTGACGCCTGCGTCCCAGCCGGCCGCCACGCTGAGCTCCGGCGGTGGCATCGTGGTGAACCCCGCCACGCCCGCCCCGCAGGTCACGTACGTGCAGGTCATGACGCCCATCCCCGGCACGAGCACCGTGATCAAGGAGGTCTACCCCCTGGCCACGCCGATCAGCACCAGCAAGCCGGTGGCCGCGCAGACGATCATGGTCCGCGCGAAGAACGGCAAACTGGTCCCGCTGACCAGCGTGATGGGCCGTCAGGCCGCGTGGGCGAAGGCGCCCGGCCTGCAGAAGAAGCGCGGGCAGATGCCGCCCGGCCAGCTCAAGCAGCTGTGCAAGACGGATCCCAAGAACGCCCTCTGCGCCAAGTAAACCCTGCTGTTTCCCAGACCAGCCCGGCCGCGTGCCGGGCTGGTTTTTGGCGTGTGGGGCGCGCCGGGCCATGAAGTCCGGGTGAAGTTCATTCTGGCGTCAGCTTGTCTGGGCAGGCACAGCGGAATCCTGTCCCGGGCAGTTTTTTCCTTCCTGAGAAGGGTAAACCGCACCGGCCGGCCGGGCGCCTCATGGGAAAAGCATAGGCCGCAGCTCAGACTTCGGCGAACAGTGCGTGTAGGCCCCCTTCAGCGGATTGCCATGCGTTCCGGTGGGGCGGGCCGCAGCATGACTGTCATGAGCGGTGTGCCCGGCCTGCACGACCCGGCCGGACCCATCCTCGCAAATCCATTCCCGGTTCCCGGGACCCCCGCAGGCCCCCGGCCCCCGACCCTGTCGAACGCCGCGACCGCCTGACGCCCGGAACCCGGGGAACGGCCTGACCCCCGCTCGGTCCGGCACGACCCCACAAGGAGAACAGCATGCGACTTATTCCCCTGTCCGAACTGACCACCCGCCACGCCGACGTCCTGGGCAACGACTACTACGATCCCACCGGCAGCACCGCGTACGGGCTGAACGGCGACCGCATCGGCACCATCCGCGGCGCCCTGGCCGAGCCGGAAACGGGCCGCATCCGCTCCCTGATCGTGGACGTGGGCGGCTGGTTCAGCAGCAAGGAAGTCGTCGTGCCGGTCGGCATGGCCCGCATCGAGGGTGACGGCGTGTACTTCGACAACCTCACCAAGGACCAGGTCAGCGGCATGCAGGCCTACGCCGTGGGCCAGGACTACAGCATGGACGCCCAGTACGCCGACGAGCGCGTGCTGCGCGCCGCCAACCCCCAGTACGCCATGGACGAGCAGAGCTACACCCGTGACCGCGGCTACCGCAACGACGACGCGCTGTACCAGACGCCCGACCGCCTGCAGCTCCTCGAAGAGCGCCTGATCGTGAACAAGGACCGCTTCGTGGCCGGCAGCGTGGAGATCGGCAAGCACGTCGAGACCCGCCAGGAGAGCGTGCAGGTGCCCCTGCAGCGCGAGGAAGTGGTCATCGAGCGCCACACCGTCAGTGACGCCCGCCCCGTGACCGGCGACGTGCGCCTGGGTGAAGGCAGCCAGACCATGCGCGTGGACCTGGAAGCCGAACGCGCCAACATCGGCAAGGAAGCCTACGTGACCGAGGAAGTCAGCGTCGGCAAGCGCACCGTGACCGAAACGCAGACCCACACCGCCGAACTCGGCCGTGAAGTCCTCGACGTGAACAAGACCGGCGAGGTCCGCATGGACGGCCTGAGCGGCACCGACACCAGCATGGGCGCCGGCACCCTCGGCCGCACCGGCAGCGCGGCGGGCGACGTGGCGGGCGCCGCGGGCAACAAGCTGGAAGAGGGCGCCGACCGCCTGCGCGCCATGGGCCACGAGGTCGCCGGGGCCGTCACCGGCAACCCCAAGCATGACGCCCTGGCCGCCGAGGACCGCGCCAAGGCCAACATGAACAACGACCAGGCCGACCGCGACATGATGGACGCCGACCGCAAGGTCTGACCCCCGGCGCAGTGGCTGCAGGGCAGCACCTGACCCGCCGCCCTGAACCCACTGCACCCCTCCGAACGCGGGACGCGGCCCTGACTGTGGCCGCCCCGCGTTCTTCCTATCCCCCAATAGCCCCAAAGGAGGTCCCATGCCAGACCACGAAGACACCGACCTGTCCCACACCCACTCCGTGACCGACGGCACCGCCACCCGCCTGCGCGAGGTCGTGCGCGACGAGACCGTGCGCCCCGTGGGGCAGATCGAGCTGCGGGAGGAGCGGCTGATCGTGGAGAAACGCCGCGAGGTGGCCGGCAGCGTGACCTTCACCCGGGAACTGCGCCGCGAGACCGTGAAGGTCCCGGTTGAGCTCGTGTCGGAGGTCGTGGTGATCGAACATCACGGCGGCACCGGCGCGCCCGGCGTGATCGTGGACGGCGTGGAGCTCGCGCCCGGCGCGCGGCGGGAAATCACGCTGTACCGCGAGGAAGCGACCGTGGACAAGCAGGTCGTGGTGGCCGAACAGGTGAACATCGGCAAGCGCACCGTGACTGAAAAGCGCGTGTTCGACGCCGTGCTGGGCCGCGAGGAGCTCGTCGTGACC
This sequence comes from Deinococcus ficus, assembly GCF_003444775.1. NCBI lineage: Bacteria > Thermotogati > Deinococcota > Deinococci > Deinococcales > Deinococcaceae > Deinococcus > Deinococcus ficus. The sequence continues at coordinate 280,355 of NZ_CP021081.1, read as the reverse complement.
GAGGACGGCGCCGTGCAGCGCCTCGACGGGGACCCTACTCCGGGCATCGCCGGCCTGGACCGCCCGGTCTGATTCCCGTTCCGGGCCGCGCTCCCACGGTTGAAGGGGCGCGGCCTTGTCATGGTGTTCAGGTGAGGACGGCCGGACCGGTGGGCGTGACGTCTCCCCTTCCCTCCTGCCCGGCGTACTGACGCGCCTGCAGCTGCCACAGTTCCGCGTACTCGCCGCCGGCGGCCAGCAGGGACGCGTGCGTGCCGTCCTCGATCAGCCGGCCGCGTTTCATCACCAGAATGCGGTCGGCCATCAGCACGCTGCCCAGGCGGTGCGTGATCAGCAACGTGGTCCGGCCCTGCGCCAGCGCCGCGAAGGCTTGGAACACCTCTGCCTCGCTGCGGGGGTCCAGCGCCGCGGTCGGTTCATCCAGGATCAGCAGCCGCGCGTCCCGGTACAGGGCGCGGGCGGTCGCGAGTTTCTGCCACTGCCCGCCCGACAGGTCTATTCCGCCGAACGCCGCGCCGATCCTGGCGTCCAGGCCGCCCTCCACGCGCTCCAGCACAGCGTTCAGGCCGCTGCCGTGCACCGCACGGTGCAGGTCCGCCGGCAGGCCGGCCCGGCCCAGCGTCACGTTCTCCCGCAGCGTCCATTCAAAACGCGCGAAGTCCTGAAACACGGCCGCCACCTGAGCGCGCCACGCGGCCGGGTCCAGGTCCCGCAGGTCCGTCCGGGCCTCCCCAGCGCCCACCAGCACCCGCCCCGAGCGGGGATCGTAGAAGCGCAGCAGCAGGTTCACCAGGGTGCTTTTCCCCGCGCCGTTCTCGCCGACCACGGCCACCACCTGCCCCTCCGGGATGTGCACGGTCACGTCCTCCAGCACGGCCGGGCCGTCGCGGTACCCGAAGCTCACGCCTTCCAGCGTGAGGTCCAGCCGGGCGGGCAGCGGGCGCGGGGTCTCAGGCCGGGCGACGCGCGGCGCGGCGTCCAGGAAGGCATGGTACCGCCCGAACCAGCGCAGGTGCTCGGTGCCGCTGCTGACGATGTTCGACAGGGCCTCCAGGCGGTCCCGCATCTGCCCCAGGGCGGTGATCACCAGCACCACCCCGCCGGCCGTGAGGGTGCCCGTGCCCGCCGCCTGCACGGCGTAAGCGAAGATGCCGGCCGTCACCAGCAGCGACAGCGCCTGGTACGGCAGCACGCCGCCCAGCTGAGCGTTGCGCACGCCGCGCATGGTGCGCTGGTACGCCCGGGCGCGCCCCACGTACGCGTCACGCAGGTGCGGCAGCAGGCCGTACAGGCGCACTTCCTTGGCGTACTCGTGCCGGATCGCCACCCGCTGGTGGTAGTTCAGCTCCCTGGCCTCCTGCGTCTTCTGGAGGGTGAGGCTCCACCCGAGCCTGTACAGGTCCATCTGCCGCCGCGCGAGCGGAAGCAGGCCCGCCACGGCCACCAGCGGCACCCACCACCCCACCGTGAGCAGCGTGGCCGCGAGCGCCAGGATCGCCACCCCGTCGTTCAGCAGCGCCAGCACCACCGCCGTGAGGTTCAGCGGCCGGTGGGACGCCCCGGTCTGCAGGATCTCCACGTCGTCGTGAAAGCGCGGGTCCTCCAGCACGTCCAGGCCGGGCAGGGCCTCCATCTTGCCCATCAGGCGGGCCACGGTCTGCACCGTGAAGTGGTCGGCGACGGAGCCCTGCAGCATGCCGCGCGCGGCGAACGCCACCTGCCCCAGCAGGGCCGCGCCGGCCCACGCGGCGGCCAGGGCCGTCAGGTCCGCCTGCCCCCCCGCGGCGAGACGGGTCACGCCGTCCACCGTCCACTTTCCGATCAGGACGGTCACGGCCGGCAGCAGGCCCTGCACCAGCCCGGCCAGGAACATGCCGCCCACCAGCAGCGGCGCGCTGCGCAGCAGGTCCGGCAGCGCCCGCCGCAGCACCCGCAGGAGTTCCCACCCGGTCAGTTCCTTCGCCTGTGTCTGTGCTGGCATGAGGGCGCAGTGTAGGGACCGGCCCGGCCGGCCGCTGCGGCAGGTGCGGCCCTGCCGCGCGGCCGGGCGCGGTACCATGCGTGCCGTAGGGGAGCGCGTCTCCCGAAAAGCAGCGCCGACCAGACACGAAAAAGCCGCCCTGCACTATCCAGGGCGGCCCGTTGGGGTCACCGGTTACTGCAGGGATTTCACCCAGGCGTAGATGTTGTTCAGGTCCGCGTCGGACAGCTGCGAGGCGGTGAAGTGCGGCATCATCGGCGCCAGATCGCGCCCGGGGGCCTTGCCCTCGCGCACCGCGGCCGTGAACTGCGCCGCCGTCCACTTGTTCGCGTCCTTGGTCATGGCCGGCCCGATGCCGCCCTGCCCTTCGGCGCCGTGGCAGCCGGCGCAGCTGGACGCGAAGGTGCTCTTGCCTGCGTTCGCGTCGCCGCTGTCCGCGGCGTTCTCGGCGGCCGTGCCGCCCGGGGCCACCGCCACGCCGCCCGGGGTGGGCTCACCGGCGGCCGCGCCGGGCATGGCCGCCTCGCCACTGCCGTCCGCGCCGCCGCTGCCGGTCTCGTCCATGGCGCCGCCGCCCGCCGCGCTGCCCATGTCGCTGCCCTCACCGCCGGCGGTGTCCGGGGTGGTGGGGGTGGAGGTGGTGGTGTTCGCCTCCGGCGCGATCGCCTCGGCGGTCACGGCCTCGTCGTTGCTGGTGGTGCTGCTGGTCGGGTTGCCGACGCTGGCGGTGCCGGACTCCATGCTGCCGGCCTCGGTGTTGTTGGCGCTCTCGATGTCCGGGCTTTCCGCGCTGATTTCCTGACCGACCGGCTCGCCGCCGCCCAGCGTGCGGGGAATGGCGATCAGCAGCGTGGCGCCCAGCAGCAGGCCCAGGGTCGCCCCCGCAATCCAGGACGTGGCGCTGCCCGCCTGACGGTGGTGTGGTGTGGCGTTCATCCGTTCAGCATACGACGCCTCCCGCCGCGCCGGACGGGACGTTCAGGCTTTCCTTCACGCCGCCTGAGCGCGCCCACATCCCGCCCGGTCAGGCGTCCTGCGGGCCGTTCCGGCGGGGCGGCAACATGCCCAGCATCGGTTCCGGCGGGGCATTGCGGTCCTCGTCCGGCCACCACTGGCGCGCCTTCAGGTCGCAGCGGCCGGACGCGTCGAACACCACGCCCTCGGCCTCCAGCAGTTTCTGCTGCACGTCCCCGAAGCCCAGCTTGTGGGTGCTCACGCGACCCTGCGCGTTGATCACCCGCTGCCAGGGCAGGTCCGTGCCGCCCATCAGGGAGTTCAGCACGAACCCCGCCTGCCGCGCCGCGCCGGGCTGCCCGGCCAGCAGCGCCAGCTGCCCGTAGGTCATCACCCGCCCCGGCGGGATGCGGGCCACCAGGGCCAGCACGCGGTCACGGAAGCCCAGCGGCAGGTCGGTCGGGTCAGGCGTGGTCATGCGCCCATTCCAGCACGCCCGGCGCCCGAACGGGCCGGGTGTTTACTTCCCGGCGCCGCCCGCCGCGACCGGCGTGCCGGAGCCGCTGGCGGTGATGCCGGTGATCAGCGCCTGCCGGATGCCGCGCGCGATGCCCACCGCGAGGCGGTCCAGGTAGTTGCTGTCCAGCAGGTTCTGGCCCTCGATAGGGTGGCTGGTAAAGCCCACCTCGACCAGCGCGGCCGGCACGCGGCTGTTGCGCAGGACCGACAGCGACGTGCGGTTTTTCAGGCCGCGGGACACCGCGCCGGTCATCTCGACCATGTTGTCCTGCAGCACCTGCGCGAGGTTGCTGGACAGCGGGTGGTTGGGGTTCCACCACGTCTCGATGCCGTAGTTGCGCAGCGCCGCGTACGGTTCGGTGGAGTTCACGTGAATGCTCACGAACAGCTGCGTGCCGGGCGAGGCGATCGCCGGGCGGCCCTCCAGCGGGATGAAGGTGTCGTTGGCGCGCGTGAGCACGGCGTCCACCCCGGCGGCGCGCAGCAGGGTCTGGACGCGGCGGGCGATCTCCAGGTTCACTTCCTTCTCCACGATGATGCCCACCGCGCCCGGGTCCTTGCCGCCGTGCCCGGGGTCGATCACCACGCGCGGCTGCACGTAACTGGCGCTCAGGGCCAGCATGGCGGTGCCGCGCGTGGCGGGGACTGGGGGCACCGCGGCGATCTGGCGCTGCGCGGCCGGCAGGGGTGTCAGGTCGGCGTACGCCGGGGAGAGGTCCAGCACCAGCCGGGAGCGGTCGCCGGCCAGGGGCGGCAGCAGCTGCACGTGCCAGCCGCGGCGCATGCTCATGGGCGTGCCGGTGACCAGGGTGGCGACCAGCGTGCCGCCCTCCTGGCTGTACCGCCAGCTGCGCAGTTCCGGGGAGACGTCCGTGGATTCCTGCGGCGCGGCGGTGACGCCGGTCAGTTCCACGCGCAGGCTCAGGCCGCTGGGCACGATGCGGTACCCGGTGCCGGGCGGCAGGTCCAGCACCACGCGCGTCTGCCCGGGGTTCTTGCCCAGGCGGGGCTGCGCCAGGGTCGCGCCGGCCTGCACGCTGCCCGGCACGCGCCCGGCGGTGACATTGGGGGTGTTCTGGTCCGGCGCGGACGGCAGGATGGGCGCGGCCGGCAGGCCCTGGCCGCTGGTGAGGGTGTCGCCGGGCGGCAGGCCCACCGGCAGGTTGGTGGGCTGCTTCGCCACGGGCACCAGCGGCTGGGGTTTCGCGCTGGCGGTGACCGGGGCCACGGCCGTCACGGCAGGCGCGGGAGCGGGGGCCGCCACGCCGGCGACCTTCAGCGTGCCGGCCTTCAGGGTGGGCCCGGCGCCGCCGCTGAGGGTGGGGCCGAATTCCAGGATCAGCACGCGGCTGCCGGAGGCCAGGGTGGCTTCCGAGGCGCGCCAGCCGTCACTGAGGGCCAGGGGAAAGGGCGTGCTCAGCAGCACGTTGGTGCTGGTGGCGCGGTACTCGGTGACGCTGGGGCCCAGCCGGGCGGTGACGGCGGGCGTGATGCGCGCGCCGCGGACGTCCAGGCGCAGGCCGGTGAAGGTGGGCGTGAGGGTGTAGGCGACCCCGGTGGGCAGGTCGAAGACCACGCGGGTGGTGCTGCTGTCACTGCTGGTGCGGGGCGACCCGAAGCTGGGAGCCTGCGCGGGCAGGCTGGGTGGGGCGGCCTGGGCGACGGGCGTCTGGGTGGTCTGGAGGACCGGGGTGTTCTGGGTGGGGGCGCTGCGCTGGAAGGGGTCGGGCTGGGCATTGGTCTGCGCCAGGGTGTGGGGGGTGGCCATCACGAGAAAAGATGAGAGCAGGATGACAGACCGCAGCATATACATCCATTTTGCGTTGTTTATGCATGAGAACAGCATCAAGGCCCTCATCCGAAAGTTGTAGAGGGGTCACGTGGCCCCCCCGCCCTCCCAGACGCTGGAAAGACCAGATGCCAAGCCCCGCCTCAGGAGCCGGACACGGCCTTTATCTGGAACGGCCGCGCCGAATCTGAGAACAGGCGCCGCCACGTGGCCTCATCCACCCGCCCCGTCACCGGTAACCCGTTCACCGCCTGGAAGGCCCGCACGGTCGCGGCCGTCACCGGCCCGTACCACCCGTCACCCCGTCCGCCCGCGCCCCCCAGCGTCAGCGCGATCAGGCGGTTCTGCACGGCCAGCACATCCGACCCGTTCATCCGGGGCGACTGCACCCCCAGCACCCGCCGGAACGGCACCGGCGCCATCACCGCCGGGCGCGGCGCGGCGGCAGAAGCAGGCGGCGTGGCCGGTCTGGGCTCCGCGGCCGACTTCGGGACCGGGGTGGTCGGTGACGGCGCCGCCGGTTTCACCGCGGGGGCCGCCGGGGCTTTCGGGGGCTCCGCCGGGCGGCTGATGGTGACCGTGCCCGTCTCGGAGGTCACCGTCACCGCGGGCGGCGTGGGGGCTGCACTGCCGGCCGCGGCGGGCACGGCCTCGGGCGGCACGTCCAGGTACACCAGCGTCTCGGCGCGGCCGTCCGGATCGGGCTGCAGGCGCAGGTACACGAACCCGCCCGGGGTGCGCAGCCAGTTGTAGACGCTGCGCTGCTCGTCCCGGCTGCGCCACACGCCGTGCAGATCGTCCTTGAGGGCGGCGGTGAGTTTCATGCGGGTCTGCTCGGTGGTGCTGGGCGCCCCCACGCAGCGCTTGGCGGCCGTGCCGATCTTCGCGTACGCGGCCGGGCAGTTGCGCACCACGCCGTCCAGCGCCTGCGCCACCCGGGTGGCGGCCGCCTCCAGGTCCGGCGCGCCGGGCGCGGCCTGCGCGCTGCCCAGCAGGGCGGTCAGGGTCAGGGCGGGCAGCAGCAGGGGCCTCATCAGGCAGTGGTAGCACGCCGGACCTGACGCGGGCTGAGCCCGCCCCCGCGCCGGGTTCAGCAAGCCCTCAGGGACGGCCGCCCGGCAGGGCCTAGACTCGGGCGCATGACGGACCTGTACCTGGATTTCCTGTGCCCGTACGCGTGGCGCGGCGTGGAGCTGGCGGCGGTGCTGCGCGCCGAGGGTGAACCCTTCCGGCTGCGGCACTACTCGCTGGTGGAGGGCAACCACCCGGACAACGCGGGCGCCCGCACCTGGCAGATCACCGCGCAGGCCGCGCCGGCGGGCGGGGAGGGCGGCTGGCAGGAGCAGAGCCTGCAGGCGTTTCTGGCCGCGCAGGCCGCCGCCCTGCAGGGTGAGGAGGCCCGCTGGGCGTTCACGCTGGCCCTGCTGCGCGCCCGCCACGAGGCCAGGCAGGACCTGAACGAACCGGCCTTCGCGCAGGCCGCGCAGGACGCCGGGCTGGACCTGGAGCGCTGGGCGCAGGACCGCGCCGACGACGTGGCGCGCCGCGCGGACCTGCGCGCGGAACTGGACGCCGCGGCGGAGATCGGGGTGTTCGGCACGCCGACGTTCGTGCTGCCGGACGGCGCGGCCGCCTACTACCGCTTCGAGCACCTGACCCGCGACCCCGCCGTGGCCCGGGAGCGCTGGAGCCTGTACCGCACGGTGCTGGGCAGCGAGGCCGGGATCGGCACGATCAAGCGCGCGAAACACCGCCCGGCGAAGTAAGCGCCGCTCAGTCCAGGCCGAGGCGGCGCGCGACCTCGCCGGTCGGGCGGGTCAGGCCGCTGCGGACGTCCATGTAGGCGCGGTACACCGGGTCGAAACTGTGGTGCAGCACGGCCATCACGCCGTGCTCGTCCACTTCCAGGCCCTGCAGGCGGAACCCGGCGCGGAGTTTCGGCACGATCACCGCGTTGTTGGTGGCGTGGTGGTGGCTGCGCACCACGGCGTAGCCCTCGGCGCGCAGGGCCTTCAGGATCACGGGCAGCAGGCGCGAGTACACGCCCTGGCCGCGGTGGGCGGGCAGCAGGGCGGTGTTCACCATGTACGCCGTGCGGGCGTCCCACTGCCGGGAGTACTGCCAGCCGGCGACCTGCCCCTCATGGCCGATCAGCCACGTATAGCGCGGCAGGTCCGGGGGGGAGAGCAGCGGGGGGGCCTGCCAGTCGAAGGACACCGTCTCGTACGCGGCGGCTTCCAGCTGCCCGTACACGCCCTGGTACACGTCGTACGGCACGCGGTGCAGGCGGTACCCGCCGCCCAGGTCCACGGCCGGGCCCACCACGTCCGGGAGCGGGACCTCGGGCGCCGGCAGGGCCGGGTGGGGGGCGGCAGCCGGCACGCCCAGGCGCCGGGCCGTTTCTCCAGTGGCGGGCCGGAAGCCGCTGCGGACGTGCTGCGCACCGGCATACGCCCCGTCCAGCGCGAGGGTCAGGGCGGCGTTCAGGCCGCCCTCGTACAGGTTGAGGCCCTGCACGGTGAACCCGGCGCGGAGTTTGGGGATGAGCACGCGGTTGTTCGTGGCGCGGTGGTGGCTTTTCACCAGCGTGTACCCGGCGGCGCGGAAGGTGCCCAGCAGGTGCGGCAGCAGGCGGGTGTACAGCCCGTGGCCCTGGTGTTCGGGCAGCAGGCCGGTGTCGGCCATGTACACGGTCCGTTCGTCCTGCTGCTGCGCGTGGCTCCAGCCGATCAGGGCCTCTCCCTGGGGGCCCGCGTGGTACAGGCCCCAGGTGAAGGTCTCGCCCAGCGGCGGGGGCGCCTTGGGGGCCGGGCCGAAGTCGTACAGCCAGCCCCCGCCGAAGATCCGGTCTTCCAGGCGGGTGCAGGCGTCCTGGTACGCCGCGTGGGGGATGGGGCGGGCCGAGTACCCGCCGCCCAGGTCGATGTGGGTCACGGCCCAGGGTGGCACACGCGGCCCGGGCGGTCCAGGTCGGCGTTCCGGCCTACTCGCCCTTCCAGACCACGCCGGCCGGCTGCTGCTGCGTGACGCAGTGGAAGCTGCCGCCGCCCTCGATGATCTGGCGGCTGGGCAGGCCGATCACCTCGCGGTCCGGGAACAGGGGCCGCAGGACTTCCAGGGCGCGGGCGTCGTTCGGGTCGCCGTACTGAGGGACGACCACGAACCCGTTGCCGATGTAGAAGTTCGCGTAGGTGGGCGGGAGCCGCCCCTCGGCGCCTTCCAGGTACTCGGCCGGGAGGGGCAGCTCCACGATGCGGAAGGGCTGGCCGTCGGCGTCGGTCATGGCGCGCAGGTCCTGGAGGTTTTTCGCCATGACGGCGTGGTTCGGGTCGGCCGGGTCGGGTTCCACGCTGGTCACGATGGTGCGCGGGTCGGTGAAGCGGGTGATGGTGTCGATGTGCCCGTCGGTGTGGTCGTTTTCCAGGCCGCCGTCCAGCCACAGGAGTTTCTGCACGCCCAGCAGGTCGTGCAGCAGCAGCGTGTAGCCCTCCTCGGTCAGGCCGGGGTTGCGGGTGTCGGTCAGGAAGCAGGAGCGGGTGGTGAGGCCCACGCCCGCGCCGTTCACTTCCAGGCCGCCGCCTTCAAGCACGATGTTCATGTCCCAGTGGGCGGCGTTCATGGTGCCGGCCACGTACTCCGGCACGCGGTCGTCGTTGGCGAAGTGGAACTTGCCGCCCCAGGCGTTGAACTTCCAGTTGACCAGGCTGACCTCGGTGCGGCCGTCTACGTGCCGCTGCACGAAGATGGGGCCGTTGTCGCGCATCCACACGTCGTCCAGGGGGACGCGGTGGTACTTCACGTTGGCGTTGCCCAGGCGCGCGCGGGCGTCCGTGTCGCTCTCCTCGTCGCGGACGAGCAGGTGCACCGGCTCGAAGCGGGCGATGGTGGCGACCAGCTCCGCGAACTCGGCGCGCACGCCGTCCAGGTGCCCGAACCACAGGTCGTCGTCGGCGGGCCAGCTCATCCAGGTGGCGGCGTGCTTCTCCCACTCGGCGGGCATGGCGAACCCCAGGTCGCGGGGCGTGGCGTCGGCGGGCGCGAGGTGCTGCATGCCCCGCATTAGAGCAGTTCCGCATGGGGCCGCGGTACGCTGGGGCGCATGGGCCGCTTCCTGAAAGTCGCCGACGAGGCCGCGTGGCTGAACCTGAACCGCGTGGACGTGCTGGCGGTGCGGCCGCACCTGCAAAGCACCGCGACCCGTGAGGGCGGTCCGGCGCTGGAGGAACTGCACGAGGCGACCGGGGCGTTCGAGGTGATCGTGTCGTTCCAGGAAAAGCTGTTCCCGGTGCGGCGCTTTCCCACCCAGGCGGAGGCCGTGGCGTTCGTGGAAGGGGTGCTGGAAGGCCTGGACCGGCAGGCCTGAGCCGCCCGGGGCCGGTCAGGGCTGGTCGCTGAACGTGACCGGCACCGGGCGGCGGTCATTCGTGGCGCGGCCCGGTGCGGACAGGACGCGCAGGCCCTTCCAGGCGGCGTCCTGCGGGGCGGGCAGTTCCAGTGTCAGGAACCGCAGGGCGCGGCCCTGGCCGACCAGGACCTTCACGATCAGTTCGCCCGCGCGGATGCAGCGGGCGTTGATGGGGCAGCGGTTGTCCTGCACGCGCACGACCGTGACGCGCTGATCGCCCAGCTGCCCGCTCTGCCCGGCGCTCAGGGTGAGGGTGGCGGCGCTGGCGGCCGGGAGCAGCAGCGCGGCCCCCAGGGCGGCGGGGCGCAGGAGGCGGGACAGGGCCGGGGGGGACGTGCGGGTCATGGGCATGGGCGCAGCGTAGGCCCGGAGCCTGAAGGGCCGCTGACGGGCCGCCGTGCCGTGAAGGGGGATCAGGCGAGGGGGTGGACGTCGGGGCCGGGTTCCGCGAGCGCGCGGAACTGGGCGGCCTTGTCACGCAGCCCCATGTGCTCGTAGCAGCGGGCGAGCTGCAGGGCGAAGAATTCGGTGGCGCGCGCGTCCTGGCGGCGTTCGGCGGCGTTCAGGCAGTCGCGGTAGTGCATGACGGCCAGGTGGTACATGCGGTCTTTGGCGGCCTGTTCGGCACGGCAGTGACTGATGCGTAGGGCCACGATGTCACTCATGCTGCTCACGGCGCTCATGGGGGGCAGTGTAATCAGGCCCCCCGGTGCATGAATGCAAGGTGAAGCAGGTTTCGGGACGTGCAGCGCGGCATTCTTCGCCCCAGTCGTAAATGAACCGCGTCCATTTCGCGCCTGCCTGAAGCGGGCCCGGCCAGGCCATCCCCCTCACACCGCCCGGACCCGGACACTCAGCGCCGGCAGGTTCACGTCCGTGAGCTGCACACGCAGGGCCGTGCCGGGCGCCGCGGGCGTGCTCATCGGCACGTCGAAGGCCAGGTCCGGGATCAGCAGGGTCGCCTGCGGGCCCCGCCGGTCCACGACCACCGCGTCCCACACGCGATCAGGCTGCGCGGCCACGAACCGCAGCGTGTGATGCCGTCGGCTCAGGCGCTCGGCCTGCCGGGTGCCGTCCGCGTTCAGCTGCGCCTGCGCGATATGCGAGGCCATCACCTTGCCCGGCATCGGCTCCCCGCCGGCCAGGAACGCCCGGAGCTGCTGGTGCACCACCAGGTCCAGGTAGCGGCGCATGGGGCTGGTGACCTGCGCGTACAGGTCCAGGCCCATGCCGTGGTGCGGGCCCGGCGACGGCTGGAAGCGCGTGCGGGCCAGCGTCTTGCGCCGAGCCCACTGCGCACTCAGGGTGTCCCCACGGACCTCGCGGGTGGGGTGGTCCTGCGTGGCGAACGGCAGAGGGATCTCGTTGTCATCCGCGAAGATCGCCGCGCCCCAGCCGGCCAGGGTCATGCACTCCTGCACCACCTGCCGCATCTCGGGTTTCGGCAGGGGCGTCACGCTGGCCCCGTGCTCGTCGGCCTTCACGCGCACCTCCGGCAGGTCGATGCTCAGGGCACCTTCCGATTCGCGCAGCTGCCGGCTGGCGCGGGCCAGGCGGGCCAGGGTCACGAACGGCTCCTGCCCGGCGTCCAGCTGCGCCTGCGCCTGCGAGTACGTGAGGCGCTGCACGCGCACGCGGGTGAGCTGCACGTCCACCGCCTCGGCGTTGCCCTCGGCGTCCAGGTCCAGCGACACCGACAGGGCGGGCGTCACGTCGTGCAGGCCCAGGCCGGCCTGCTCGACCAGGGCGTCCGGGAGCATGCCGACCGTGCGGTCCGGGAGGTACAGCGTGGCGCCGCGCGCGCGGGCCTCCTGGTCCAGCGGGCTGTCCGGCGGCACCAGCGCCGAGACGTCCGCGACGTGCACCCACAGCCTGGTCAGGCCGCCTGCCAGGGCCTCGACGGCCACGGCGTCGTCCGGGTCGCGGTTGCCCTCGTCGTCGATGGCGAAGCCCGGCAGGTGCGTCAGGTCCAGGCGCGCTTCGTCCGGGAAGGCGGGCACGGGCAGGGCAACGGGGCTCAGGGCGGCCTGCAGCCGGTCGGCGTACGGGGTGTGCGCCTCGGTCCAGACGCCCAGGCGCAGCAGCAGGGCGTGGGCGGCCTCCGGGGTTTCCGGGAGTTTCAGGTCGCGCAGGGTGCGGCTTTTTTCCTGTTTGCCGCGGGCGAGCAGTTCCACCTCGGTGCGCTGCGCGGGCGTGAGTTCGGGCGTGACGGTCATCGCTTCCAGCATAAGCGCCGGCCTCGTGACCGCCGGGAAGGGATGAGGCGGCTCGCTGATTGGCAATCCCGGTTTTATACCCGGTTCAGAGAGCTGGATGAAAGGTTCTTGAAAACTCTGTCTGAGACGCCTCTCTCCTTCCAGCATCTCACGGTATGTAAAATCTGATTTGACAATCAGTGATTTCTATGTTTCTATTCTCTCAGGAGGCGAGTATGAGTGACACAACCCCGAACGAAGATTTCCGCTCGCAGGTGGAGCGTCTGGTGGCCGAAGGCAAACTCACCGCCGAGGAGGCCGCCGGCCTGCTCCACCCCGCCGAAGAGGACAGCGCCCCGGACTTCCCCACCCCGCCCGAAGGGACCGCCACCGACCGCGCCAACCTGCACCTGGAAATCAGCGGGTACACCCTGCAGGTCGTCCACGACCCCCGCGTGCCCGCCCCGCAGCTGAACGCCACCCGCCCTGAGGAACTCATGCTGGAAGCCACCCCGGACGGCTGGAAGGTCAGCCGCACCCCCGGCCACCGGCACACCGGCTGGAGCGACCTGCGCGCCATCCTGACCGTGCCCTTCCAGCCGCAGAACGTGCGCGGCCTCGTCGGCGGCGGCAGCCTGAACCTGCCCGACCTGCGCGGCGAAGCGCACCTGAAGATCGGCGGCGGCAGCGTCACCCTGCACAGCACCCACGCCCTGAACGCCAGCATCGGCGGCGGCAGCCTGAAAGCCGGCGCCGTTCACGGCGGCACGCAGCTCACCATCGGCGGCGGCAGCGCCCGCATCGAGGAGGGCCGCGCCCTGAACGCCACCGTCGCCGGCGGCAGCCTCGCCTGGCAGGGGCACCTCAGCGAAGGGCAGCACACCGTGACCGTCGCCGGCGGCAGCGCCCGCCTGGACCTCGCGCCCGGCAGCAGCGTCACCCTGAACGGTCAGGCCACCGCCGGCAACCTGAAGGCCGACTTCCCCACCACCCGCACCGGACAGTTCGCCACGCACAGGTACCACGGCGTGCTCGGCGGCGGCAGCGCCACCCTGAACGTCCGCGTGACCGGCGGCAGCGTCGCCCTCTACAGCTGAACCCACCCCCAGCCCCCCACGCCGCCTGACCGGGCCGACCGCCCCGCAGGCCCCACGCACCGCCCCGTCAGGAGCACGCCACCCGCCGGGAAAGGAGGCCGCACATGACCCAGCTCACCCCCGCACCCCACCTCACCCACGCCACCCGCCTGAGCCCCGCCCTGGGCGCCCCCGCCTCCCCCACCCGGCGGTACCGCGTGATCCGCGCCGGCCAGCGCGCCCTGCGGCCCATCCGCGCGGCCCGCGTGCAGGCGCCCGCCCCCGCCACCCTGACGGCCCGGCTGCGCGCCCTGCTGACCGAACTGTTCACGCCTGACGCCGAACGCGAGTACGCGCGGCAGCACCTGCGCGCCAGACTCACCGCCGAGGCCGAAGCCCACCACCGGCGCCTGCTCATCCGAGGCCACGTATGAAAGAGAAAGTCAAACGCATCCTGGACCTGATCCGCGCCGGGAAACTCACCCTGGACGACGCCGCCCCCCTCCTCACCGCCCTGAGCAGCCGCCTCGCGCTGATCGGCAGCGACCAGGACCTGATCCGCACCCTGCTGGACCGCGACGACTTGGACACCGACCAGATCGCCGAGCACCTGCTGCTCCTGCGCGGCCTGAAAGGCCCCGGCAACCCCGGCTTCCCGCCCCCCCCGCCGCCCCCACCCCGCCGGCCCCAGGTCGTGATCGGCGGACGCCGCATGGACTTCGGGCACGGCCCGGGCCTGGACGACCTGGGCGAACGCATCGCCGCGAAGCTGGAACAGGCCGCCGAGAAATTCGCCGCGAAGGCCGAACGCCTCGGGCAGAACGTGGAGGACCACATGAGTCAGTTCGCGCACGACATGGAACGCACCATGGACAGCTGGGACCCCGCCGGGCCCCCCTCACCCACCGCCGGCCGCAGCCGCGTCCTGCGCATCCAGGTGGAATCCGAGGACGGCGACAGCTACAACGCCAACCTGCCCCTGAGCCTCGCGCCGCACCTGGAAAAACTGATTCCCGCGCACGGCATCCGCGCCCTGGAAAAAGCCGGGTTCAGCCTGGAGGCGCTGCAGCTCCTGATCGAGTCCGGCGCACCCAGCGGCGAACTCATCAGCGCCGAGGACAGCGACGGCAACAGCATCAAGATCATCCTCCGGTAAGGCCCGGCGCATGCTGCCCCGCCTCACCCCACCCCCGGCGTCCCCGGACCACCCGGTCCAGCGGGACACCGCCGCCTCCGCCACCCGGAAGGTGCGCGCCAGCGCCTCCACGTCCCTGCTGGCCCGCTGGTCCGCTTGGCACCCCACACCCCCCCAGGCGCCCGCCCGGCCCCCGTTGCGCCTGGACCTGCCCTGAACGCCTAGCATGACGTACATGCGCCCCCTGCCCCTGCCCTTCCCGGACGAGACCGAAGCGCCGCTGGTCACCGAACTGCGTTTCCCGACCAGCGGCACCACCGTCAAGGGCGTGTTCGAACTCAACGAGTTCGCCACCCTGACCCCGGAGAACCTGGACTTCCTGCGCCTGTACATCAAGGTGCGCGGCAACCTCAAGGAGGTCGAGCGGGTGCTGGGTATCAGCTACCCCACCGTCCGCGCCCGCTTCGACACCCTGCTGCGCGCCATCGGGTACGAACCCGAAACGCCCGACCCGCAGGAAGAGATCCTGCAACGCCTGGAACGCGGCGAGATCACCCCCGACGAGGCCGCCCGCAAACTCCGGCGGTAACCGGCCCCCTCAGTCCGGCAGCGCCCCCAGGTCCGGCCAGACCATCCGCACCTCCCGCAGTTCCCCGCCCGGAATGGCCTGCACCTTCCCGCCCGCCTCGTGCGCGCCCTGCCGGGCGTACCACGCGCGGGCGGGATTCACGTCCAGCACCCAGCACGCCGCGCTGCCCGCCCCCCGCGCCCGCACCTCCCGCAAAACCGCGTGCAGCAGCGCCCGCCCCACGCCCCGCCCCTGCACCCGGTTCAGGCTGTACAGCGTGAGCAGTTCCGCCGCCACGCCCGGATGGTCCCGCGCCTCGCCCGCCGACGCGAACGCCACCACCTCCCCCCCCAGCACGGCCACCCACACGACCTCCGCCCCCTGCGTGACGGTCTGCGCCCAGCCTGCCTCCCGCCGCACCTGCATCTCCCCGGACGTCATGCGGTCCAGAAACGCGTCCGGCATCCGGCCCCGGTAAGTCTCCGACCAGCTCTGCGTGTGCACCGCCGCGATGCCCGCCGCATCCGCCACCCCAGCCGCCCGAACCGAAACCGTCATGCCCCACCGTACCGTTCAGGACCGTTCCCGCCAGCCACATATCGCCCAGAGGTGCAGAAGCGGAAGACGAAGGGCGATGCCGGCCGTTTGACGCACAGCGTCAGGGCCTGGGAACCGAATCCGCACATTCCGTGGATGACGCCCTGTTCAAGGCCAACGACCGCGCCTGGCCAGCCGAACAACGCCCACCCCCATCTCCTCAGCGGAGCGCTGTTCACCCGTCCCCATCGGCGGGGTCACCGGTGAGCCCAAAAAACCACCCCGCACGAACGCGGGGTGATTTCCAAGCTTGAGCTGCAGATCATGTTGGATGGGCGATCAGGTTTTGGTGGCCCATCCGTTCACGGTCGGTCGCTCACTCTTCTTGACGCGATTGGCGCAGGAGGACCTGCTCTTCAGGACGCGAACTGGTGGCGCATCAGCATGATCTTGAGTTCGTGGGCGCTGGTGGCGCTGGCCATGGCGTCCTCGTCGGTCATCTGTCCGTACTCGACAAGTTTGGCGAGGTGCTGGTCGAAGGTGTGCATGCCGCGGGCGCCGCCTTCCATCAGGGCCTGCTTGATCTCCTCGGTGCGGTTTTCGTCCTTGATGCATTCCTTGATGGTGGGGGTGCCGAGCAGGACTTCCATGCCGAGGACGCGGCCGCCGCTGGCGTTGGGCAGCAGGCGCTGGCTGACGATGCCGACGATGCTTTCACTCAGGCCCTGGCGAATCTGGTCGCGTTCGTGGGGAGCGAAGAAGTCGATGATGCGGTTCACGGTGCGGATGGCGTCCTGGGTGTGCAGCGTGCTGAGCACCAGGTGCCCGGTCTGCGCGGCGGAGAGTGCCGCCTCGACGGTTTCCTTGTCGCGCATCTCACCGATCAGGATGACGTCCGGGTCCTGGCGCATGGCAGCGCGCAGGCCGTTGGAGAAGCTCATGGTGTCGATGCCAAGTTCCCGCTGGCTGATCATGGCCTGCTTGTCCTTGTGCAGGACCTCAATGGGGTCTTCGAGGGTGACGATGTTGACGGGCTGGGTGGCGTTGATGTGGTCAATGAGGCTGGCGAGGGTGGTGGTCTTGCCCGACCCGGTGGGGCCGGTGACGAGGACCAGGCCGCGTTCCTGAGCGCCGAAGTATTCGAAGGTTTCGCGGGGCAGGCCGAGCTGTTCGAAGCTGGGGATGCCTTTTTCCTCGATGACGCGCATGATCAGGCCCATGGTGCCGCGCTGGTAGTAGGCGTTCACGCGGAAGCGGGCGAGGCCGGCGATGCCGTAGGCGAAGTCGGCTTCGCGGGTCTGCTGGAATTCGTCCCACATGCCGGGGCGGATCATCATTTCGCGGGCGAAGCCTTCGACGTGTTCGGGGCTGAGTCTGGTGTCGCCGTAGCGGACCATGACGCCGTTGACGCGTCCGGCGGGGGCACTGCCGGAGCGCAGGTGGATGTCGCTGGCCCCTTCTTTCACGATGGCGGTGAGGACGCTGTTGAGGACACTGGTCATGGTGCCTTGAGCGTACGGGGGGGGTTCTTACAATTTTACTGCGTTTCTCGTAAAGCGCTCACGGTGCGCGTCTGGCCGTTCAGCCGGAGCGGGTGGGGCCGGCCGTGACCGTCTCGGCAGCCGCCGTGCCGGGGTCGTCCTGCCCGGGTTTCTGCGCGCGGAGTTTGCGGCTTTCCAGGTCGGCGTGCTGCGTGAGGTAGCGCACCCAGGCTTTCGCGGTGAGGGGCCCCAGGGCGTTGTGGTTCACGGTCAGGGCGTCCTCGGGCGGAGTGCGGTGCAGTTGCCGCACGAGGTCCACGGTGCCGGAGCGGGTGCGGGAGAGGTCCTCGCGCAGGTCCGGGAGGCTGCGGCCGCCCTCGGGCCGGTAGGGGTGGTGGGTGTCCTCCACGTACGGTTTCTGGCCCAGCGCGACTTTCAGGCGTTCCTGGCCCCAGCGTTCGATGCCGATGATGTGCATGAGCAGGTCGCGGTTGCCGGGGGTGTCCGCGGCGCGGTCGGCGCGGGCGGCGAGGGCGACGGAGGCGCGTTCCAGGGCGGTCTGGAGTTCCTGGTAGCTGCTGCGGCCGGCGGGCGCTTCCAGGACGCGGTTCACGACCGCGTTCTTCACGTCGCCGCGCCGGTTGCGGGCCAGATAGGCGGCCCCGGCGGCCACGCCGACGGTGGCGACGGTGATCACGGCAGGCAGCAGCACGGTGGGCGGGGACGGGCGGCGGCTCATGCCTTACTGTACGCGGTTCAGCCTTCGCCGGTTCCCTCCGTGGAACGCGGTCCAGCCGGCAGTCTCGGTGAAGGAAATGCGCGCTGTAGGCCATTTGGGACAGGTGGGGGGCGGGGAGGGGTGCGTACACTGCGGGGCATGACGGTCCTGAAGGTGGCGGCGGCGGCGTACCCGGTGGAGTACCTGGAAAGTTGGGCAGCGTACGCGGCGAAGGTGGAGCGCTGGGTGGCGGACGCCGCCGGGCAGGGTGCACAGTTGCTGGTCTTCCCGGAGTACGCGCCGCTGGAACTGATCAGCCTGCTGCCCGGGGCGCTGCACCACGACATGCACGGCATGCGCCCGGCGCTGCAGGCGTTCCTGCCGGACTTCCTGGCGCTGCACGAGCGGCTGGCCCGCGAGCACGCGGTGACGGTGGTGGCGGGGAGCCTGCCGGTGGCGCACGCGGGCGCGTTCGTGAACCGGGCGTACGTGTTCGGCCCATCGGGGCTGCTGGGGTATCAGGACAAGTTGATGATGACGCGCTTCGAGGCTGAGGAATGGGACATCGCGCCGGGGTCGGGTGTGCGGGTGTTCGGGGCAGCGGGCGTGACCTTCGGGATCGCCATCTGCTACGACAGTGAGTTCCCGCACCTGGCGCGGCAGCTGGCGGAGGCGGGCGCGGAGGTGCTGGTGGTGCCGTCCTTCACGGGGTCCCGGGCGGGGTACACGCGGGTGCGGGTGGGCAGCATGGCCCGCGCGCTGGAAGGGCAGTGTTACGCGGTGCACGCGCCGCTGATCGCGGACGCGCCGTGGACGTACGCGGTGGAGGACGCTGTGGGCGCGGCGGGCGTGTACGCCCCGGCCGACAACGGCCTGCCGGAGGACGGGGTGGTGGCCGCGGGCGGCTGGAACGAGCCGGGCTGGCTGGTGGCGGACCTGGACCTGGCCCTGACGCGGAACGTGCGCGTGGACGGGCACGTGCTGAACTGGCGGGACCGGCAGGCGGCGCTCACGCGGGCCACCCCGGCCGAGCGGGCGGGTGTGGAGGCCGGGGCGTGAGCGTGCGCGTCCGGGCGCTGGGCGCGGCGGACGCGCAGCCCTACTGGGACGTGCGGTACGCGACCCTGAGCAGTGACCCGTTCGCGTTCGGCACGACCGCCGAGCGGTTCGCGGCGCTGCCGCTGGAGCAGGTGGCCCAGCGGGTCACGCCCAGCGACACGCGCGTGTCGTTCGGGGCGTTCCTGAGCGGCCCGGACGGCCAGGAGGCGCTGGTGGGCATCCTGACCCTGGTCCGGCTGGACAGCCCGGGGTTCGCGCACCGGGCGGACGTGCTGGGCGTGGCGGTGCTGCGGGAAGCGCGCGGGCAGGGGGCCGGGGACGCCCTGATGCGCGCCGCGCTGGACCACGCCCGGTCCTGGGAGGGCCTGACCAGCCTGCATCTGGCGGTCACGGACACGCAGGCGGCCGCGCGGCGGCTGTACGAGCGGCACGGGTTTCAGGTGTGGGGCACGCAGCCGGACGCGATCCGCCGGGCCGGGCAGGTGCTGCAGGAGCATTTCATGTGGCGGCCCCTGTGAGCTTGAACTTCGTGCGGCCGCCGCGGCTGGGGCCGGGATCGCGGGTGGCGGCGCTGAGCCTGTCGAGCGGGTTCGTGACGGCCGTGATGGACCGGTACCGGGCGGGTGTGCGGCAGTGCGCCGCGGAGTTCGGGTGGGAGGTCGTGCCGGCCCCGAACGCGCTGCGCGGCCCGGACTTCCTGGACGCGAACCCGCCGGCCCGCGCGGACGACCTGCACTGGGCGCTGGAGCACCCCGGCATCCACGGCATGGTGAGCGTGATCGGCGGGGATGACAGCGTGCGCCTGCTGCCGCACCTGGACGCGGGGCTGGTGCGGCGGCACCCGAAGGTGTTCCTGGGGTTCAGTGACAGCACGGTCACGCTGCTGCACTTCCTGCGGGCGGGCGTGATGGCCTACCACGGCCCGGCGCTGCTGACGGACCTGGCGGAGAACGGCGGGATGCACCCCTTCGTGGTGCAGGGGGTGCGCCGGGCGGTGGTGGACGAGCCGGCGCCGTTCGACCTGTCGCCCGCACCGGAGTGGACGGAGCACTGGCAGGACTGGGCGGACCCGGCGCTGCAGGAGGTGCCCCGGCCCTTCCGGGCGGGGGACGGCTGGACGTGGGTGCAGGGCGACCGGCCGGCGGAGGGGCACCTGATCGGCGGGTGCGTGGAGGTGCTGGACATGCTGGTCGGCACGCCCGGCTGGCCGGCCCCGGAGTTGTGGCGGGGCGCGGTGCTGGCGCTGGAAACCAGCGAGAACGTGCCCCCGCCCGAGCAGGTGGGGTACTGGCTGCGCAATTACGCGGCGCAGGGCCTGCTGGCCGGGCTGGCCGGGCTGCTGCTGGCCCGCCCGCGCGGGTACGCCCCCGAGCAGGTGCAGGCGCTGTACGGCTGGGTGCGGCGCGTGCTCGGGGAGGCCGGGCGCCCTGACCTGCCGGTCGTGGCGAACGTGGATTTCGGGCACACCAGCCCGCAGCTGACCCTGCCGCTGGGGGGCCGGGCGCGGCTGGACCCGCCCGCCGGGCGGATCACGGTCTTTCCGTAACGGCGCCGGTGCCGGCCGGGGGAAGACCTGTCCCGGTGAGGGGAGGTGGGGTTGGGTATGATGCGCGGCGTGCGGCTGCTGCTGCTTTCCGATATTCACGCGAACATCACGGCCCTGGAGGCCGTCCTGAAGGATGCCGGCACGCGGCGTTTCGATCAGGTGGTGTGCCTGGGCGACGCGGTCGGGTACGGGTCCCACGCGAACGAGGTGCTGGACGTGCTGCGGGACCTGGACCCGGTGTGCATCCAGGGCAACCACGAGCACATGCTGCTGGGCCTGGCGGGCGGCGCGGACTCCGGCCGGCAGAGCGTGGTGTACGCCGCGCTGCGCGCGCAGCTGGAGCGGCTCACCCCGGCGCACCTGGAGTGGCTGCGGCTGTGGCGCGACGGTGTGGACGACCCGGAGGTCGGCGCGCGTTACCGGCACGGCACGCCCCTGAGCCTGGACGACTACACCGACAGCGTCACCGCGGCCCGGGAGGCGTTCCAGGGCTGGCAGGGGCGGCTGGGGTTCGTGGGGCACACGCACACCCCGGCGGTGTTCGCCACGCTGAACGCCCCGGTCGGGGAGTGGATCAAGTCGCAGACCTTCGCGGAGGGCGGCAGTTACCTGGTGCCGCCGACCGCGCGGGTGATCCTGAACCCGGGCAGCGTGGGGCAGCCGCGGGACGGGAATCCGCAGGCGAGTTACGGGGTGTACGACACGGCCCGTAACCACTTCGAGGTGGTGCGCGTGACGTATGACGTGGAACGGGCGGGCGCCCTGATCCGGGAGGCGGGCCTGCCGGAAGTCCTGGCGGCGCGCCTGACGCTGGGCAAATGACGGACCCGGCCTCGCCGCTGGGCGGTCTGCCGGCCCTGTCGGCCGCGACCCTGCACGGCCCGCTGCTGGAGCAGACGGGGGCGTTTCGCGGCAATGCCCTGCTGCTGACCGGCCCGGCCCGGGTGGGGCGGCGGGCGCTGGCACTGGCGGTCGCGGCGCAGCACAACTGTTCCGGGGTGCGCGGCATGTACGGCGAGGCGTGCGGCACCTGCCCGTCGTGCCGGGCGCTGGCGGCGGGCGGGCACCCGGACGTGCTGCTGGTGGAGCCGCGCGCCACAACCACCACCGGGAAGGCCGCGCGGCGCAGGATCATCCCCATCGGGGCGGTGCTGGAGGGGCGGGACAAGGGCCGCGACTACGAGGTGCACGTCTACGAGTTCCTGGAGGTCCGCCCGACCTTCCGGCGGCGGGTGGTGGTGGTGAACGGCGCGGAGTTCCTCGGGCAGGAGGCCGCGAACGCGCTGCTGAAACTGGTGGAGGAACCGCCGCACGGGGCGCTGTTCGTGTTCATCGCGGAGGACGTGCGGTCGGTGCTGCCGACCATCGTGAGCCGCAGCGGGCGCCTGAGCGTCCCGCCGGTCGCGGACCGGGCGCTGGAGTTCGCGCTGGCGCAGGCCGGCGTGAGTCCGGACCCGGACCTGGTGGCGTTCGCGGCGGGGCGCGCGGGCGTGCTGGCCGAGCACGTCACTGTCCTGGCAGCCCTGGCGGGCGCGGCGGACTTCACCCGCGCGCTGGAGGAGGGCCTGCTGTCCGCGCTGGACGCCGCCTCCGCGCTGGAGAAGCACTGGGACGCGGCGTGGCACCCGGAGACGCTGCGCTTCGCGTGGCGGCACCTGCCGCCGCCGGCCCGCGCCCGGGCGGACACGGCGCTGGAAGCCCTTCAGGAGGCGCTGGAGGCGTACGCGAACCCGGCCCTGAGTTTTCAGGTGTTCGCGCTGCGGCTCCGGGAGGCGCTGGGGTCCGCCTGAGGGCGCGGCTCTACACTGCGCGTCATGGTGAAACCGTTTGATCACGGGCCGGTGCGGGTGTGGTCCCTGCCCACCGGGCCCTTGCAGGAAAACGCGGTGCTGGTGGCGGGAGCGCAGGGGCAGGGCTTCCTGTTCGACCCGGGCGACGACGCCGAACGGATCCTGGCACTGGTGCGGGACGCCGGGGTGAGCGTGCAGGCGATCCTGCTCACGCACGCGCACTTCGATCACATCGGCGCGGTACAGGCCACCCGCGAGGCGCTGGGCGTGCCTGTGCACCTGCATCCGGCGGACCTGCCGCTGTACCGGCTGGGGCAGGCGAGCGCGGCGCGCTGGAACCTGCCGTTCGTGCAGCCCGCCGACCCGGAGCATGCCCTGAGGCAGGACCAGACCCTCACGGCCGGGGACCTGAGCCTGCGGGTGCGGGAGCTGCCGGGGCACGCGCCGGGGCATGTGGTGTTCCTGGGGCCCGGGTTCGTGATCGCCGGGGACACGCTGTTCCAGGGCGGGATCGGGCGCACGGACCTGCCGGGCGGCGACCACCCGCAGCTGATCGCGGGCCTGGAACGGGAACTGCTGTCCCTGCCGGACGACGTGAGCGTGTACCCGGGGCACGGGCCGCGCACCACGGTGGGCTTCGAGCGCCGCACGAACCCCTTCCTGCGCTGAGGGCATGACAGGTGGCCCGGGGAGCGTCCCCGGGCCACGTGCCTAGTCCTGGTTCAGAAGCCGCTGACGTTCAGGCGGCCGCCGGTAACCGTCTTGCCGTTCAGGCTGTTGGTGGCGACCACGCTGCCCAGGATCGCGTCGCGGATCTGCTTGGCGGTCGCGCCGGGGTGGCTGGCGGCGTACAGGGCCGCGCCGCCCGTCACGTGCGGGGTGGCCATGCTGGTGCCGTTGTAGCTGCTGTAGCCGTTGTAGGGCACGCTGCTCATGATCGCCACGCCGGGCGCGCCGAGGTCCACGCTCTTGGCGCCGTACTGGCTGAAGCTGGCGAGCGCGCCGGCCTTGTCGATGGCGGCGACCGCGATCACGCTGTCGTACCCGGCGGAGGAGGAGGAGGTGTCGTAGTTGCTGGGGTAGCTGGCGGTGGTGTCGTTGTTCGTGCCGCTGTTGCCGGCCGCGGCGATGAACAGGATGTTCGCCTTTGCGGCGCGCACGACCGCGTCGTACAGCGCCTGGCTGTACCCGCCGCCGCCCCAGCTGTTGTTCGTGGCGACGATGTTCATCCCGTGGCGGGTTTTCAGGTCGGTGAAGTAGTCCACGGCCTTGATGGCGTTGGCGGTGGTGCCGCCGCGGCGGCCCAGGAACTTGCCGCTGATGAATGTGACGTTGTGGTTCACGCCGACCACGCCGCCGTCGTTGGCGGTGCCGCCGATGGTTCCGGCGACGTGGGTGCCGTGGCTGTCCTGGCTGCCGCGGGTGCCGCCGTCGTAGACGCTGTTGTCGCCGTTGGCGAAGTCCCAGCCGCGGGTGTCGTCCACGTAGCCGTTGCCGTCGTCGTCCACGCCGTTGACGGGGTCGTAGGGGTTGGTCCAGGCGTTGTTCTTCAGGTCGGGGTGGTCGAACTGGTAGCCCTCGTCGATGATCCCGACGTACACGCCGTCACTGCCGACGTTCCCGCGCGCCCAGGCCTCGGCGGCCTGGCTGCCGTACGCGTTGGCGGGGCTGCTGGCGTCGCCGTACATGCCCCACAGGGTGCCGTTCGTGAAGTAGCTGTCGCTGGCGGTGGCCTGGTGGTGGTACACCCAGTTGGGTTCCGCGAAGCGCACCATGCCGCTGGCCTGCAGCTGCCCGATCTTCGCCTGCACGCTGGCACCGTCGCTGATCTGCATGCGCAGCAGGGGCGCGCCGTTCGTGACCGCCAGGGTTTCCAGGGACTGCACGCCCAGCCCGCTCAGCGCCGTGAGGCCCTGGGCGCTCAGGCCGCTCTGCAGCTGCACGAGCACCTCGCCTTCCACGAATTCGGGCGTGGCGGGGCTCACCGCGGCGGGTTCACCGGCCGGGATCTGCGCTTCGGCCGCGGGGGTGCTGTTCTGGCCGCAGGCGGCAAGGGTCAGGGCGAGGGTCATCAGGGCGGCGAGACGGGCTGGGTTCATGGATCCTCCTGGGACACTTCCGGGCGCGGCCCGGGGCGGCAGAGATGACTGAACGGTCCGGCCCCGGGGCGGGGTCGGCGGTGCCGGTACTGGTTTTCGCAGTTCGGGAACTGTACCGGGCGCCCGGCCGCCGATGATGTGAAGGGGTTCGCATTGAGGTTTAATCCGGCCTTAGTCTCGTCTGTTCATCTGGCCGCCCACTGCCCGGGGCACTGAGGCGCCTGGGGTAGGCTGGGGGCAGGCCGTGCCGGCCTCCTGGACCCTGATGACTGACCCTGCCGCCTTTCCCGTCACGCCTCCGGCCAGTCCGCCCGCGCCGCTGCCGGCGGTCACGGAGGCCAGTTACAGCACGAACACCGCCAACGCCCTGATTCACCTGTACCGGGCCGAGGTCGGGAAGATGACCGCGTACCGGCAGCGGCTGGACATGACCACCAACTGGTCGGTGGTGACGACCGCCGGTCTGGCGAGTTTCGCGCTGGGGGACGTGAACAACAGCCACGCGACGTTCCTGTTCGCGATGTTCATGAACTACTTCTTCCTGCGGCTGGAAGCGCGGCGGTTCCGGACCTTCGAGATCGCGCACCACCGCGTGCGGATCATGGAGCGCTTCTTCTACCCGGCCATGCTGGGTGACCGGGTGGACGCCAACTGGCACCAGCTGCTGCTGGCGGAACTGGCCAAGCCGCGCAGCCCCATGAGCCGCGCGGACGCGCTGGGCTGGCGCCTGGGCCGCAATTACCTGTGGATCTACACGGCGGTGCTGGTGGCGTGGCTGGCGAAACTGGACCTCGCACAGCCCAAGGGCTGGGTGCTGAGCTTCCCGGAGGCATTCACGCTGGCCGACATCGGCAGTTTCCCCGGGTGGCTGGTGGCGCTGGGCGTGGCCCTGTTCTACCTGCACCTGATCTGGCTGGCGGTGCGGGCGTTCCGCACCTACCCTCTGGAAGAAGGCTGAGAAGCGGCCTGGAAGAAAAGTGCGGGCAGGGGATGGTCCCCTGCCCGCACTCCTGTGTGCCCTGGCGCCTAGCGGCGGCCGCCCTGGCGGGGCGCGCTCTTTTTCACGCCGGCGTAGCGGTGGCGTTCCTTGCGGCGCTCGGCGCTGCTCAGGGTCTGTGCCTTGCCGGGCGCGGCGCCGCGCGGGGCGGGGCGGACGAACATGTCGTTCATGCTGAGCAGCTTCGCGGCCGGGATGTACAGGATCAGCACGAAGATCAGGCTGCCCCACCACGTCTCCAGGTAGGGTTTCAGCGGCGTCATCTGCAGCAGGGACGACAGGACCGTGGCGATCACCGCGAAGATCAGGATGCGCGCCAGCAGTTTCAGCAGCTTGCCCGTGGTGAAGCCCGGCGTGGGGTCCGGGCGGGTCAGCCAGTGCCAGGGGTTCACGCGCCCTCCCCCGCCCCGCCCTCACCCAGGGTCACGCGGTCCCGGAAGGCCTCCAGCGCCGTGAAATCGGTCTGGTCGGCGTCCAGTTCGAGCACCAGGGTGGGTTTGTGCTGCCGCGCGGCCAGGCGGTCCAGGGCGGCGTGGGTGGCGCCGTCCCGGGCGGAGGTCACGAACAGCAGGCCCCGCACGCCGCCCTTCCCGGACAGCAGCGACGCCGCGCCGAACAGTTCCCGTTCGCCGGCCGTGGGGGCAGGCTGCTCCATGCGCTCGGCGCGTTTCATCACGTCGCCGTGCGGCAGGTCCGGGCTGTACACGGCGTGCAGGCCCAGGCGGTCCAGTTCGGCGCGCAGCGGGGCGCTCAGGTGCGGCTCGGCCAGCAGGGCGCGCGGGCCGATGACGGCCACCGTGGCCCGCCCGGCGCGGCTGAGCATGGGCATCTCCTCGCGCGGGGAGGCGAGCAGCCGCGCGCGTTCCAGCGCGAGCCTGACCCGCCCACCGTTCTGCGAGAGGCGCAGCCCGACCTCGGCGGCGGCGTTCTCCAGGTCCGGCGGGCCGTCCGGAACCGGGATCAGCAGCGGCAGGCCGCTGATGCGCCGGGGCAGCAGTTCCGTCAGGGCCTCGCTCCAGGCGTCGCCGTTCACGGCGCTCCAGCGGGGCACGAGCACGGCGTCCACGCGGCCCAGGCCCAGGATGCGGCCCAGGGCGAGCTGCACGTTCACGCTCTCGCCCGGCAGGCTGTCCCGGCCGACCTGCAGGGCCTCGGCGTCGGGCAGGGTGGGCGTGACGAGGTCCACGCCGAGTTCTTTCAGGTACGCCTTCCAGTACGCGCCGAGGCGCGCGGCGTCAGAGTGCAGCAGTCCGACCTTCACCTTCACAGTCTACAGAGCAAACCCTCCCGCGCCGCCGGATCGGGCCGATCGCCCCGGGGGGCGGTGCATGAATGCTGCGTCAGGTTCCGCTGATCGTGCGCCGCGGGACGCGGGGTAGGCTGCGCGCATGTCAAGTGTGCGGGCGGGTGTGGTGCTGGGCGCGGTGCTGGTGCTGGGCGGGGCGGGAGCGCAGTCGAACGACGCGGCGATGAACGCGAAGATCGCGCGCCTGAGCGGTCCCCTGAGTGCCCTGGTGGTGGAGGTGCACCAGAAGCTGTACGCGGCGGCCACGACCGGCGACGCCGCGCCGCTGCGGCAGAGCTGCGCGGCCTGGACGGCGGACGTGAAGACCTTCGATCCGCTGTTCACGGCGGAGTACACGGCGTTCTTGACGCCGCTGAACTGGGCGACCGCGACCCGCACCTACGAGTGGCTCACGAACGTCACGCACCTGGCGATGGACCTCAAGGTCGTCGTGGGGGCGGTGTGCGGCACGAACGCGCCCACCCGGGCGGAACTGCTCTCGGCGTACGCGGTGGCGTCGAACGCCAGCGCGCTGAACCGGCAGATGGCCCTGCAGCTGCAGACCACGAAGTAACCCTGGGTCGAGCACCGGGCGCCGGCCCGCGTGGCAGGATGCGGGGCGTGAAGACAACGTATCCGGCGTCGCCCAGGGGCGACCATGTGGATGTGTACCTGGACGCCTCCGGCGCCGAGGTGCGGGTGGCCGACCCCTACCGCTGGCTGGAGGACCCCGACAGCCCCGAGACGCGCGCCTGGGTGCAGGCGCAGAGGGTCCTGACCGAGGCGCACCTGACGGACCTCCCGGAGCGCCACGCCTACCGCGCGCGCATCCGGGAACTGTGGGACGCGCCGGCCGAGGGCGCGCCCTGGCAGCGCGGCGGGCAGTACTTCCGGCAGGTCAACCCGGGGCTGCTCAACCAGCCCCTGTTGCAGGTGGCCCCCTCGCCGCGCGGGCCGTGGCGCACGCTGCTGGACCCGAACGCCCTGAGCGCGGACGGCACGGTGGCGCTGGCCGGCACGTCGGTGAGCCCGCAGGGCCGGCTGCTGGCGTACGGCACGCAGAGCGCCGGCAGCGACTGGGTGACGTGGCGCGTCCGGGACGTGGAGAGCGGCGAGGACCGGCCGGACACCCTGGAGTGGAGCAAGTTCGGCGGGGCGGCGTGGCTGCCGGACGAGTCCGGGTTCTACTACGCGGCGTACGACGCGCCGGCCTCCGGCGGGGCGCTGACCGGCACCAACCGCAACCAGCGCCTGATGCTGCACCGCGTGGGCACCCCCCAGGCGCAGGACGAGGTGGCCCTTCAGCGGCCGGACGAACCGGACTGGGGCTTCCGCGCCCGCGTGACGAACGACGGCGAGTACCTCGTCATTCACGTGTGGAAGGGCACCGCGCGGAAAAATCAGGTGTGGGTCCGGCCGCTGGGCCGCGCCGAAGCCTTCCGGGAACTGGTGGGCGACTTCCGCGCGGCCTTCGAGGTGCTGGGCAATGACGGCCCCCTCTTCTACCTGCACACGGACGAGGGCGCCCCGCGCGGGAAGGTCATCACCTGGGACCTCACGACCGGGGAGCGCCGCGACCTCGTGCCGGAAGGGCCGGACGCCGTGGAGCAGAGCGCGTTGGTGCCCGGCGGGCTGCTGCTCCTGACCCTGCGGGACGCCAGCCACCGCCTGACCCTGCACGACCGCACGGGCGCGAAGGTCCGTGACCTTCCCCTGCCCGGCCCCGGCGCGGTGGAGACCCTGCACACCCAGCCGGACGACCCGGAGGTGTTCCTGACCTTCACGTCCTTCCTGACCCGCCCGGCCCCCTACCGCCTGGACGTGACCGGCGGCAGCCTGGAACCCCTGAGTACGGAGATTCCCGCCTTCGACGCCTCGAAGTTCGAGGTGACGCAGGAGTTCGCGGTCAGCCACGACGGCACCCGCGTGCCCATGTTCATCGTGGCGCCGCGCGGCCTGAAGCGGGACGGCACGAATCCCACCCTGCTGTACGGGTACGGCGGGTTCAACAACGCCCTGAAACCCGCCTTCAACGCGGCGCGGCTCGCCTGGGTGGAACGCGGCGGGGTGTTCGTGCAGGCGAACCTGCGCGGCGGCGGCGAGTACGGCAAGGACTGGCACGAGGCCGGCACCCTGGAGCGCAAACAGAACGTCTTCGACGACTTCATCGCCTGCGCCGAGCACCTGATCCGCACGGGCGTCACCGCGCCCGCGCACCTGGGCATTCACGGGCGCAGCAACGGCGGGCTGCTGGTGGGCGCCTGCATGACCCAGCGCCCGGACCTGTTCGGCGCGGCGATCCCGCAGGTGGGCGTGCTGGACATGCTGCGCTACCACCAGTTCACCATCGGGTGGGCGTGGGCCAGCGACTACGGCCGCAGCGACGACCCGGCCATGCTGGGGCACCTGCTCGCCTACTCCCCGCTGCACGCCCTGAAGGCGGCGGCCTACCCGCCCACCCTGATCGTCACCGGCGACCACGACGACCGCGTGGTGCCCGGCCACTCCTTCAAGTTCGGCGCGCAGCTTCAGCACGTGCAGCAGGGCGACTCGCCCACGCTGCTTCGCCTGGAAACGCGCGGCGGGCACGGCGCGGGCAAACCCACGGCGCTGCTGATCGACGAGTGGGCCGACATCCTCGCCTTCCTGGAGCACCACCTGCGCTGAAAGGACCCCGCCGGACTGCTCAGGCCTGCAGCAGCGGTCCGGCGACCCGCAGCCATTCCCGGGCGATCAGGTGGTGCCCGGCCCGGGTGGGATGCACCTCGTCCGCGGACCACCACACCGGCGGGGACACCCGCATCACCCGGTCGAAGGCCGGCTGCAGCTCCACCAGGGCGGCGCCCAGCTCCTGCGCCACCTCGGCCACCAGCGCCGCGCGGCGCACCACCTGCACGCGCATCTCATCCCGGCGGTCCGGTTCGACCATGAAGGGCGCCACCAGCACCAGCGTGCGGTCCGGCGCCTGCACGGCGCGCAGCAGGGCCGTGAGCGTCTCCCGGAACTCGTCCTCCGGCACCGCCTCGTGCGCGCGGGTACCGAACGCGCGCCACACGTCGTTCACGCCGATCTTCACGCTCAGCAGGTCGGGGTCCAGGTCCAGCACGTCCACCTGCCAGCGCCGCGCCAGGTCACGCACGGTGTCGCCGCTCACGCCGCGGTTCAGCACTTCCGGCGCGTGCGCCGGGTCGCGGCACAGCAGTTCCTCCCGGATGCGGGCCACGTACCCGTGCCCGAGGCCGTCCGGGTCGTCGCGGCGGCCCACGTCCGTGATGCTGTCCCCGATGAACAGGGCGCGCAGGGGTTCGGTGGGCAGGTGCACGGCCATGCCCGCGTGATACCGCGCCCGGCGGGCCGCTGTCAAAACGCCGCCCTGGGCAGGGGGCTGGCACCGGTTGACAGGACCGCCCGAACTGAGTAAATTAACTGAGCCTGAAACGCGCCCCCCGGGGCGTAACCAATCCAGTGTGCCGAGGTGGCGGAATTGGTAGACGCACTAGTTTCAGGGACTAGCGCCGCGAGGTGTGTGGGTTCAAATCCCATCCTCGGCACCACAAAGACCCCCAGTCGCGAGGCTGGGGGTTCTTGCTGTTCCTGCCGGCGCAGCGCATGCTGGGGGCACTTCCTTACAGAAACGCCGGAGGTTCGCCATGCCCGCCAAGTCCCTGATCCCTGCCGTCCTGGTCCTGGGCACGCTGCTGGCCTACCCCACTCCGGTTCCCCTGGGCACAGCCACCGCCCGGACGATCCAGGGAAATTCGGTCTTCCAGCTCAAGGCGTTCCTACGCGTCCGGGGGCCGGTCCGGCAGCTCTCGGAGGCGAACACCCTGCTTGTCCTCGCCAATGCCGGGGCGGCGCCCATCCCCATCACGCTCGGCTGCATGACGGTCCGGTACAGGGTCTTCGAGGCCGGAACGCCCAACGAGGTCACGCACTACGACGCCCGGTTGGCCTGCGCTGGCGGCGACCGCGAGTTCTTCCTCCAGCCCGGACGGGCCCTGAACGCCACATCCCTCTCCCTCCTCCCGGACGTGGCGGGCCTCCCCGCCGGGAATTACCGGCTGGAGGCTTCCCTCCGGGCCTACGGCCAGACCGGGCCGTTCCTGGCCGAAACGGTGTTCGTTAAGGCGCCCTGACCCGGCGTTTTGCGGCGATCACGTTCTCGTAGACGCGTTCCAGGGCGGCGGCGCGGGTGGTGAGGTCGTACTGGGTGGCGCTGCGCCGGGCGGCGTCCTGCAGGGCGGGCAGGCGGGCGGGGTGCAGGAGTTCCAGCAGGCCCTCGGAGAGTGCCTCGGGCGTGGCGGGGCGCACGGTGCCGTTCACGCCTTCCTCGATGAGGTCCAGCGCGGCGGGGCTCTGCGCGGCGACCAGGGGGGTGCCGGCGGCGAGGGCCTCGATCATGCTCATGGGGAGGACCTCGCTGGTGCTGGCGGTGAGGAACACGTCGGCGGCGGCGAGCAGTTCGGGCACGCGGGCGTAGGGCACCGGGCCGGTGAAGGTCACGCCCTCGGGCGTGCCGGCCTGGGCCTGCGCGTCGGCGCGGCTGGGGCCGTCCCCCACGACCAGCAGCCGCAGTTCCGGGCGGGTGGCGCGCGCCTGACTGAACGCGCGGAGCATCACGCTCAGGTTCTTCTCCGGGGCGAGGCGGCCCAGGTAAGTGACGAGGGGCACGTCGGCGGGAATGTGGTACTCGCGGCGCACGGCGGCCCCGCCGGCGGCCTGGAAGCTGCCGAGGTCCACGGGGTTGGGCATCAGGTCCACGGCGCCGGCGTACCCGTAGGCGCGCAGCATGTCCACCATGGCGCGGCCCGGGGCGAGCACGCGGTCCACGCGGCGCGCGAAGGCCGCGACGTGCGGGCGGACCACGGCGCGGCTGACGCGGCGGGGCACAGGCGCGTAGTGCAGGTACTGCTCGTACTGCGTGTGGGCGGTGTACACGACAGGCGCGCCGGACACCCGCGCCCACTTCAGCGCGAGCTGCCCGGCGAGAAAGGGGTGCATGGTGTGCAGCACGTCCAGGTCCCGCAGGGGAAGCCGCGCGGTGAGGCGGGGGCCGGGAGCGAGCATCACGGGGTAGTCGGCCGGGCCGCCCAGCGCGCGGGCGCCCACGAAGGAGGTGTTCAGGCGGTACACGCCCTGCTCGCCGGGGGCCAGCTGAGGGTGGCGGGGCGCGAAGATGCGGACCTCGTGCCCGCGCTCCCGCAGGCCCCGGGCGAACAGGGCGGTGCTGGTCGCCACCCCGTTCCGGGACGGCAGGTAGGTGGCGGTCACGATCCCGATGCGCACAGTGCCGGCAGTCTACCCCTGGCCCGGGCCGGGGCGGGGCCCGGCGGTAAGCTGGGGGCATGAGTGCCCGTCCCCTGATCATTCCGTGCGTGGACATCCAGTCCGGCCGCGCCGTGCGCCTGTACGAGGGCGACCCGGACCGCGAGACGGTGTACTTCGAGTCGCCGCTGGACGCCGCGCGTCACTGGGTGCGGCTGGGCGCGGGACTGGTGCACCTGGTGGACCTGGACGCCGCGACCGGGCGGGGGGAGAACCGCGCGGTGATCGCCCTGATCGCGCAGGAACTGGGCGTGCCGGTGGAGGTGGGGGGCGGCATCCGCTCCCGGGAGGCGGCCGAGGAGTTGCTGCGCCTGGGGGTGCAGCGGGTGGTGATCGGCACGGCGGCGGTGAAGCACCCGGAGCTGGTGGGGGAACTCATCGCCGCGCACGGCCCGGAGCGGGTGGTGGTGAGCCTGGACGCGCGCCGCAGCGAGCAGGGCGTGCTGGACGTCGCCACGCACGGATGGGCGCAGGGCAGCGGCATTCACGTGGCGGACCTGACGCCGGCCCTGGCGGACGCGGGCCTGGAGACGCTGATCTTCACGGACGTGAGCCGGGACGGCACCCTGAAGGGCCTGGACCGGGACCTGATGCGGCAGGTGCGGCAGCTATGGGTAAACACCCTGATCGTGGGGGGCGGCGTGGCCGACGTGCAGGACGTGCACCTACTGGAGGACGAGCGGATCGAGGGGGCGATCGTGGGCCGCGCGATCTACGAGGGCACCCTGCCGTACCCGGTGCCGCAGTAACGCTCAGCTGCGGGTGGGGTAACTGGCGCGGACGGTCTGCCGGATGGCTTCCTGCACGCCGCCGGAGGCGTAGCCGAGCACGCGGCGGCTTTCCTGAACGTCGGGGTACAGTGCGCGGTACATGATGTCGGCGGCCAGGGTGTCCGGGTTCAGGCCGGACTCCTGGCCCTGGGCGCGGTGCCGGCGGCCTTCGGCCTGCAGGTTCAGGCGGGTGAGGAATTCGGGCACGTGCAGCACGCGTGGCGGGACGCCCAGCTCCGAGCGGATCAGGCCGATCAGGTCGGTCCAGGTCATGTTCACGTCCCCGACCGGGTAGTGCGCGCCGTGCGGGCCGTGCAGGGCGGCACCCACCGCTGCCTGCGCGAGTTGCGTGGTGGTCATGACGACGCTCCCGCCTTTCGGGTACAGCGCCACGCGGCCGCCCCGCACCCGGTCGAACAGCACCGCCTTCCAGAAGGGCTCCCGGCCCGGCGTGACGCCGAACACGTACGGGATTTCCAGAATGACGACGTCCATGCGGGGCGCGGCCCCCGGCTCCTGCCCGGCCTGAATGGCGCGCCGGGCCTGTTCCACGCGGGCCTGCACGTAGGGGTGGCGGGCGGCGAGGCCCCAGGCGGGCTGCAGCCGGTCGAAGGTCGCGAAGTACGACCCGAACACCACGGCCTTCCTCACGCCGGCCTGCCGGGCCAGGGTGAGGAGCCGCGCGGTCCGGTCGGCGAGTTCCCGGCGGAAGTAGGTTAGGGCGGGCGCCGGGGGGGTGACGCGGTCGTCGGGGCCCAGGGCGTAGATCAGGACGTCCATGCCGCGCAGCACGGCCAGCAGGTCCTCGTCGCTGGCGTCCGAGAGGTTCAGGGCGTGCTGGTGCACCCCCTTGTCGAACTCCGCGTCAATACGGGCGGGGCGGCTGGAGACGCTGTGCACCTCGTGGCCGCCCCGCAGGAATTCCAGGGCCGTTGGGTAGCCGAGCATGCCCGTCCCGCCGAGAATCAGGACCTTCATCGCCCGGCACTGTAGCGGACGCGGCGGCCGCCAGCCTCAGCGTTTGCGGCCGTTCAGGCCCACCAGTTTCAGGATCAGCAGGGACGGGATGGCCAGCGCGGCGCTCACCAGGTTCCACACCGCGCCGCCCAGACTGGGCAGCAGGGAGGGGTTCGCGGCGCGCGCCCGCGCCCGCTCGCGGCGCTCCTGGCGGGTGGGCAGGCGCGGCACGGGCAGGCCCAGCACCCGGCCGCGGCTGTCCCGGACGGGTTCGTCCGCCTGCGCGGCCGCGCGGCGTTCCTGCTCGCTGGGTTCGGTGGGAATCTGCGCGCCACGCTGGGCCAGGGCCTGCTTCTTCGCCACGTTCGCGGCCCCGCCGGCGTGCGAGCCGTACTTCTGCGAGTACACCCAGGTGACCTCCGCGCCGAAGAAGAAGATCATGCCGCTGTAGTAGATCCACACCAGCAGCGCGAACAGCGCCGCGGACGCCCCGAAGGCGCTGCCGGGCGCGGTGCGGCCCAGGTAGATGCTGATCAGGACCTGCCCCACGCTGAACAGCAGGGCGGTGACGGCCGCGCCCACCCAGGTTTCCCGCCACTCCAGCTTGATGGTGGGCAGGAACTTGAAGATGAACGCAAACACCGGCGTGAGGAACAGCGTGGAGACCAGCAGGCTCACCAGCCGCACGAAGAAGGCGCCCGCGCCGAAGCGGTCGCCCAGGTCCGAGGCGATGGACGACAGGTACGTGTTCACGCCCAGGAAGGTGATGAGGATCGCGCCGATGAACAGGATCATCAGGAACGCCACCGCGCGGGTCTTCACCATCTGCGCCAGGGTCTGCTTGGGGGGCGGGTCGGCGCCCCACATGCTGTTCAGGGTGTCCTGCAGCTGCACGAACAGCCCCGTGGCCCCCAGGAAGAGGGTCACGAAGCCGACCAGGCTGGCGATCAATGTGCCCTTGTTCAGGGCGTCGCCCTTGGGAATCAGGCCCTGCAGGGTGGTGGCGGCCTGCGGGCCGAGCGCCTGCGTGACCGTGCCGTTCGGCCCGAACAGCCCCTGCAGCGTGCTGGGGTCGGTGAGGAAGCGGCCCAGCAGCGCCACCGCCAGCACCAGCAGCGGCGAAAGGCTGAGCATGGCGTAGAACGCGATCGCCGCCGAGAGCCGGGGGGCCTTGTCCTGCCCGAAGGCCAGCGCGGCGTCTTTCAGCATGGTGAAGATGTCCCCGATCCCCATCGGGCGGGGCGCGGCGGTCGGCGCGGGCACACGGGTCATGCTGCGCAGTGTAGGGAACGGGCCTCCCCGCTGAAATCGGCCCGCATTGAGAGAACCTGCACGTCAGGGCAGGCCCGGCCATGCAGGTTCAGGGACGGGCGCCTACTTCAGCTGTTCACGCAGGAAGGTCATCAGCCCGCGGATGTGCTCCCGGTCGAAGCGGAACTCCACGCCGGCAGCGCGGTACAGGTCCGGAACGGGCGAGGCGTTCCCCAGGCGCAGCGCGGCCTTGTACCGGTCCAGGGCGCCCTGCGGGTCCTGCCGGGCCTCGCGCCAGATGCCGACCGCGGCGAGGTAACACATGGCGTACTCGATGTAATAGAAGGGAATGTGGAAGATGTGGTAGTACTGCCACCCCTTCGCGCGGACCGTCTCGTCCAGGCCGCTCCAGTCGATGAACGGGTGGAAGGTCCGGTCCAGTTCCAGCCACTTGGCGTCCAGGTCGGCCACCGTGATCTGCTCCGGGGCCTGGGCGTACAGCCAGTGCTGGAAGGCGTCCATCTGCGCCGCCCAGGGCAGGAACGCGATCACGCTTTCGAGCTGCTTGGTGCGGTAGCGGGACAGTTCGTCCGGCCCGAACACGTGGTTCAGGTGGTCCAGGGTCAGGAATTCCATGGCCATGCTGGGAATCTCCACGAACTCGATGGGGCTCCAGCGGTTCCACACCTGTGCCTGCGCGTCGCCGCTGTAAAAGCCGTGGAAGGCGTGCCCGACCTCGTGGAACAGCACCCGCACGTCCTCGGCGGTGCCGACCACGTTCATCAGCACGAAGGGCTCGTTGCTGGTGGGGAAGTACGCGCAGTAGGCGTGGCTCATCTTGCCCGGGCGGGACTCCAGGTCCAGCAGGCCGTGCTCCCGCATGTGCCGGAACCGGGCGGCGAGGTCGGCGTCCAGGCCGGCGAAGGCCGTCTGCGCGAGCTCCTCCAGCTGCGCGCCGGTCGTGAAGGGCTTCAGGCTCTCGCGGCCCTCGGCGTCCAGCAGGTTGTTGCGGTTGTAATCCCAGGGGCGGATGCTGTCCAGGCCGAGCTTCCCGGCCAGGTCGCGCATCATGGCGGTGGTGAGGGGCACGGCCTCGTCCCGCACCGCGGCGTGGAAGGCCTCGCAGTCCGCGGGGGTGTAGTCCACGCGGTCCAGCTGCTTCCAGCGGTAGCTGCGGTAATCGGGTTCGTCGGCGTTTTTCGCCATCTGGCGCCGGGTGCCGATCAGGTCCAGCATCACG
Organism: Deinococcus ficus; assembly: GCF_003444775.1. Taxonomy (NCBI): domain Bacteria; kingdom Thermotogati; phylum Deinococcota; class Deinococci; order Deinococcales; family Deinococcaceae; genus Deinococcus; species Deinococcus ficus. Next base: position 244,678 of record NZ_CP021081.1, on the reverse strand, counting down.
GCGTCCAGCTCACCGGCGACCGCCATGTTGCTGTCCTGCCAGGCCCGCCAGGCGGCCTCGCGCTGCGCGCGGTCCGGGCTGTCCAGGCGCTGCTTGACCTGCGGGATGGTGAGGTCCTGCCCGTCCAGCGTGACCTTCTGGTTCCCGGTGATCACCGAGTGCCGGCTGGACTGCTCGTTTTCCGTGACGCTGAGGTCCACGTTCGCTTCCCGGAACAGCGCAGCGGCGTCCCGGAAGCGGCGGTAGTTCAGCGCGAAGTCCGGCGCGGGTGCGTAGCCGGGCACCGCCAGCAGCTTCTCGGTCAGGGCCTGCTCCATGCGCGTGGCGGGCGGCAGCACCTGCGCCACGTAGTCCTGGTACCGCTGCTGGATGGTGTCGTCGTCGGTGTGCAGGTCCTTGTGGATGCTCAGGCGGGCGGACACGTCGCCCAGCTGGGCCTGCAGGGCGCTCCAGCGGTCCAGCCAGGCGGGCACGTCCGCGGCCGTCAGGTCCTGCGCGAGCAGCGCCTCGAAGTCCGGGCGGTAGGTGTCCCAGGTGAGGTGTTCCGGCGCGACCTGCAATCGGGCTTCCACGGCGTCCAGTGGGGTGGTCATATGCCGGCGAGTCTAGTGCCGCCCCGCGCGGGGGCACTAGGCCACTTCGCTTACCGGCCCGCAGCAAGCAGCAAGCAGCCGGGGGCGGGCGTTCAGGCCTGCGCTTCCCCGGAGGGGACGGGCGCGGCGCCCGCCTGCAGGGCGCGGTGGCGCTCGGCGAGTTTCGCCGGTTCGAACAGGCTGGCGTCCGCGCCGTAGCGGGCCTTCACGGCGCGCTGCACCAGCGAGATCGCCAGCCACACCCCGATCAGGCTGATCACCATGCCGGGCACGCGCATGATGGCGTTCACCTGCGCCACCTGCGCGTTGAAGTCGTCGGTGCCGAACTTCGCCACGACCCGCTCGTAGTTCACGTAGCTGTTAATCACGCCCTGCACCAGTTCCATCACCGCGAACAGCAGAGTCGCCCCGACCAGCCCGCGGTGGACCACTGGGTCGCGCAGCGCGGTGGTCGTAGCCTGCCGGTCGGCGTCGGACTCGCCGATGGTGGTGGCGTCCAGAAGCACCCGGAACAGCGGCACGGCCGTCAGGGTACTTAGGGCGAACAGCAGGGCTGTGAGGTAAAGCCGGGCACTGTCCAGGATGGCGTACGGCAGTCCGTCTACCTCCCAGTGAGCAATGCCCAGAGCGAGGGCACCCGACGCAATGGCCCCGGCCCCCCCAATCATCGCCACAGGGCTCAGGGTGCGGTGGCGCATGAGGTCCCACGCCACGTAAGCGATAGGAATCGCCGCAGAAAGCAGGAATGCACGGACATTGCCGTCCTTACCACCGCCCAGCAGGCTCGCCACGCCGATGCCCTCGCCCAGCAGGTTGGGGCTGAGAATCGCGATGGGAATTGCCGCGGTAAAGATCAGGTCCCAGACGGTCTTGGGAATGCGGGCGCGGGGCTTGGCGGGGGTGGGGGTCGGCGCGGTCACAGGCGTTCAGGGTACGTCAGGCGCGCGTGAGGACGCTACGGCCGGGGGGTGAGGGTGGCCTGCACGAAACGTTCCCGGTCGGTCAGGTCGGCGTGCAGGCAGGCGGACCAGCCGGCCGCGCGAAGTTCGGCGGCCAGGGTGGGGGCGTTGCGGGGGTCGAGTTCCAGCCACAGCGTCCCGCCGGGCGTCAGGCGCTCCCGGGCCTGCATGCACAGCCGCCGGGGCAGGTCCAGGCCGTCCGGGCCGGAGTACAGGGCCAGGGGCGGGTCGTGCTGCACTTCCGGGTCGGCGGTGAGGACGTCCGCGTCTGGGAGGTACGGGGGGTTGCTGAGGATCAGGTCGAAGGGCCCGGGAACGCCGGTGAGCAGGTCGGCCTGCACGAGGGTCACGTCCAGGCCGTTGCGCCCGGCGTTCTCGCGGGCCAGGGCGAGCGCGTCGGCGCTCAGGTCGGTGGCGGTCACGTGGGCGTCGGGCCGGGCGGCCTTCACGCCCAGGGCCAGGGCGCCGGTGCCGGTGCCGACGTCCAACACGCGGGGGGCGGGCACGCCTCGCAGGCCCTGCAGCGCGAGGTGCAGCAGCCACTCGGTTTCCGGGCGGGGAATCAGGGCGCGGGCGTCGGTGGACAGCCGCAGGCCTCCCCAGTCCACCTCGCCCAGCAGGTGCTGGAGGGGTTCGCGGGCCTCGCGGCGGGCGAGCAGCTCGGCGAGGCGGGGCGCGGCCTTGTCGGGCAGGGGCTCGTGGCTGCGCAGGATCAGCGCGGAGGCGGGGGCGCCGAGCACGTGCAGCAGCAGGGCGCGGGCGTCCACGCCGGGGGAGGCCACGCCCGCGGCCTGGAGGCGGGTTTCGGCGTGGCGCAGCCACTCACGCAGGGTCATCGTCGCTCCAGAAGAAAAGGCCAGGGGACGCGCCCCCGGCCTGCGCGGGCCCGCTTACCCGTGGCGGGGGCGGATGATCAGGCGGCGGGCGGCGCCCTCGCCGACGGATTCGGTCATCACGTCCGGGTGTTCTTTCAGGGTGATGTGCAGGATGCGGCGCTCGGAGGCGGGCATGGGCTGCATCTCGTGCGGTTCGCCGCTTTTGGCGACCTGCACGGCGAGCCGTTCGGCGAGTTTGGCGAGGGTGTCGGCCTGCCGGCGGCGGAAGCCGCCGATGTCGATGCGCACGCGCTGTTCGCTGCGGCCCTCGGTCTTGGCGAGCACGGTGTAGGCGAGCACCTCCAGCGCGCCGAGGGTGCGGCCGTCGCGGCCGGCGAGGCGGGCGGCGTTCTCGCCGGTGATGTCGGCTTCCAGGGCGTCCTCGGCCTCGCGCACGGTGACGGCGAGGGTGGGGTCGATGCGGGCGATGACGCCCTGCAGGAAGCGTTCCAGGACAACGCTGGGTTCCTCGTGCGGGTGACTCAGGGCCGGGCTGATGGCCGGCGCCTGGGGGTCCGGGGCGGGTGGGGGGACGCTTTCGGCTTCGTCGGCGTCACTGATGCCCAGCCCCGCGAGGTAATCGTCGAGGTTCGTGCGGTTGTCCATGCCCTGCAGTCTACCCCGGGCGTCTGGGACCGTTCCCTGCCCTGCTGGGGGGCCGGGGCGGGGGTGGTGCCGCGCCAGGGAGTTAAGTTTTTGCCAATGGAAAACCTGAGCGTAATGCACTCAAGTCTATTGACACTGAAAAACTGTGGGGCTATGATGCTTCTCGCTTCAAGACTGCTGTCCACACGGCCGGCAGATCCCGCACAAGCAAGACACTCACACAAACAGCACTCAAGGAGTCAACTCATGGCTAAAGCTGTCGGTATCGACCTGGGCACCACCAACTCCGTCATCGCCGTCATGGAAGGCGGCCGTCCCGACGTCATCGTCAACGCCGAAGGCGGGCGCACCACCCCCTCCGTCGTCGCCTACAAGGGCGAGGAACGCCTCGTCGGGCAGATCGCCCGCCGCCAGGCCGCCCTGAACCCCGCCTCCACCCTGTTCGAGGTCAAGCGCTTCATCGGCCGCCGCTGGGACGAGGTCAAGGAAGAAGCCGCCCGCAGCCCCTTCACCGTGAAAGAAGGCCCCGGCGGCAGCGTGCGCATCACCGTGGACGGCAAGGACCTCGCCCCCGAGCAGGTCAGCGCCGAAGTGCTGCGCAAACTCGTGCAGGACGCCAGCGCCAAACTCGGCCAGAAGATCACCGACGCCGTGATCACCGTGCCCGCGTACTTCGACAACTCCCAGCGCGAGGCCACCAAGCAGGCCGGCGAGATCGCGGGCCTGAACGTGCTGCGCGTCATCAACGAGCCCACCGCTGCCGCGCTCGCCTACGGCCTGGAGCGCAAGGGCAACGAGACCGTGCTCGTCTTCGACCTGGGGGGCGGCACCTTCGACGTGACCATCCTGGAACTCGGGGACGGCGTGTTCGAAGTGAAATCCACCGCCGGCGACACCCACCTGGGCGGCGCGGACTTCGACCACCGCATCGTGGACTGGCTGGCCGGCGAGTTTCAGAAGGAACACAGCTTCGACCTGCGCAAGGACAAGCAGGCCCTGCAGCGCCTGATCGAAGCGGCCGAAAAGGCCAAGATCGACCTGTCCAACGCGTCTGAAACGACCATCAGTCTGCCTTTCATCACCTTCGACCCGGAAACCCGCACCCCCATGCACCTGGAGCGGACCCTGACCCGCGCGAAGTTCGAGGAACTCACCGCCGACCTGCTGCGCCGCGTACGCAAACCCGTCGAGCAGGCCCTCTCGGACGCCAAGCTGGACGCCAGCAAGATCGACGAAGTGATCCTGGTGGGCGGCAGCACCCGCATCCCGGCCGTCAAGCGCATCGTGCAGGAGATCACCAACAAGACCCCCAACGAGAGCGTGAACCCCGACGAGGCCGTGGCCCTCGGCGCCGCCGTGCAGGCCGGCATCATCCAGGGCGACAGCGCGCTGGGCGACATCGTGCTGGTGGACGTCACGCCGCTGACCCTGGGCGTGGAGGTCAAGGGCGGCATGATCGCCCCCATGATCACCCGTAACACCACCGTGCCCGCCAAGAAAACCGAGATCTACACCACCGCCGAGAACAACCAGCCGGGCGTGGAGATCAACGTGCTGCAGGGCGAGCGCCCCATGGCGAGCGACAACAAGTCCCTGGGCCGCTTCAAGCTTGAGGGCATCCCGCCCATGCGTGCCGGGCAGCCCCAGATCGAAGTGACCTTCGACATCGACGCCAACGGCATCCTGCACGTGACCGCCAAGGAAAAACAGAGCGGCAAGGAATCCAGCATCCGCATCGAGAACACCACCACCCTCGACAAGAGCGACGTGGAACGCATGGTGCAGGAAGCCGAGCAGAACGCCGCCGCCGACAAGGCCCGCAAGGAACGCGTCGAGAAGCGCAACAACCTCGACTCCCTGCGCGTGCAGGCCCTCGCGCAGATCGAGGAGAACGAAGGCGCCGCCCAGGACGTCAAGGACCGCCTCAAGGCCGCCGCAGATGAGGCCGAGGAAGCCGTGCGCGCCGACGACGACGCGAAGATCGACGCCGCGCAGAAGAAACTGGAAGAGGAACTGCGCGCCTTCATGACCGCCGCCCAGCAGGGCCAGGCCCAGCCGCAGGCGGACGCCGGCACCGGCAGCGCGCCCAAGGCCGACGACGACGTGATCGACGCGGACTTCAAGCCCGCCGAGTAACGGCCCCGCACGTCCCCTCACGCCCACCACCACCCACCCGCAGGGGAGAGGACGGCCCGACAGGCCCCTCTCCCCTATCCTTGAACGAATGTTCCGCAAGAGAGGTCCGCGCATGAACGACGATCAGAACAAGACCGGCCCGCAGGACGCCGACACCACCCCCGACACCGAGAACATCAAGTTCGACGCCAGCCCCGAAACCGAAACCGACAACATGCAGGAAGACGCCGAAACGGCCAGTTTCCCCGAGATGGACGAGAACATGCTGGGCCAGGTGCAGGAGATGATGGACAAACTCCAGCGCGCCGAGGACCTGGAAAAGGAAAACGCCGACCTGAAACTCAAGCTCGGCCGGCTCGCGTCGGACTTCGAGGGCTACCGCACCCGCACCCAGCAGGACGTCGCCGCCGCGCAGGGCCAGGGCGTGAGCAAGGCCGCCGAGGCCCTGATGCCCGTGTACGACGACCTGGACCGCGCCCTGAGCATGGGCGGCGAGGACCCCGCCAAACTCATCCCCGGCATTCAGGCGGTGCAGAGCAAGGTCCTGAGCGTGTTCGCCGGCCTGGGCCTGGAAGCCACCGGCCGGGAAGGCGAGGTGTTCGACCCGCAGTGGCACGAGGCCATTCAGGTCGTGCCCGGCGACGAGAACGACCTGATCGTCACCGTGTACCAGCTCGGCTTCCGCATGGGAGACCGCCTGGTGCGCCCGGCCCGCGTCGTCGTCAGCCGGAAGGGGTAAGCCCCCGTGACCCGCGATCCCCTGCACGGCGTGACCCTGGAACGCCTCGTTCAGCACCTGCACGCGGAGTACGGCTGGGACGAACTCGCGCGCCGGGTGCCCGTGAAGTGCTTCCAGAGCAACCCCAGCGTGAACAGCAGCCTGAAATTCCTGCGCAAGGAAGCCTGGGCGCGCGCGCAGGTGGAAGGCGAGTACGTGAAGCTGCTGCACCGCGAGGACGCCAACCCCGTCATCGACGCGGTCAAGCGCGGGCAAGCGGTCCCGGCCAATGTGAGCCAGACGAAACTGCACGCCGCGCTCGGCTGGATGCTGCGCCACGTGCCGCAGAACGCCGAGACGCTGCGGCTGTACTTCCTGCCGGTGCTCGCGCAGGTGCAGGACGTGAACTTCTGGCCGGACGAGGCGCGCATGCCCCTGCTGAACCTCGCCATCGAGCACTCCAGCCTGGGCGAGGGCGACTACGACCCGGGCCTCATCCCGGCCCTGCTGGACCGCGGCGCCGACCCCAACGACGCGCGCTACTGGCTGCCACTGCTGCACACCGTGGACGTCGAGGGCCTCGCCTACCGGCAACGGACCCGGGCGCCGCGCACCGACCTGCTGGACCTGCTGCTCGCCCGCGGCGCGGACCCCACCCGCGCCGACCCGCGCGGCCACACCGCCCACAGCATCGCCGAGGCGTACGGCCTGAAAGCCGCGCTGCACAAACTCCCGGCCCGCTCCTGATTCCTCTTCCCCGCACCCCCTGACGGAGGTTCCCGCATGGCTTACAAGGACTACTACGAGGTGCTGGGCGTCTCCCGGGGCGCCTCCGACGCCGACATCAAGAGCGCCTACCGCAAGCTCGCCAAGCAGTACCACCCGGACAAGAACGCCGGGGACGAGAAGGCCGCCGAGAAGTTCAAGGACATCGGCGAGGCGTACGCGGTCCTGAACGACCCGGAAAAACGCAAGGTGTACGACCAGTTCGGCCACACCGGGCACGTGCCCCCCGGGTACGAGGGCGGCTTCCAGGGCGGGGACTTCGGCGGATTCGACGGCTCGCAGTTCAGCGACTTCTTCCAGGGCCTGTTCGGGCAGGCCGGCCCGGGCGGCCGCGGCGGCGCGGGCGGCGGGTTCCGCAGCCCCGGCGGGCAGCAGATCAACATCGAGGACCTGCTGGGCGGCCTGGGCGGCGCCGGGCAGTCCCGCCGGTTCGTGCAGAACGTCGAGGGCGAACTGCAGGTCACGCTGGAAGAAGCCTACGCCGGGTCCGACGAGGTCATCAACGTGGACGGCAAACGCCTCTCCCTGCGCGTTCCGGCCGGGACGCGGGACGGCGCGCGGCTGCGGCTGGCCGGCCAGGGCCCCGGCGGCGGGGACGTGCTCCTCAACATCCGCGTGCTCGAAGACGCCCGCTTCGAACTGGACGGTGACGACCTGACCACCACCGTGGACGTGCCCGCCCCGGTGGCCGCGCTGGGCGGGGACGTGAAGGTCAGAACGCTCAGCGGCACCACCGGGCACCTGACCGTCCCGCCCGGCAGCAGCAGCGGCCGCAAGATGCGCCTGCGCGGGCAGGGCTGGCCGAAACGCGGCGGCGGCCACGGCGACCTGTACGTGAAACTGAACCTGACCGTACCGAAGCACCCCACCGAGCAGGAAAAGGACCTGTACCGCCAGCTGCGCGAATTGCAGCACTGACCGGACGAAAAGTGCTGAGCCGCGAGGAATCACCCCCGCGGCCCAGCACTTTATGCGTCTCAGCCGAGTGGGTCGGTCCGGGCTGGCGTCCAGCCGTGCCCGCCGCAGACACACTGAGCCTGTGGCGTGTCCTGCACGCGACCGCAGCTCAGGCACGCCACGGCACCGGCAAACCCGGCCGGCGCCAGGGGAGGCGCCTCCACGTCCCAGGGCGGCACGATCGGCAGGCCGGGCACAGGCGGCGCCTCCTTATCGCGCAGGAAGAAGGACAGCTGCCCGTTCTGCTCGAAGTACGCGCGCTGCACCTGCCCCAGCTGCCGCACGTCCCGGGTGCGCACCGTCTCGAACAGGTCCTCCCGGCTGAGCTTCGCCCGCTCCAGGCCATCGAGCTGAATCACGCCGTCCCGCACGAGTTCTACCGGCACGCCCTCCACGAAGGTCTCCACCCGCTCACTGTGAATCACCAGGTGCGCCAGCAGCCGCTGCAAGCCCACCACCAGGGCCAGCACCAGCATGGCGTGCACCAGCGGCACGTCCGGGTAGAACATCGGGTCCCCTGCCGCCGACCCCAGCCCGATCACGATCGCCAGTTCCAGCGGACTGAGCTGCGCCAGACCGCGCTTCCCGCTGATGCGCAGCAGGAAGACCAGCCACAGGAAGATCACCGACGTGCGGAACACGATCTCCAGCAGGAACAGCGGGTCGATGTCGCCCAGGAAGATGCGCTGCCAGTCGAAGGGCTGGACGTCCTGCGACCCGGCGCTCATGGGCGCTCCCCGCACACAGGGCTCGGATGAACCTTCATGCCGAGCACTGTATATGGCTGAGCCCGCTGGAGATCACACATAAAGAAACGCCCCGGAATCAGGGCGCTTCCTCTTCATTGTGAGCAGGACACCGGTCCGTCAGCCGGGCTTGCTGATGCCCTCCAGCGCCTTCTGGTCCGCATTCCCGCTCGTGCGGTTGGACAGGTCGGCCAGACTCACGATCCCGCCGATCTTCCCGGTCTGGCTGTCCGTCACCGGCAGACGGCGCAGCTGCCGCTCCGCCATGGCCTTCGCGGCGTCCTGCACGCTGGTGCTGCACGGCAGGGTGAACACGTCCTTCGTGGCGTACGTGCTCACCGGCGTGTTCACGTCCTGCCCATCCGCCACTGCGCGGATCACGATGTCGCGGTCCGTGATGATCCCGGTGAGCTGATCCCCATCCATGATCAGGACATTGCCGATGTCGTCGGCCTTCATGCGCTGCGCCACCTCCCGCAGGGTCGCCTTGCCGTCCACGGTCGTCAGGTCCTTCGTCATGATGTCTTTCAGGGTGGTCATGCCCCCACGCTACCCACCCGGCTTGAGGCCCACGTGGCAGGACCCTCAAGGGCAACAAAGAAGAGGCCACAGGGGCCTCTCCGGGAAAGTCAGGAACAGGGGGTGAGTGTCCTCAGCGCATCAGCCATTCCAGCGCGGTCTTCATGAGCAGGTTGCGGCTGTTCGGCGTCAGGCCCTCCATCCCGAAGCCCATGTTCACCGTACGGTAGTTTCCGGCATTGTTCACCACGATCGCCCCGGCGTTGTCCCCGGCACTCTGCGCGGTCACGCGGGCCGGCACGCCCAGCAGCTGGCCGACCAGCTGCCCGAGGGTCGCAGGCGCGCGGTTCACAGGCTGCGTGCGGCCGCGGGGATCACGCTGCTTCTGCGTGGCGCGGGCCTTGTTCGGGTCCTGCTTGAGGCTCTGCGCGGTGATCGTTCCAGCGGTGGCGTTCGCGCTGCCCCAGCCGGCCACGGTCGCGCTGCCGTTCAGGTCGGCGATCACGTCCGGGTAGTACTGGTTGCCGGCGCTGCCCTGAGCGTTCAGGGTGAAGGCCGTGTTCCCGAAGGCGCCGGTCGTGACGAACTTGGTGGTGCCGCTGCTGTCCGCCAGGAAGCGGGTCTTGAGGAAGTTCGTGTAGAAGGCACTGGTGCCGATGTCGTACCCGATGTCCTGGCCGGTGACGATCAGCTTCCCGCCGCCCTGCAGGTACTCGGCGAGGGCGCCCTGATCCGCCCCGGTGATGGTGTTCTGGTACTGGTCGCCGGTGGCCCACACGACCACCTGCGCGCGGCGCAGTTCACTGAGGGGCACGTTTCCCTGCGTCTGGGTGTTCCAGACCAGCGCACTGGCAGCGTTCGCCTTGATGGCGTCGCGCAGGGCGGCGGTCACGTCGGTGCCCTGTCCCATGTCGTCATCCACGAGCAGCACGGTGGGCTTGGTGGCCGGGGTGCTGGGCGCCGGAGCAGGCGCGGGGGCCGGGGTGGGCGCGGGCTGGGGTTTGGGTGCCGGGGCAGGGGCCGGTGCGGGCGTGGTGGCCGTGCCGGGGTTCTTGATGAAGCAGGCCTTCCGGGTGTTCGGAGCCGGATCGGTGCCCCACTCAGCCACGGTGCACATGAAGCTGTCGTCGGTGCTGGTGCCGCTCACGAAGCGGCCGTTGATGCCGAAGGCCACCTGCTTCTGGGTGGCGCCGGTGCAGCGGCTACCTTCCCAACCGCAGAAGGTGAAGCCCGCGGGGCCGGTCGGAATGGCCGGGGCTGGCGTCGGAGCGGGCGCAGGAGTCGGGGCAGGTGTAGGCGCTGGGGTAGGCGCAGGAGTGGGAGTCGGGGCCGGGGCAGGCGTGGGGGCCGGTGTCGGAGCGGGTGTGGGCGCCGGAGCAGGGGCCGGAGCGGGCGCCCCGGCGGAAGCGCCGAGCTTGCCGAGGGCGCCGGGCAGGCTGATCAGCCCGTAACCGCTGTTGTTGTTCTTGCTGCCGGCGTTGCTGGCGCTGCTGTACAGCGCGTTCTTGATGGCGTCCACGCTCGTGCCGGGTTTCGCGGAGAGCATCACGGCCACGGCGCCTGCCACGATGGGGCTGGCCTGGCTGCTGCCGCTCTTGGCGCCGTACGCGCCGTTCGGGAAGGTGCTGGTGATGGCCGTGCCGGGCGCGACGATGTCGGGTTTCACGAACACGCCGCTGATCTTCCCGGTCCAGTTCACGGGGCCGCGGCTGCTGTAACTGGCGACCGAGCCGTCCTGGTCGATGGCGCCCACGCCGATGGCCTGCGGGAGGTTGCCGGGGCTGCCGGTGCTGGCGGGGGCCGGGCCGAAGTTGCCGATGGCGAACACGGGGACCACGCCAGCCTTGAGCATGTTGTCCACCGGGGTGATGAATTCCTCGAAGGTGCCGGGGATGCCCAGGCTCATGTTCACGACGTCCGCGCCGTCGTCGGTGTTGGCGTTGTTGTCCGGGTCGAGGACGTACTGCATGCCGGCGATCACCTGCGCGAAGGTGCCCTCGTTGTTGGGGAGGACCAGGGCGCTGATGACCTTGGCGCTGGGCGCGACGCCCACCTTGCTGCCGACCAGCAGGCCCGCGGTGTGCGTGCCGTGGTCGGTGGTGTCGCGGGCCGCGCCGGCCTTGCGGTTGCCTTCCGCGTCGAACTCCTGGAAGGCCTTGAGTTTCCCGGCCAGTTCAGGGTGATCGGGGTCAATGCCGCTGTCCAGGTGGCCGATGGTGATGCCCTGGCCCTTGAAGCCGGCGGCCCAGGCGGCGGGCGCGCCGATCTTCTCCAGGTGCCAGGGGGTGCCGCTGGGCGCGTTCGCGGCGCTCAGGGCGACCGCGCGGGGAATCTGCACGCGGAAGTTCTCGAACACCGCCTCCACGAACGGCAGCTGCGCCATCAGGCGCGCCTGCACGGGCGTGAGGGGCAGCAGGACACTCTCGTCCAGCCACAGCTGCTTGACGAGGTTCTTGTACTGCGGCGCGAGCAGGTTCACGCGGTCTTGCAGCTGCTTGCGCATCTGCTGGAAGGAAGACCGGCCGCGGGTGGTGTTCTCGATGCGGAAGCGCACGATGACGGGCTCGACCTTCTGGCTGCCGGCCTGGGCTTTTTTCAGCAGGCCGGGGGACAGCGTGCCGGCGTCGGCGCTGCCCAGGCTGCCCATGGTGAGGGCCAGGCCGAGCGCGGCCACGCCGGCCCGGCGGCCCAGCAGGCCCATGCGGGTGCGGTGTTTCGGTTCGGGAGTCATGCCGCCAGGGTAGCCGCGCCCCTGTGACGCCCCCTGAATGGAGCGTGAGGACACCTTGACCTCTCATCAGGACACCGTCAGTCAGCGCGGCGCCCGGACGGCCTCAGCGCACGCGGGCCACATGACGTTTGCTGTTCAGCTTCCGGTCCAGTTTGCCGTCCCGCATCAGCAGGCCCAGCAGGCTGTAGGAAAGGTAATCCTTGGAGCCTCCGCCGTAATCGCTGCGCAGCCCCAGCAGGCTGGCCGTTTCGGAATTCGTGACCCCCTGCGGGTTGGCCTGCGCGAACTCCAGCACCGCGCCCTTCAACAGCCCCAGCCCCAGCTGGGCTTTTTCCTTCACGCCGGACGGCACGGTCAGCGCCGGGCGCTGCCGGGCGCCCAGGCCGGAGGGGAGGACCGTGTTGGTGAGCAGGCCGCCGCTGGCAACGGTGCCGAATGCCGCGATGAGTTCCGCCTCCAGACGCAGGGCCTGAAGCTCGGAGAGGTCCTCTACGAGTCGGCTGACGAGCACGTCATGACCGCCGGCCTGAATCTCCTGAATCCGCTCGCCTTTCGGGGTGGCGTCCACCCGCACGAGGTGATCGTGCGCCCGCGTGCCCGTACCCTTGCCCACGTAGAAGGGCGCCGCGGGGGAGGTCCGCGGGTCCTTCAGGGCGTACACGTAGTAGGTGCGGTCCTCAGCCATGCCTGACTGTGGCACAGCCCGCCGCGCTCAGTGTTCGAGGGTGACGTGGGGCAGGCGGCGGTCCAGCCAGGCGGGCAGCCACCAGTTCCACTTCCCGGCGAGTTTCAGGAAGGCGGGGACCATGACCAGCCGGACCAGGGTGGCGTCCAGCAGCACGGCCACCGCGAGGCCCAGGCCGATGCTCTTGCTGGCGACCACGCGGCCGAACATGAAGGCGGAGAACACGATGAACATGATGATGGCGGCGCTCGTGATGATGCGGGCGGTGTGGCCGACGGCCTTCACGACGGCCTCGTCGTTCGGGGTGCCGCGCAGGTGCTCTTCCTGCACGCGGGAGAGCAGGAAGATCTCGTAGTCCATGCTGAGGCCGAACATCACGGCGAACAGCAGCACCGGCAGGCTGGAGTCGAGCACGCCGACGTCGGTGGGAATGCCCAGCGGTCCGGCCAGGAAGCCGTTCTGCACGATTTCGGTGACGACCCCGGCGGCCGCGCCGACGGTGAGGGCGTTCGTGACGATGCTCTTGAGGGGGATCAGCAGGCTGCGGAAGGCGACCATCAGGAGCAGGAACGTCCCGGCGAATACGGTGAGGACCACGGTGGGGAGCGTGCCGGTGATGGCGCGGCTGAACTCCTGCCCCCCGATGGGGGAGCCGCCCAGCAGGTACGCGTACCCGCTGCGATCGAGGGTGGCGCGGATGCGGGCCTCGTACTCGGGGATCGCGTCGGCACGCAGCGCGTCATTCGGAATCACGGTCACGCGCAGGAAGGTGCGGTCCTGACTGAAGGAGCGCCGGGTGAGGGTGGTCATGGCGCCCAGGGCGTCCGTGCCGGTGCTGTCCCCGGCCTGCCGCAGGTCCTCGGGCGTGACGAAGGGACTCAGGACGGCCTTTACGTCTGGCAGGGCCTTGAGGTCGTTCACGACCGCCTGGAATTTCTCGCGGTCGTCGGGCGTGTACCGCTGGCCTTTCAGGTCCAGGATCACCTCGAACTGGCTGAGCAGCCCGCCGGCGCCGAGGGTGCGCACGTCGGCCAGGGCGTCGCGGCTTTCCACGCCAGGGGTGAGCGCCCAGGCGCCCGCGTACCCGATGCGCATGTTCAGGGCAGGCACCGAGAGCACCAGCAGCAGCGCGGCGCTGCCGAGCACGCCCAGCCAGGGGCGGGCGGTGACGCGGCGGGCGAAGGCGGTCCAGGCGGCCGAGGCGCCCGCATTCTGCGACCAGCCGATCTTCAGCACGCGGGGGCTGTTCACCCGGTCGCCCAGCAGGGCCAGCATGGCGGGCAGCGCCGTCAGGCTGGCCAGGACTGTTAGCAGAACCACCAGCACCCCGCCGATCCCGAGGCTGCGCACGAAGATCACGGGCGGCACGATCAGGCCGGCCATGGCGATGGCGACGGTCAGGCCGCTGAACGTCACGCTGCGGCCGGCCGTGAGCACCGTCTGCGCCGCCGCGGCGCGGCTGTCTCCGCCCAGGCGCCGCAGCTCCTCACGGAAGCGGTTGACCATCAGCAGGGCGTAATCGATCCCGGCCCCCAGGCCCAGCATGGTGATCACGCTCTGCGCGAAGGTGCTCACCTCCATCACGCGGGTCAGGCCATACACCCCGGCCATCGCCACGCTGATGCTCAGCACGCCCACCACCAGCGGCAGGCCCGTGGCGACCAGCGCCCCGAACACCACCAGCAGCATCACCGCGATCAGCGGCAGCGCCGCGAACTCGCTGCGCTTGGTGTCCGCCTCCGCGAACTCCGTGAAGTCGTCCGCGATGGCCTGCCCGCCTGTGACGCGCACGCTCAGGCCGTCCGTGCTGCTGGCCCTGGCGTAGTTCCGCAGTTCCCGCACCGCCTCGGTCGCGCCCTCCTCCAGCGGAATCTGCGCGACCGTCAGGGCCATGCGGCCGTCCTCGGACTGCGTGCCCACCGTCCCGGACCCCGCCGAGATCACCCGCGTCACGCCCGGCACGTCCTCCAGGCCGTCCACGAACGCCTCGTACCGCGCCTGCCCTTCCGGCGTGCTGAGCGGCGGGGTGCTGCGCGTGACCAGCAGCGCCATGTTCGTGTCCTTCTCCCCGAACTCGTCCCGCAGGATGTCCAGCGCCCGGGTGGCCTCCGACCCCTCCAGACCGCCGGCCGGGTCGGCCGTCAGGGCCGCCGGGGCCCGCGCGGCCAGCGGCACGCTCAGCAGGGCCACCAGCACCCACACGATCAACACGGCCCACGGAGCACGCGACACCAACAGGGAGAGAGCACGCATAACGCCCGATCCTAGAACACCCGCACTGACGAACAACCAACTCCGGCAGACAGTCCAGCGAACCCTGCGGCAGGAAGTTGCAACGGCGACAGGAACACCCGCGGCTCCGCGCAGGTAAGCGCACGGCCCGGCGCATACTGCCCCCGTATGCGCCCCCAGTTCCGTTTTGCTCTGATGTCCGGCCTGCTCGCCCTGCTCAGTCTGCCTGCCCTGACGGTGGCCCAGACCGCAGGCCCGGCGGTCCCGCAGACGGCGGCGGCCACCCCCCGCTGGGCGGAGCTGCTCTCTCCCACCCTGACGACCCGGCAGAAGGCCTGCGACGCCCTGGCCGCCTTCGAGAAGGTCAACCCCAGTCCGGCCGGGCAGAAGTACACGTCGGCCGAACTGCCCGCCGAGCAGACGGTCGGGCAGCAACTCACGGACCGCCGGAGCAGCCCTGGCGTGCCGGAGAGGGTGGTGGACAACATCCTGGTTCAGCTTCCGGCCGCGATCGACGCGGTCATCTGCGCGAATGCCGCCCGCGAGAACCGCACCGTGGACGTGAAGAACGTCCTGACGACCACGACGTTCTACGTGCAGACCGACATTGCGATGGTCCGCGACGCCCTGAAGTTCACGGCCACCCTCCGCTTCCTGGATCAGAACGGCAAGCTGCTCGCCGAAGTGGAGCAGCATCGTCTATCCAAACCCGCCGATCCCGCCCAGTGGGAGCGCCGGTGCGTGGAGGGCGAATGCCGCTGGCATGGATTCAGCCTGTTCAAGTTTGGATTTCCCAGAGACTCCGCCCAGGTCATCTCGAACCTGCATACCCTGCAACTCGTGTTCGACCGGGGGTACGGCACGGAAAAGCGCACTTATGTGGCGGCAGACTTCACGAGGACAGAACTGAAGGACTGACCACCCATCTGCCGGTCAGAACAGTTCGTCCAGCAGCAGGTAGTACGCGATCTTCACCTCGTCCACCAGCGCGCGGCCGTACTCGTCCAGCAGGCGCTCGGCGTGGTCCGGGCCGAGGTTGCTGCGGGTGCTGCGCCACGCCAGGGCGAGGTCCATGTGCCGGTCGGCGATGCCGGCGCGGCCCACGTCGATCAGGCCCTCCACGAATTCGCCGTTCACGATGAAGTTCGGCAGGCAGGCGTCCCCGTGCGTGACGACCAGGTCCTCGTGGACGGGCCGGGTGCGGACCAGCTCGTTGAAGACACTCTCCGGCGTGCGGCCCAGCCGCTCCTCGTCGAAGTCGTCGGCGTCCACCACGCCGCGGACGACGTTCTCCCGCGCGGCGTGCAGGCGCACGTCCAGCGTCTCCCGGAACGGGCAGTCCCGGATGGGCAGGGCGTGCAGTTCCCGCAGGGCGCGGGCGAGCAGGCTCACCATGCGTTCCGGGTGCAGCCGGGCGTCGTCGTCACTCATGGGAATGCCGGGCAGGCGCGTCATGGCGAGGAACTCCTGCCCGGCGTCCTGTTCGTAGGCGACCACCTGCGGCACCGGTACCCGGCCGGCCAGCCAGCGCAGCCGCTCGCGCTCCTGCAACAGGCTGCTCACGCTCAGGCCGGTGCGGGGCTGGAGCTTCACCACGAACCGCTGGCTGCGCCACACGCCCGCCCCGCTCTCCCCCACCGTCACGCGCTCCCAGCGGGCGGCCGGCAGCACCCGCCGGAAGGAAGGCGGAAGGTCAGGCTGGGCAGCAGCGAGAGGATCGGTCATGCCCGGCAGGATACGGGGCGATGCGAAGGGACGGGGGCTTATTCCACTGAGGTCGTCGCCTCCTGAAGGGTGGTTCTGAGCGCCTCCTCCAGGCTTTGTCCCCGAGCAAGCTGTTCTTCCAGAGCACGCTTTTTTTCGTTCAGGCGGGCATTGGCGGCCTGGATGCGTTCCAGGGCCTGAAGTTGCAGTTCCTGGACCTGAGCGGGACCGGGAGGGTGAGGTTGCGTGTGGCTGACCGTCATCAGCCGTGTGCCGTCCTGGTCGGCCTCCATGAGCATCCCCACCAGATTCTGTGCCTGAATGAAGTCCCGGGTTTCCTCCAGGGTCAGGCCCAGGGCCTGCCACTGCTGCACGCCACGCAGTTCGATCACGTTCTGCACGAAGAAGACGAAGCGTGCTCCGAGCCTGTAGGGATGCAGCAGGCCTTCGCGTAACAGGTGGCGTACGGTGGTCGAGGGTAGATTCATCAGAGCCGCGAACTGCCCGATACCTACGCCTCTTGGGTCCATCAGGGCGTCCAGTGTTTCCGCGCTCCCGCAGAGGGTGGTCATGGCGTCCCTCATGGAGGGGCTGGCATCCATCGCTCCCTGAAACGCCTGAACCTGGATCCGGAACTGCTCCCGGGTGAGTGGTGTCCTCATGGCTTGAGTCATGGGTGGGCCTCCCGCCCTCAGCGTTGTCTGTGCAGGCCACTGCACGTCAAGCCCGTACCAGACCATGACAGGGAGCGGAGGGCCATCCTGCGCCCCCCGCTCCCAGATTGATGTGCGGTCTTACTTGACCAGGCCGAGTTTGCGCACTTCGTCGCGTTCTTCCTGGAGTTCCTTGGCGGTGGCGTCCATGCGGGCGCGGCTGAAGTCGCTGATGTCCAGGCCCTGGACGATCTCGTACTTGCCGTTCTTGACGCGCACGGGGAAGCCGTAGATGAGGCCTTCGGGCACGCCGTAGCTGCCGTCGCTGGGGATGGCCATGCTGGTCCATTCGCCTTCGGGGGTGCCGAGGGCCCAGTCGCGGATGTGGTCGATGGCGGCGCCGGCGGCCGAGGCGGCGCTGCTGGCGCCGCGCGCTTCGATGATCGCGGCGCCGCGCTTGGCGACGGTGGGGATGTACTCGGTTTCGTACCAGGTGCGGTCCACCTGGTCCAGGGCAGGCTGGCCGTTCACGGTCGCCTGGCTCAGGTCGGGGTACTGGGTTGAGGAGTGGTTGCCCCAGATGGTGACGTTCTTGATGTCCTTCACGGCGCCGCCGGTTTTCTCGGCGAGCTGGCTGATGGCGCGGTTGTGGTCCAGGCGGACCAGGGCCGTGAACTGTTTGGGGTCGATGTCGGGGGCGTTCTGCTGGGCGATGAGGGCGTTGGTGTTGGCGGGGTTGCCGACCACCACGACCTTGATGTCGCGTTTGGCGACGGCGTTGATGGCCTCGCCCTGGGGTTTGAAGATGCCGCCGTTGGCGCTGAGGAGGTCGCCGCGTTCCATGCCGGCCTTGCGGGGCATGGCGCCGACCAGCAGGGCGTAGTCGGCGTCCTTGAAGGCGACCATGGGGTCGTCGGTGACGACGATGTCGTGCAGGAGGGGGAAGGCGCAGTCACGGAGTTCCATGACGACGCCGTTGAGGGCCTTGAGGGCGGGGGTGATTTCCAGCAGTTGCAGGATGACGGGCTGGTCCTTGCCGAGCATGTCGCCGGAGGCGATGCGGAACAGCAGGCTGTAGCCGATCTGGCCGGCGGCGCCGGTTACGGTCACGCGGGCGGGTTCTTTGGTCATGGGGGTCCCTCCTGGGGGTGAGATAGCGCCTGAGATTATCGCGCGCAAAGGTGAGCGCTGTCCCGTTCCCGGGTGGGGGACAGCCGCGCATGCCGGACAGGGGACATAAAAAAGACCCGCCGGAGGGGCGGGCGCGGAGGCTGGGAGGGTCAGTCGCCGATGGCGGGGTGGCCGGCGCTGCGGCCCGGGGCGCGTGCGGTGCGGCGCAGGGTGCGCAGGGTCTGTTCCCGGGCGAGGGCGCGGTCCTCGCTGCCCAGGCTGTACAGGGCGAACGCCACGAGCAGGGCGGTCAGCACGGTCATGAGCAGGAGGATGGTCATGCCTGGAGTATTCCCCGGTGGCCCTGAGCGGCGGTGACACCCGCCTGAAGGCCCGTGGAGCGAACGTTCAGGGGAGCGTCACCGGGCGTTCAGCGGGCCATCATGCGGGGTTGACGATTCTTGAATGTGTGAGCGTGCCCTTCAGGAAACGGGGCGAGGCGGGGTCAGAGGGGGGCGTCCTCCATGAAGGTCGGGGGGCGTTTCTCGCGCAGGCTCGCCAGGCCTTCCCTCACGTCAGGGCCGGTGAATCCCAGGAACTCCAGGGCGAGGCTGGCGTCGAAGGTGGGGCCCATGGCGCGCAGCCAGTTGTTCAGGGCGTACTTCGTCCAGCGCACGGCGGTGGGGCTGCCGGCGGCGAGCTGCCGGGCGACCTTCCAGGCGCGCTCCAGGTACTGATCGTCCTCGGCGCACAGGCTGACCAGCCCGATGCGTTCGGCCTCCTCGCCGGACACAGGCTCACCGGTCATGAGGTGGTACTTGGCCTTGTTCAGACCGCACAGCAGCGGCCAGATGATCGCGGCGTGGTCCCCGGCGGCCACGCCCAGGCGCACGTGCCCGTCCAGAATCCGGGCGCTTTTTGCGGCCACGCTGACGTCCGCGAGCAGCGCCACTGCGAGGCCCGCGCCCACGCAGGGCCCGTGAATGGCGCTCACGATGGGTTTGCCGCAGTTGATGACGTTGTACACGAGGTCCCGCGCTTCCCGCCACACGCGGGCCAGGGCCGTGAAGTCCGAGGCCATCTCCTCGATCAGTTCGAAGTCCCCGCCGCTGGAAAAGCCGCGGCCCTCCCCGCGGATCAGGACGCAGCGCACGCCCTGCGCGGCGTCGATATCGCGCCAGATGCGGGTCAGGGACTGGTGCCCGCCGCGGTCCACGCTGTTCAGCGTGCGCTCGTTGGCGATCACGACCTCCAGGATGCCGCCGTCATGAAGCGTGAGGTTCAGGCCCGGGTACGCGCCCGGGCGGGTGAGCTCGTGTGCCTGCATGGCAGGAGGCTACCGCACCGCCGCGGGCGGGCCGTTCAGGGCAGGCCGACCAGCCCGGCCGCGTTCACCAGGGCCACCGGGACCCCCAGTTCGGCCGCGCGGGCCGAGTCGGGCGTGCCGGGCGGACCGGCCAGCAGCAGCGTGGGCCGGGCGTCCAGGGCGATGCTGCCCGTGTCGTCCAGCCGCGCGAGGACCGCGTCGAAGGACCAGTCGTCGGCCCAGAGCCGCTTCACGGCGTGCAGGGCAGCCGTGCCGGGCGGCGTCACGGTGGCCGTCTGCGCGCGCGTCACCCCGGGCCGACGGGCGTGCATCTCCCCGTGGCTCAGGCCGGCGTTGCCGAGCGCGCGGTAGAAGATCTGCACCGCGTCGTCCAGCAGGGCACTGGTGCGCACCAGCGCCTGCGCCTGCACGGTCAGCGGCTCCAGGGCGTCCTCATCGATGCGGTGCGGGTTCACGGGCGCGAACAGCCGGCGCAGCTGCTCGGGCAGATTCGCCTGCCGGTAATAACCTTCCTCGAACGTGGCGGGAATCAGCATGCCGGTCACGCCGTGCGCGGCAAGCCGGTGCGTTTCCGCCCCCACCTCCGCTTCGGCACGGCGGGCCGCTTCAGCGAACGTCAGCATGCCCCGCAGCGTAAAGCATCCGGCCAACCTGACCGCGAACTGACCCGGTGAAGTCCCGCACGCCCGGCCCGCCAGGCCCCACCATAGGATGCGGCCCGTGAACGTCCCGGCCCGTCCCGCGCTGCTCCTCGCCGCCCTGCTCTCTCCCGCCGCGCCCCTCCTGACCGGCACCCTGCTGTCCGGCACGGCCCACGCCGGCACGTTCGCGTTCCCGGCCGTCCTGCCCCGCAAGGCCGACGGCTGGTACGCGCTGGGCGTGCAGGCCACCCGCGCCGGCGACCCCGGCGCCGCCGCCCGGGCGTTCGCGCAGGCCGCCGCCCTGAACCCCACCGCTGCGAACTGGCGCGCCCTGGCCGACGCGTACGTCGCGCTGGGCGACTACACCAGCGCCACCGACGCGTATACCCGCGCCGCCGCCCGCTACCGCGCGCAGGGCGACGGCGTCACCGCCCGCGCCCTGGAGTACAAGGCCGCGCCCTACCGGCAGACCATAGATGTCCGGCTGGTGACCGCGCAGACCGGCAGCACCCAGCCCCGCCTGGCGCGCCTGGAACCCGCCCGCGGCATCCTGCTCGGCGCGTACGCCCCGGAACTCAGCGTGACTGGCGTGCCGCCCCGCCTGTCCCCGGAACGGCAGGACTTCGCGGTGATCTTCCGCTACTGGGACCTGAAACCCAGCCGCAGCCCCGACGTGATCTTCCCCCACCGGCACGCCCAGGCCGCCCGCACCCACGGGCAGGCGCTGCACATCGCCCTGGAACCCGCCGTGCCGCTGCGGCAGGTCACCGACGCCATGCTCAGCGCCTTCGCGAAGGAAACCGCGAAAGCCGGCCTGCCCGTCTTCGTGCGCTTCGCCGCCGAGATGAACGACCCCCAGAACGAATGGAGCCGCGACCCGGCGCTGTACCGCAGCACCTTCCAGCGCCTCGCCCGCGCCCTGCACCAGCACGCGCCGAACGCCGCGACCGTCTGGATGCCCATGCCCGGCGACCTCACGAAAATAGGCCGCTACTACCCCGGTCCGGACGCCGTGGACTGGGCCGGCCTGAGCCTGTACAGCCTGCCCTTCGAGAACGGCAACGTCCGCGCCCCCCGCCTGAACGCCCATCCCCTGGACCTCGTGGACGGCTTCTACGCGCGCTACGCGCCCGCGCACCCCATCCAGCTTTCCGAGTACGCCGCCTCCCACCGCAGCGGCGCCGCCGCCAGCCAGGACCACAGCGACTTCGCCGCCCGGCAGCTGCGCGAGGTGTACTGGGGCGCCTGGATCCGCTACCCCCGCCTGAAGAACATCAACTGGCTGGACCTGAACATGCTCACCGGCGAAGCAAACGGCAAGAGTGCCGCCCGCCGCAACGACTACCGCCTGTTCGCCAGCCCCGCCAAATGGCAGGCCTTCCAGGACCTGAGGACCATAAACGCCTTCCAGCGCCGCTTCCAGAAAGCCTGCCTCACCTGCACCGTCAGCACCGCCACGCCCTGGCCCGCCCGCGTGCCCGCCCACACCGACCTCAGCGGCGTCCTGTGGCTCCAGACCGCCACCCCGCCCGCCCGCGTGCAGGTCACCGTGAACGGCCAGGACATCCCCACCGCCCCCACCCTCCCCCACACCTTCCGGTTCCAGGCCACGCCCGGCACGCACCGCCTGACCGTCACCGCGTACAGCGCCAGCGGCCAGCTCATGCTGAGAACCGAGAAGACCTTCCAGGCCCAGTGACGACGCCCGGTGAAGCGGGCAGGAGTCCTGGACTTGCGACGGTGTGGCGCCTGCCTACCCCGACCGGCGCCGCACCTCACCACCCGGGCGTGATGCGCTTGAACGTGCAGAGTTGCGTCCCTGTGATCTCCCCCGTCTTCAGGTAGTGGTCCAGGGCCTGCGGCCGGTCCGCGGAGCGGCCCGTGAATTCATGGGCGCTTCCGTCCGCCATGAACACGGGAATCCGGCACACGCCCATGGTGGGAGTACCGCGGGTGAAGTTGATCCGCAGGAGCGGGGCCCCCTGCGTGGGGCGCGCCATGTAGTCCACCAGGACGTCGCCGGACCGCTGATCTTTCCAGGTCCAGTGCCGCGTCCCGGCGTCCCGCAGCACAGGCTCACCCAGACGGACGGCGTAGCTCAGGGAGCTGCCGCCGGCCTGCACCTTCAGTTCCCATTCCTGCCCTTCGCGGAAGGGCAGCGGCTCCGCCAGGGAGACGGAGGGCGCGCACCCTGCCAGGGCCAGGCTGACGAAGGCAGCGGGGACAACAACCAGGGCGGGCCGGACCTGTCGCATACCGCTCCATGATGAGGCCTGCCGCGGGCGGCCAGGGCGTCAGATCCGCCTCACTCAGCGCCACTGCTCGGGCAGGCCGTACACGTTCCACATGCGGTCCACGCGGGCGATCACGCTGGCGTCCATGACGATTTTCGGCGGCCACTCGCGCACGAAGCCCTCCTCGGGGAGTTTTTTCGCGCCGTCCCAGGCGAGAAGCTGACCTTCAAGCCACACGTCGCGTTCGGGGTCGATGTTGTTGAGGATGGTCCACCAGACGTCGCCGGGGTCGTGGGGGTCGGTGTGTTCGTCGGCGATGAGGAGGTGGCGGATGCCGGCGGCGGCGGGGTGGGCGGCGAACGCGGCGGCGAGGTCGCGGGTCTGGCCGGCGCGGGTCTTGTCGAGGGTGACGATCCAGTAGCCGTCCGGGGTCTGGGTCTGGTCGAGGACGCCTTCGAAGGTGGGGAGGTCGGTGCGGGCGCGCGGCTGGAAGGTTTCGGGGGTGGTGTCCTGGGCCTGGGCTTCGCGGCTGCTTTTGGGGCTGCCGATTTCCTCGGGGCGTTTGGTGGTGGCGTCGATGATGAGTTTTCCGCCGTAACCCCAGCCGCGGCTGCTGTGGTCGAGGACGTCGATGGGACCGCGGGTGGTGAGGGTGTCGCGGCCGGGGACGGCCTTCTGCGTGACTTCGCGCCACACGGCGTCCATGTCGTTGACCCTGACGTGGTCGTCCACGACGACGATGACCTTGGCGAACATCATCTGCCCGAGGCCGAACAGGCCGTTGGCGACCTTGTACGCCTGCCCGGGGAAGTCCTTTTTGATGCTGACGACGACGAGGTTGTGGGCGACGCCGGCGGGCGGCATGTGGTAGTCGACGATCTCGGGGATGATCAGTTGCGCGGCGGGCAGGAAGAGGCGTTCGGACGCCTCGATGAGGTAGGCGTCCTCCATGGGGGGGCGGCCCACGATGGTGGCGGGGTACACGGGGGCCTGGCGCATGGTGACGGCGGTGACGTGGAAGAGGGGGTAGCGGTCGGGGAGGGTGTAGAAGCCGGTGTGGTCGCCGAAGGGCCCCTCGACCACCCAGTCTTCCTGGGGGTCCACGTAACCTTCGAGGATGAATTCGGCGTTGGCGGGCACGTCGAGGTCCACGGTGAGGCCCTTGACGACCGGGTAGCGCTGTCCGCGCAGATACCCGGCGAGCGCGAACTCGTCCAGACCGGGGATGGGCGGCAGGGGGGCGGTGGCGGCGTAGATCAGGGCGGGGTCACCGCCGATGGCGACGGCCACTTCCAGCTTCTGGCCTTTCTTGCGGGCTTTTTCCAGGTGCTTGGTGCCGGTCTTGTGGCGTTGCCAGTGCATGCCGGTGGTGTTCTTGCTCATGACCTGCATGCGGTACATGCCCATGTTGCGTTCGCCGGTGTCGGGGTCCTTGGTGATGACCAGGGGGAAGGTGACGAAGGGGCCGCCGTCCTCGGGCCAGCACTTGAGGACGGGGATCTTGCTGAGGTCCACCTCGTCGCCGCGCCACACGACTTCCTGGGCTGGGGCGCGTTTCACGCGGCGGGGGGGGAGGTTCATCGCGTCGCGGAGTTTGGGGAGGTTGCCCAGCATGCCCATCAGCCCGCCGGCGCCTTTCAGGTCGATCAGCGCGCGGACTTTCGCGGCGAGGTCGTCGAGGTCGTGGACGCCGAGGGCGAGGGCGGTGCGTTCGCGGGTGCCCATCAGGCCCATCACGACCGGGTAGTCGCTGCCGACGACGTTCTCGAAGACCACGGCGGGGCCGCCTTTTTTCACGAGGCGGTCGCTGATCTCGGTGATTTCCAGGTCGCGGGAGACGGGTTCGCGCACGCGCAGCAGTTCGCCGCGGGATTCCAGCAGGGCCATGAACGACTGAATGTCCGGGAACGCCATGCAGGCAGGATAGGGCGGGTGGGGTGGGCGAATGGTCGCCGGGACTTCAGGGCGCGTGGGGGTGCGGGGGTGTCCAGACTCGCGGGCTGAGGCTGTATCAGAGTGATTGCCGAGTTTTCAGAACTTCCTGAAATTTGCTAATCTTGGGGCATGACCGACCGGCTGGAGCCGCCCCTGGTGGAACAGAAGCTCTTCATCGAGCGGACCGGCGTGCTGATGGAAGCCGCCGGGTTCCCCCGCATGTCCGGGCGGGTGCTGGCGGCCCTGCTGATCGCCCCGGAGCGCGGCAGCACGCCCGCTGAGATCGCCGGGCTGCTGCAGGCCAGCCGGGCGAGCATCAGCGTGGCCCTGAACCAGCTGCTGCTGATCGGCATGATCGAGCACGCCCCGAATCCCGGGGAGCGTGCCGACCGCTTCCGCATGAAACCGGGCAGCTGGGCCACCCTGACCGAGGCCGGCACCCGCAAGCTGGAGAGTTTCCGGCAGATCGCGCAGGACGGCCTGGCGGTCCTGCCGGACGGCGCGGACCCCGGGCCGCTGCGGGAGATGGAGGCGTTCTACCGCGTGTGGCTGGCGCTGTTTCCCCGGATGATGGACGAGTGGCGCCGCCTGAGCGCCCAGTCTCAGGCAGAGGGTGGTGAGGCGTGAACGCAGACGCCATCGAGACGCAGGCCCTGAGCAAGCACTTCGCGCCGGGCGTGGGCGTGAGTGCCCTGACGCTGAGCGTCCCGCCGGGCGAGGTGTTCGGCTTTCTGGGGCCGAACGGGGCGGGCAAGACGACCACCATCCGCACGCTGCTGGGCTTCCTGCGGCCCACCGGCGGCGAGGGGCGGATCTTCGGCCTGGACGTGTGGCGGGCGCGCGAGGCGGTGCACGCGCGGGTGGGGTACCTGCCGGGCGAGGTGCACCTGAATCCCGCCTGGACCGGGCAGGAGCTGCTGGACCGCGGCGCCCGGCTGCGCGGGTTGCGGGACGTGACGTACGGGCTGGAGGTGGCCGGCCGCCTGGATCTGGACCTGACGCGGCGGGTGGGCGCGCTCAGCAAGGGCAACCGGCAGAAGGTGGGCGTGACGCTGGCGCTGATGCACCGCCCGGACCTGCTGATCCTGGACGAACCGACTGACGGGCTGGATCCGCTGGTGCAGGACACGGTGCTGGCGCTGCTGCGTGAGGCGAGGGCGGAGGGCCGCACGGTGTTCCTGAGCAGCCACGTGCTGAGCGAGGTGGAGCGCGTCGCGGACCGGGTGGGCATCATCCGGGCGGGGCAGCTGGTGCGCGTGGACCGGCTCCCGGACCTGAAGGCCAGCCTGCCGCAGCGCCTGCACGTGACGTTTGCCGCCGCACCCCGCGCGGACCTTGCGGCGCTCCCGGGCCTGACCGTCACCCGGGCTGGCCTCCTGAGCGTGGAGGGCCTGTGGCGCGGGGATCCCAACCCGCTGCTGCGCGCGCTGGCGGGCGAGCAGGTGCGGGCGCTTTCGTTCACGCCGTCCAGCCTGGAGGACGCCTTCATGGACGAGTACCGCACCGGGGGTCCCCATGTGGCCTGAGATCACGCATGTGCTGCGCGACACCCTGCACGACCATCGCCGCGCCCTGGGCTGGTGGGCGCTGGGCCTCAGCCTGTACACGCTGAGCGTGCTGGCCGTGTACCCCGCCTTCAAGGACGACCCCAGCCTGAACGAGGTGATGCGCAGCCTCCCGGACGCGCTGAAGGTCCTGTTCGGGGAGGACTACACCAGCCCCGCCGGGTACGTGGGCGGGAAGCTGCTGAGCCTGATGCCGGTGCTGCTGAGCCTGTACGCCGGCCTGACCGGCGCGGGCCTGATCGCCGGCGCGGAGCAGCGCGGGCACCTGGAATTCCCGCTCGCCACGCCGCTGTCCCGTACGGGCCTGCTGGCCGGGCGAACCCTGGCGCTGCTGGTCCTGCTGCTGGCCCTGGGGGGCACGCTGTTCGCGGCCACCTGGGTCGGCGGGGCGCTGTTCCAGGCGCCGCTGAACGCCGCGCACCTGCTCACCACGGTGGCGCTGCACACGCTGGGCGCCTGGGTGTTCGGGGCGCTGGCCCTGGCAGCCGGGGCGGCCACCGGGCAGCCGGGGCTCGCCTCGGGTCTGGGCGTGGGCCTGGGGATCTTCAGCATGGTGCTGTACGGCCTGGGCGCCCAGGTGCCCGCCTTGAGCGCGGTGGAGGGCCTGAACCCCTGGAAGTACGCCCTGGCCCTGAACGCCCTGAAGGAGCAGGTGAGCCTCATGCCGGCCGTGGTGGCCCTGCTGGTGGGCGTACTTCTAGTGGCGGCGGCCGCTCCGCTGTTCAGTCGGCGGGACGTGAGCGTCTGAGCGACTGAACCCTACGCGTCCTGCGCCGGCCGCCCCACCCAGATCGCCCAGCCCAGGGAGGCCCGTTCCCAGCGGAGGTAGGCCGCCCGGCTCTCGTGGGTCTTCGCCAGCACCTCGGCACGGTCCGGATGATCCGGGTGTACGCGCGCCCAGCGCTGCACGGCCGCCCACATCAGGCTGCTGTAATGGTCCCAGTCCGCCCGGCTGGACACGGTCAGGCCGGTCAGGTCCAGCCCCGCCGCCATGAATTCGTCGCTGCGTTCCTCCAGGGTGGGCAGCGCCGCCCACCATTCCGCCTGCGCCTGATCGGGAACGGGGCCCCGGCGGTACACGTCGCCGATCACGACGGCGCCTTCGTCCCGCAGGTGACGGGTCATCCAGCGGGCCGCCTCGGTGAAGCCGCCCAGGGCGAAGGTGGCGCCCAGGCAGCTCACCACGTCGTACCCGGCCGGGTCCGGCGTGAAGTCCAGCGCGGGGCCGTGAGGGAAGGTGAGGGCGGCACTCAGCCCTGCGTCCTGTGCGCGCTGCCGGGCGTTCTGCACGAAGGCGGGGTTCAGGTCCACGCCCGTGCCGGTGATCGCCCGGCGTGCCGCCCACTGCCGCAGCACTGCGCCCTTGCCGCTGCCGATGTCCAGCACGCTCTGGCCGTCGCGCAGCCCGGCGTAGTCAGCGACGCGGTCCAGGGCCCCTGGGCTGACCGGGTTCAGGACGTCTCGGTCTTCCTCCACGATGGTGAAGAACTCCAGAAAATGCATTCCCCCAGGCTAGGGCGCCCCGGGCCGGCGGCACATCGGCCGTCTGGCCGAGCGGTCCTTACTCGCCGCGGTACAGGGGGCCGGGGCCGGTGCGGGGCGTGAGCTGCCAGCGCGTGACCGTCCAGGTGCCGCCGCGCTTCTCCACGAACACCGCCAGGGTGTACCGCTCGGCGAGCACGTACTCGCTGTCCTGGTCGGGTTCCACGTGCCCGACATCCACCGTGCCGGCGATCAGGGCGTTTCCGGTGTTCTCGCGGGTGACTTCCAGGGCGTTCACGGTGAAGTTGCCCAGCGTGGACAGTTTGATGACTTCAGGGGTGCTCAGGGTGCCCAGCCACGGCGCGGCGCGGGTCACGGCCGCCTGGATGCGGCCCCCGATCACCTGCCGCTGCTCTCCGGTCTTCACGCTGGCGCGGTACAGGCTGGCGCGGTGCCGGGCGACGCTGCTGAGTTCCGCGAGGGGTTTCACGGCGGCGGCCAGGGGGTCGTTCGTGCGTTCCTGCAGGCTGGCAGCGGTCACGCGGTAGGTGGGGTAGCGCACGCTGCCGCTGCGGGTGTCGTTCAGCACGAAGTCCGCGCGGCCGTCGGCGCGGGGCACCGTGAAGCCCAGCGGCCAGTCCAGCGCGGCGGCGCTGGGGAAGCTCAGCAGCGGGCCGCTGGCCGTGACCTTTCCGGCCTGCTGGCGGTACATGCGCAGGCTGGCCGCGCCGCCCGGTTCCCGCACGGCGGCCAGCAGATCCAGTTTCCCGGGCGTGGTGAACGCTCCGCCCACCGCGCCGCGCACGCCGTCCAGGGGCACGCCGGTCTGCTGGGGCCAGTCGTCCAGGCCGGCGCTGCTGAGGTTCTGGCGGATGTCGGGCAGGTAGTTGTCCAGCCACGCGCGGTCCGGGCCGGTCAGGGAGCGCACGTACGCCTCGGCCTGCGCCGTGCGGCCCGCGATGACCTGCACGGCGTAGTTGAACAGGTGCGTGCCGCTGGCCAGTTCCGGGTACTCGGGGGGCGTCACCTGGTTCAGCAGGTACTGCGGGTACTCGCGGGTGGTGTCCACGTACTGGCCGCCCCGGTAGCTGTACACCAGGGGCAGGGCGGGGCTGCCGGCGAAGCTGAGGTCGTAGGCGTAAGCGAAGCGCCAGTCGCCGGTCACGAGTTCCTTCGGGCCGCGGCCGTCGAGCTGGAGAACGCTCACGCCGCCGGAGTGCTGGGTGTCGGTGTGCAGGATGCGGCGCGGGGGGGTGGTCAGGCTGTACACGCTGACGGTGGTGCAGCAGTGCGCGCCGCCGCTGAACTGCGTGAGGATCACCTCGGGGACGCCGTCGCCGGTCAGGTCGCCGCAGTGGTCGCGGCCCACCATTTCGTCTTTCAGGGTGAGGACTGCGCGGCCATTCAGGAGCAGGCTCACGCTGTCCTGCGGGTCGCCGAAGCCGTTCTCGCGCAGCTGCACGGTGTAGGCTCCGCAGCGGCTGGTGGTGGTCTTTACCGGGCCGGGCGTGAAGGTGTCCTGTGCCCGGGCGGCGGGCGGCAGGGTGGTCAGGAGGGCGGCCAGGGCGGGAAGCAGGATGGGGGGGCGGCGCATGTGGGGAACCTCCGGGTGAAGGGGGGGCGGCGTTTGGGTTCAGGGTAGCCGCTGGGCGGGGCGGCGGGGTGGCAGGTGCCGGGGTTGTCCAGGGCAGAGGGGTGGTCAATAGTTGACCAATTTGGTATCTTATGGAGTCGGGGCGACCCCGCCCATCCCATGACCCTCACCCGGCCCACCGCGCCGGCCCCAAGGAGACCCATGAAGCACCGCACCATCCTGGCCCTGTCCATCACCGCCCTGCTGGGCCTGCAGGGCGCGCACGCCGCCACTGTCCCCACCCTCAGCAAAGGCACCCTGAAAATCGGCATGGAGGGCACCTACGCCCCCTTCACCTTCAAGAACGAGAAGGGCGAACTTGTCGGTTTCGACGTAGACATCGCCCGCGCCGTCGCCGCGAAGCTCGGCCTGAAGGCCGAATTCGTCCTGACCGAATGGAGCGGCATTCTCGCCGGGCTCCAGGCGAACAAGTACGACGTGATCGTCAACCAGGTCGGTATCACCGCCGAGCGCCAGAAGACCATCGGCTTCAGCGCCCCCTACGCCTACTCCAGCGCGCAGATCATCGTGAAGAAGACCGGCAGCTTCGCGCCCAAGAGCCTGGCCGAGCTGAAAGGCAAGCGCGTGGGCGTGGGCCTGGGCAGCAACTTCGAAAAGCAGCTGCGTGACGCCGGCGGCATCAACGTCGTCACCTACCCCGGCGCGCCCGAGTACC
Source organism: Deinococcus ficus (assembly GCF_003444775.1). NCBI lineage: Bacteria > Thermotogati > Deinococcota > Deinococci > Deinococcales > Deinococcaceae > Deinococcus > Deinococcus ficus. Next base: position 215,175 of record NZ_CP021081.1, on the reverse strand, counting down.
TCGCGGACCTCGCCGCCGGCCGCCTGGACGCCGCTTTCAACGACCGCCTGCTGGTGGGCTACCTGATCACCAAGGAAAACCTCCCCGTGCGCGGCGCCGGCGTGGTCGGCCAGCCCGAGCCCGTGGGCATCGCCATGAAGAAGACCAACACCGCGCTGAAAAAGGCCGTGGACCGCGCCCTGCTGCAGATCAAGGCCGACGGCACGTACGCCAAGATCAGCCGCAAGTGGTTCGGGCAGGACGTCAGCAAACCCTGAACTGAAGTCGCGGTGACCGCCGGGGCCGGGCACACTATGCTCGCCTGACCCCCGGCGGTCACCGCCCCGTTTCGCCTCTTTCCCGTTCCGGAGCCCGCATGAACCTCGAACAGCTGCAACTCGTGTTCCAGAGTGCCGTGAACGCCCTGCCGGCGCTGCTCAAGGCCACCCCGATCACGCTGGGGTTCGCGCTGGCGGCCATGCTGCTGGGCCTGCCGCTGGGCTTCCTGGTGGCGCTCTCACGGCTCTCGCGCTTCGGAGCGCTGCGGCGCGTGAGCAGCGTGTTCGTGTCGTTCATCCGCGGCACGCCGCTGCTGGTGCAGATCTTCATGGTGTATTACGGCCTGCCCAGCCTGGGGCTCACCCTCAGCCCCATCGCGGGCGGCGTGATCGCCCTGACCCTGAACGCCGCGGCGTACCTCAGCGAGACGATCCGCGCCGCGATCCTGAGCATCGGCCGGGGCCAGCGGGAGGCGGGCACCAGCCTGGGCCTCACGGACTCGCAGGTCATGCGCCTGATCGTGCTGCCTCAGGCGGCGCGGGTGGCGCTGCCCAGCCTCAGCAACACCCTGATCGGGCTGGTCAAGGACACCTCACTGGTCTCCGTCATCACGGTCGTGGAACTGCTGCGCAGCGCGCAGCTGGAAATCGCCCGGACCTTCGAGCCGTTCGGGCCGTACCTGGCGGCCGCGCTGATCTACTGGGTGATCAGCAGCGCGCTGGAACTCGTGCAGCACCGCCTGGAACGCCGTTACGCCCGAGGGTTCTGAGGGCCGGCGGGACGCTAAGCTGCCGGGCATGACCACTCCCGCCGCAACGCCCATCCAGCGCATGCAGGCCGCCCTGCAGTCCACCGCCCTGGACGGCTGGCTGATGTACGACTTCCAGGGCCTGAACCCCCACGCCCGGCGCGTGCTGGACATTCCCGCCAGCGTCTTCCTGACGCGGCGGTTTTTCGTGTGGGTGCCCCGCGAGGGCCGCGCAGTGGTGCTGCACAACCACATCGAGGGCGGCAACTGGCGGAACATCACCCGGGCCTGGGACGCCGACCTGCGGCCCTTCGGGTCGCACGCCGAACTGGACGCGGCCCTGAAAGCGGTCGTGGCCGGGCAGCGCGTGGCGATGGAGTACAGCCCCCTGGGCGCGGTGCCGTACGTGAGCCGCGTGGACGCCGGCACCGTGGAGCGCGTGCGGGCCGCCGGGGCCGCCGGGATCGAGAGCAGCGCGGACCTGCTGCAGGCATTCCTGGTGTGGTCGCCGGAGGACCGCGCCGCGCACGACCACGCCGCGAGCGTCCTGATGCGCGCCAAGGACGACGCCTTCCGCCTGATTCACGAGCGGCTGCAGTCCGGGCAGGCGGTCACGGAACTGGAGGTGCAGGCGCTGATCATGGACCAGATCCGCGCGGCAGGCATGCAGGCCGGGCATGACGTGAACGTGAGTTTCGGCGTGAACGCCGCCGACAGCCACTACGAGCCCGGCGAGGCGCAGAACGCCACGCTGCAGCCCGGGCAGTGCGTGCTGATCGACCTGTGGGCGCAGGAGCCGGGCCGGCCGTTCGCGGACGTGACCTGGGTGGCGCATGCGGGCGAGCCGGGCCCGGAGTACGCCGAGGCGTGGCAGGCCACCCGCGCCGCCCGGGACGCCGCGCTGAGCCTGGTGCAGGACCGCTTCGAGGCCGAGGGCTGGGGCCGGGTGCAGGGCTGGGAACTGGACCGCGCTGCCCGGGACGCCATGGGCGAGGCGTGGGAGCCGTACTTCCTGCACCGCACCGGGCATGACCTGGGCGTGCAGATTCACGGGTCCGGCGCGAACCTGGACGATTACGAGACGCGCGACACCCGCACCCTCACGCCCGGGCTGTGCGTGACCATCGAACCCGGCACGTACCCGGCGCACCGGGGCTTCGGGATCCGCACGGAGATCGACGTGTTCCTCTCCCCGGCGGGACCGGAGGTCACCACGCACGTGCAGCGCGAGCCGTTCGTGCTGGGCGGCCCGGACACCTGGGCGCAGGTGCGCGCCCGCGGGTACGGGGAGCCGGCCGGGGAGTAAACGTGGGGGCACCGCGGGGCTTCACGCACGCCGTGGGCTTCGACGACGCGCCCTTCCGGCGGGAGCACCGGGGGGACGTGCCGGTGATCGGCACGCGGTATGTGGGGCCGGTGCTGCACGGCGTGATGCGCGGGCAGGTGCGGCGCGACGGGCGGAACAGCACGGCCGAGCTGGCGCGGCTGGTGAACGCGCACGGGCACGGCGCGGGGCTGATCTTCCTGCAGGGCATCGCGCTGGCGGGCTTCAACGTGGTGGACCTGGAGGCCCTGCACGCGGCGACCGGGCGGCCGGTGCTGGTCGTCGCCCGGCGCCGCCCGGACCTGGACCGGATCCGCGCGGCGCTGCTCTCGCACGTGCCGGGCGGGGCGCGCAAGTGGCGCCTGGTGCAGGCCGCCGGGGAGATGGAACCCTGCGCGGGCGTGTTCGTGCAGCGCTGCGGACTGGACCTGCCGGACGCGGAGGCGGCCGTGCGGCAGTTCGCGCTGGCTGGCCGCATTCCGGAGCCGCTGCGGGCCGCGCACCTGATCGCGGCCGGGGTCACGCCGGGGGTGCGCAGCCGCCAGCGGGTGTGAGGCTCACACCCCGGCATTACGCTCAGCGCATATCCTGATGGGTATGACCGCGCCCGCCGCCCCCACCCAGGAAACGCCCCACATTCACCTTCCTGACGGGTCGTGCTGCAAGCCCAAACGGTTCGCGCACCTGCACCAGCACACGCAGTACAGCCTGCTGGACGGCGCGGCGAAACTCAAGGACCTGCTGAAATGGGCCAAGGAGGTCACGCCGGACGGCTGCACCCCGGCCCTGGCGATGACCGACCACGGGAACATGCACGGCGCGGTGCACTTCTACAACTACGCGACCGGCATGGGCGTGAAACCCATCCTGGGCTACGAGGCGTACGTGGTGCCGGGGCAGGGCACGCGCCGGGACCGCACGCGCGGGCAGGACGGCGAGAAGGGCATCTTTCACCTGACGCTGCTGGCCCGGGATTTCGAGGGCTACCAGAACCTGTGCCGCCTGAGCAGCCGCGGGTACACCGAGGGCTACTACTACAAGCCCCGCATCGACCATGAGCTGCTGCAGGAGCACCACAAGGGCGTGATCGCGTTTTCCGGGTGCCTGGGCAGCGAGGTGCAGCAGCTGCTGCTGCAGGGCCGCGAGGACGACGCGAAAAAGAGATTGCTGTGGTACCGGGAGCTGTTCGGGGAGAACTACTTCATCGAGATTCAGGACCACGGGCTGCCCGAGCAGAAGAAGAACAACCCCATCCTGCGGGCCTGGGCGCAGGAGCTGGGCATCGGGATGGTCGCCACGAACGACGGCCACTACGTCAAGAAGAGCGACGCCACCGCCCACGAGACGCTGCTGGCGATCCAGACGAAGGCGACGCTGGCCGACGAGAACCGCTTCAAGTTCCCCTGCGACGAGTTCTACGTGAAAAGCCTGGAGGAGATGCAGGCCGCGCTGCCCGTGAGCGACTGGGGCGAGGAGGTGTTCGACAACACCGCCCTGGTGGCCGAACTGTGCAACGTGGATCTGCCGGTCGGCAAGAAGCGCGTGTACCAGATGCCGGAGCTGCCCATCCCCGAGGGCCGCACCATGAAGGAAGAACTGCGCGTGCAGACGTACGCCGGCGCCGTGAAACGCTACCCGGCGTACCTCACCGAAGGCCTGCTGCGGGATTACGCGGCGTACTCCCTGGCGGAACTGGGCGCGGAGGACGCCGCGCGGGTGCTGGGCCGCGTGAACGGCTGCGACCCGCAGACCTGCGACCCCGACACGCTGTACACCCTGCTGGCCTTCATGGGCAGCGAGTGGGAAAAACGCGGGCAGGACGCCGGGGAGAAGTACACGCCGTACCCGGCCCTGGTGAAGATGGAGGCCCGCGGCGACACCGGCGAGCTGCCCGCCTACGCCGCCGAGGACTGCCGCCGCGCCCGCGAGCGGGCCGGGGACACCACCATTGACCTGGACGGCGAGGCCGAGCAGGAAACCACCCGCAGCCACCACCGGCACGCGCTGGTGCTGCTGCGCCGCGCCGAGTACGAGCTGAGCGTGATCAACAACATGGGGTTCCCCGATTACTTCCTGATCGTGGCGGACTACATCAACTGGGCCAAGGACCACGACATCAGCGTGGGCCCCGGGCGTGGGTCGGGGGCCGGGTCGCTGGTCGCGTACGCGATCCGCATCACCAACCTGGACCCGCTGGAGTTCGAGCTGCTGTTCGAGCGCTTCCTGAACCCGGACCGCATCTCCATGCCGGACTTCGACATTGACTTCAACGACGCCCGCCGCGTCGAGGTGATCGACTACGTGCGCCAGAAGTACGGGGACGACAAGGTCGCCATGATCGCCACCTTCGGAACCATGGCCTCCAAGGCGTGCCTCAAGGACGTGGCGCGCGTGATGGGCCTGGAGTACGCCAAGGTGGACAAGGTCAGCAAGCTCATTCCCATCAAGTTCGGGAAGAGTTACAGCCTGGAACAGGCCCGCGAGAGCGTCCCGGACATCCAGCAGATGCTCGCCGAGGACGCCCAGCTGCTCGAGGCGTACGAGTTCGCGCAGAAACTCGAGGGCCTCACCCGGCACGCCAGCGTCCACGCGGCCGGCGTGGTGATCGGCAAGACCGAACTCACGAACCTCGTGCCGGTCATGCGCGACACCAGCGGTGAGGGCATCGTCTGCCAGTACGACATGAAGGCCGTGGAGGACATCGGCCTGATCAAGATGGACTTCCTGGGCCTGCGCACCCTGAGCTTCCTGGACGAGGCCAAACGCATCCTGCGGGAATCCGGCACCGACTTCGACGAGCGCTACGGCAACTTCGACAACATCCCCTTCGACGACGCGAAGACCTACGAGCTCATGAGCCGCGGTGACACCAAGGGCGTGTTCCAGCTCGAAGGGGCCGGCATCGCGGACGCCAGTCGCCGCCTCAAGCCCCGCCGCCTCGCCGACATCATCGCCCTGTCGGCGCTTTACCGCCCCGGCCCGATGGAGAACATCCCCACCTACGTCCGCCGCCACCACGGCCTGGAAGACGTGGACTACGTCAAGGACGGCTTCCCCACCAGCGCCCAGTGGCTGGAGAAGATCCTGAAGGAAACCTACGGCATCCCCGTGTACCAGGAGCAGATCATGCAGATCGCCTCCGAGGTCGCCGGGTTCAGCCTGGGCGGCGCGGACCTGCTGCGCCGCGCGATGGGCAAGAAGGACGCCGAGGAGATGAAACGCCAGCGGCAGATCTTCGTCGCCGGCGCCAAGGGCAACGGCGTCCCCGAGGACGAAGGCAACCGCCTGTTCGACCTGCTGGACGCCTTCGCCAACTACGGCTTCAACAAGTCCCACTCCGCGGCGTACGGCGTCATCACCTACCAGACCGCGTGGCTCAAGGCGAACTACCCCGTGCAGTTCATGGCCGCGCTCCTTACCGTGGAACGCCGCGACAGCGACAAGGTCGCCGAGTACGTCAGTGACGCCCGCAAGATGGACCTGCACGTCCTCCCCCCGGACATCAACCGCTCCAGCAGCGACTTCGCGGTGCAGGGCGAGGACATCCTCTTCGGCCTGTACGCCATCAAGGGCCTCGGCGAGAACGCCGTGCTGAAAATCCTGGAGGAACGCGAGAAAGCCGGGCCGTTCAAATCCCTGGCGGACTTCTGCTCCCGCCTGGGCAACAAGGTCTGCAACCGCAAGGCCATGGAAAGCCTCATCAAGAGCGGCGCCTTCGACAGCTTCGGCGAACGCCACCAGCTCATGCAGAGCCTGGAAGAGGCCATGGCCTGGGCCCAGGGCGCGGCCGCCATGGCCGCCAGCGGCATGGACGCCCTGTTCGGCATGAACGAAACCGCCCCTGAACCCAGACTCAAACAGAACGTCCCCGCCTACACCGACCTGGACCGCCTGAAAATCGAGAAAGACGCTCTCGGCCTCTACATCAGCGGCCACCCCCTCGAACAGCACGAGGGCCTGCGCGAAGCCGCCAGCTGCCGCATCAGCGACCTGGATACCTGGTTCACGCAGCAGAACGTCGCCCCCGGCAAACGCCTCAAGGCCGTCCTCGCCGGCATGATCGAAGGCGTGGTCAAGAAGCCCACCAAGAGTGGCGGCATGATGGCCCGCTTCATCCTCGCCGACGAATCAGGACAAACCGAACTCGTCGCCTTCAGCCGCGCCTACGACCGCATCCAGGACAAACTCGTCAACGACACCCCCGCCCTCGTCATCGTCGAACTCGAGAGCGAGGACGGCGGCCTGCGCGCCATCGCCGAGGAAGTCGTCAGCATCGAACAGCTCGGCGAGGTCCCCAAGGTCATGTACGTCACCATCGACCTGGAAACCGCCAGCCCCGACGCCATCGGCGAATTCCAGAGCCTCCTCGACGAACACGCCGGCAGCATGCCCACCTACCTGAGGCTGGAAACCCCCGAGCAGTTCGTCATCTACCAGCTCGACCACGGCATGGGCAGCCCCGAGGCCATCCGCGTCCTGAACCACACCTTCCCCTGGGCGAACGCCCACCTCGCCTACGACCAGCAGACCATCCTCGGCCGCTTCGCGCCCAAACCCCCCGCCTGGATGAACAAGCAGAACGGCGGCATGCGCGCTTGAACCGGCCCCTCGCCCAGCTGTACGAGAAGGCCAGCGCCCGGCATGCAGCCTGCGCCTGCTGAGCTGGCGCGACATCGTCGCCTGGGCTGACGACTGGGTGTTGGCCCTGCCCGAGATTCCTGACGATCTTCTCGCCGTCAGCCTGAGCCGGTAACCTATCGGGACGCTCAGGATGGCCTCGCACATTTGGCCGGTCACGGCGAGGGTTCCAAAGTTCTCCCAGTTCTAAAAGAACTGTGGGCCAAGAGACGGGAAACCGGTGAGCTGGATGACTTCGAGATCACGCAACAAGCCTGGAGACTGGCCGGAGCCTTCATCCCCCATGACTCGGACGACTACATGCTTCTGGCACGCATGGACCATTTCTCCGATGAGGCCGATGGGCTCTACCAGCTGACGGCCCAGCAGACGGCGGACGCGCGGCGCCAACTCGCACAGGAAGTGGAACAGTTCCTCGCGGGTGACACCGGCCACCTTGAAGCCGCGTGGGACGAGATAGCGGCAACCGGAAAAAATGCAGAACGGGTGTGGCGCCATAACCCCTGAAGCTGTACAGGCACAGGGCCTCTTTACCAAGATCAACGTTCGTCGGGCTTGAGGGACTGACTCAGGGGCCGCCATCGGCCACATACTCGGCGGCCCCTGCGGTCCAGGGCGATCAGGTCCAGGGCGTTGCCTGCCGCTTCGCCTCCTGCGGTGTTGTCGAAGATGACCCAGACGTTCCCGTCACGCGCCTGGACGTCCTGGGCAAGATCCCGTAAAGCTTCTGGTGTGTAGGCGGAGTAATACCTCCTGGGCGAACCGTGCCAGCGGTAATAGGTCAGGCCCGTCCATCCGCCGGGGTGGGCAGCCTGCGACACGACGGCTGGGTCGGCGGCGACGCGGGACACGCGGTGGGCGGTGAGCAGGGCGTCGGCTTCGGGGGTGAACCAGGTGGCGTGCCGGGCTTCGCAGGCGATCGGGGCGGGCGTGAGCTGGCGCAGGGTGCCGAAGAAGTCCGTGGCGAGGGCGGCGTCGTACTTCAGGCTGGGCGGCAGTTGCACGAGGAGCGGTCCCAGTTTCTCGTCCAGGTGGCTGACCTGTTCCACGAACTCGATGAGCGGGAACTGCACGTCACGGAGTTTCGCGGTGTGGGTGATGGCCTTGGGGACCTTCACGCTGAAGCGGAAGCCGGGCGGGGTGCTGGCGGCCCAGCGGGCGTAGGTGGTGGGTCGGTGGGGGCGGTAGAAGGAACTGTTGATCTCCACGGCATGGAAGCGCGTGGCGTAGCGTTCCAGCACACTGGCGCCCTTCCCGAATTCCGGGCGGCCGCTGGCGACGCTCCAGCCGGCGCAGCCGATCAGCACCTGCCGGGGGGTCATGCGGCGGCGGTGTGGGGGCGGCGCATGCTCAGGGTGCGCAGGGCGGCCAGGACGACCAGGGCCGCGCCGATAACCACGCCCAGGGTGACGGTGCCGGCGTCGGGGCGGGCGAGGTACACGCCGAGGAACGCCCACAGCAGCACGCCCGCGAAGGCGTAGTCGCGGAAGCGGGTGAGCATGAGCGTACCGACGAGACCGGCGATCACGAGCAGCGCGGCGGACCATGCCTGCGGGCTGAGGCCCAGCAGGCCGCCCGTGACGCCCTGGCTGACGAGGTACGCGGTGATGTTCGCCATGGTCGCCACGCTGATCCACCCCAGGTACAGGCTGGTGGGGACCTGCAGTGCCCAGTGGTCTGCGCGGTTGGGGGGCGGGGTGGTGAGGGTGTTGGTGGTGTTCATGCCGCGCACGGTGCGGTCCAGCCAGATCAGGGTGGCGAGCAGGGCCAGCATGATCAGCACGCTCACGCCCAGGTTCAGGCTCTGGAAGGCGAGCAGCCAGGAGGCGTTCAGGAGGTTGGAGAGCAGGTACGGCCAGAACAGCCGGTCGTACCGCTCTGTGCGCTGGGCGGGCAGGGCCTGGTACACGGCGAAGACGATCAGGCCGGTGAAGATCACGCCCCAGATGGCGAAGGTCAGGCCGGCGGGCGTGAAGGCGTTCGGCAGGGCGTCGCTCACGTCGGCGTTCGTGCGGCCGAACAGCGGAAGGCTCTGGCTGAGGTAGTTCATCACGAGGGTCAGCGCGGTGGCGAGGACCAGCGTGATCTGGCGGGAGAGTCCGGTCATGCCTCAGCGTCCACGGCCGCGGGCCGGGGGTCTATGGCCTGGACGGCATTGCGGCCGGGGTGGGGTTCAGGGATTCTTGAGGATCACCGGCCCCCTGGGCGCGTCGGGGGGCCGGGCGGGGGCATGGCTGGCGTACGCTGGGGACATGCGCCCTGCCCGTGCCCTGCTGTCCGCTGCCGTGTTCGCCGCGCTGCTCTCCGGGGGGGCGTCGGCCCAGGCGCAGCCGGGCCGGGTGATTTTCGCGTGCACCATGCAGGGCAGCGGGAAGAAAGTGGAGGTCCGCGACCTGGGCACGGGCCTCTCGTACGCGTTCGGCCGGGACCTGAGCCGGCCGGAACTGCGGGTCACGCGGCCGTACTCCGGCTGGACGCGCACGCCCTGGAAAGGCATCGGGCGGGCCATCTACGACGCGCTGAACTTCACGAACGGCGGCGTGCGCTACAGCGTGTACAGCTCGCATGACCGCCTGGACCTGACCGACCGGCACGGGATCTGGGTGGAGGTGCCGGGCCGCGACCCGGTGGAGCTGGTGTGCCGGAACAGCACGGTGATCACGCGGATTCAGGGGTTCGAGCGGGTGCCGGAGGACCGGCGGGACTGACCGCTCAGGCGCGGCGCGGGGGTCTGAGGTCCACCACGTCCCCGATCAGGCCCAGCGCCGTGAGCCGCCCGGTGATCAGGCTGCGGTGGCATTCGCCGGGCTCGTGCTCGTAGCACAGCAGCGCGGCGCGGTGCATGGCGGCCAGGTCCGCGAGCTCGTGCAGCGCGTCGCCCTGCGTGGCGAGGTGCAGGGTGTACGCGGCCTTCATGGCCGGAAAGTCGTGGTCCAGCCGGTACGCCTTGCGGACGGCGGGAGGCGTGCCCAGGGGCCGCAGGTGACGGTATTCGATGCCCTGCTCTTTCAGCGCGGCGGCCAGGGCGGTCTTGCTGTAGCCGGGGCGGCGGCTCTGGGCGCGTTCGCGGGTGTCCACGACCACCTGCACGCCCGCCTGCACGAGCGTGTCCAGGAAGGCGTGCAGCTCGGCGTCCTCGTACCCGATGGTCCAGATGGTGGGGGGCGTCATGCCCGGAGCGTAGCGGGCGGGCGCGCCGGGAACCGTGCCTTCAGGCGGCCACGTCCTCGCCTTCGGGAAGGCCCTGGACCTCCTGGTGCTGGGCGGGCAGGATCAGGTTGGCGAGAATGCCGACCAGCGCGGCCAGCGCCATGCCGTGCAGTTCCAGGCTGGTTCCCGCCAAGTTGATGGGGAACGCGGCGCCGCCCAGCCCGAGGACCAGGATCAGGGACACGATGATCAGGTTGCGGCTGTGCGCGAAGTCAATGCGGGCCTCGGCCAGGGTGCGGATGCCGACCGAGGCGATCATGCCGAACAGCAGGATGCTCACGCCGCCCAGCACGCCCTGCGGCAGGCTCCTGAGCAGCGCGGCGAGTTTCGGGGAGCAGCCGAACGCCATGGCGAATGCGGCGCCGATCTGCAGCACGCGCGGGTCGTACACGCGGGTGAGGGCCAGCACGCCGGTGTTCTCGGCGTACGTGGTGGCGGCCGGGCCGCCCAGGACGGCGCTGCTCATGTTCGCCACGCCGTCCGCGAACAGCGTGCGGCTCAGGCCGGGCTTTTGCAGGAAGTTCTGCCCGACGACGCGGCCGTTCACGATCACGTCCCCGACGTGTTCGATGAACGTGACCACCGCGACGGGCGCGATCACCGCCACCGCCCGCCAGTCGAGGGCCGGGGCGTGGAAGTCCGGCAGGCCCAGCAGCGGCGCGGCCGCCACGTCCGCCAGGGCCTTGGCGTCGATCTGCCCGGTCAGGAGCGACACGAGGTACCCGGTGACCACCCCGATCAGGATGGGAATCATGCGGAACAGCCCCCGGCCGTACAGGCTGGCGATCACGGCGGCCGCCAGGGTCGCCAGGGCCAGCCACCAGTTCGTCTTCGCCTGGTTCACGGCGACGCTGCTCAGGCCCAGGCCGATCACGATGATCACCGGGCCGGTCACGACCGGCGGGAACACCCGCAGCAGCCGGTCCGTGCCGAACACCTTCACCAGCCCGCTGAACAGCAGGTACATGGCGCCCGCGGCGATCAGGCCCCCGCCGGCCGCCGCCGGACCCATCTCCTTGACGACCAGCGCGGTGGGCGCGATGAACGCGAACGAGCTGCCCAGGAAGATCGGCACGCGCCCGCCGGTCAGCAGGTGAAAGAGCAGCGTGGCGAGCCCCGCGCCGAACAGCGCCACGCTGGGTGACAGGCCCACCAGGATCGGCACCAGCACCGTCGCGCCGAACATGGCGATGGAGTGCTGCAGGCCCAGCACCACGCGCCGGGCCGGGTCGTTCACGCGCGGTTCGGGGGCGCTGGGCGGGGGGGCGGCGTTCGTCGGGTTCGTCATGGGGCCTCCGGAGGCTCGCGGGTCGCGGGCAGGGCGCCGGCACGCCCCGGGTGGGGGTGAGCGGGGTTGCCTTCCGGGAAACCAGCGTACTGCACAGGGCCCGCTCATGCGGGCCGCAGGCGCGCGGTAGGCTGGGCGCATGAACGCGAAGGGTGACCTGATTGCGCGCCTGCTGTCCCTCGGTCGGGGCACGCCGGAGTTCGACGTGACCGCGGCCGGCCCGGCGCACGAGCGGGTGTTCCGCGCGGTGGTCCGCTCGGGCGGGCAGGTGCTCGGGCACGGGGAGGCCCGCAGCAAACGCGAGGCCGAGCGTCTGGCGGCGGAGGAGGCGCTGGGCGTGCTGGACGGCGGCGCGCCTGCCAGTGCCAGCGGGGACGGCTGGCTGCCGGAAGCGGAAGCCCCGGAGGCGTCGGGCGGCGTGTGGCCGGTGTACGCCGCGGTGCTGGCGCAGGCGCTGGACACCGCCACCGAGTTCGCCGCCGAGGACGCCTCGCTGGACGACGTGCGCCGGGACGCGGCGCGGCTGTACCGGGAGCTGCTCGCGGACCTCGGGCACGGCCCGGAGTAAGTCCTGAAGGGCGCAGAGGCCGAGGACCGCGCCGCCCGGCACCTCGCGGGCCTGGGGCGGGCGGTGGTCGCCCGGAACTACCGCCTGCCTGGCGGCGAGATTGACCTGATCACCCGTGAGCCGGATGGAACGCTGGTGTTCACGGAGGTCCGTCAGCGGGCTGCCGGGCGGTTCGGCAGTGCCGCGGAGAGCGTCACGCCGCGCAAGCTGGCGCTGATGCACCGCGCCGCCCTGGCATACCTGACCCGCGAGCTGGGCCGCGAGGACCTGCCCTGCCGGCTGGAGGTGCTCACCATCGACGGACCGGCCGACACGGGCACCCTCGCGCTGATCCCGCTAACGTAACCGCCCCGCGTGGGCGGCAGGCGCTAGACTTCCGGGCATGCGTCCGGATTACCTGCATGCGGCCCGCGCCCTGCAACTGGGCCGCGAGCACGCCGTGGAGGGCGAGGCGAACCGCGCGCTGCGCCTGTACGACGAGTCGCTGGGCATCCTGCGGACCCTGCCGCCGGAGCGGACGCGGGACATCCTGCTGGCGCACACGCACCTGGCGTACTACCAGACGCTGACGCTGATCGGCGCGCGGGACGTGGACCACCACCTGTCGCAGGGCGTGAGTTACGCCCGCTGCACCCGGGACCCCCTGGCGCGCGCCATCGCGGAGGAGTGCCTGAGCGGCCTGGACGCTGTGCTGTGACGCGCGGCTGAGCCCAACAGGAACCGCGGCCCGCCAGAACGTGGCGGGCCGCGGCGGTGCTGCGGGGGCTTACTGGCTGGGCAGCTGGATCTGGGCGGTGGTCTTGCCGGCCTTCTTGTCGTAGCTGCACTGGTAGGGCAGCTGGCCCAGCACTTGGTTCGTGCCGCCGCGCGTCACGCTGATGGTGGCGGGCGTGGTCATGAGCCAGCCGCCGCCCTGCACAGAGCTGATGCCGCGCACGATGTCTGCGGAGGGGGCTTCCAGCGCGGCGTGGAAGGTGTCGTTCTTCCCGAGCGGCTGGCCCTGCTCGATCAGGGTCTTCAGGGGCAGTTCCTGGCCCATGGCGCCCACGGTGAGTTTCTCGGCGTCGTGGGCCAGTTCGCGGCACTCCTTGAGGAAGTGGAACTTGCTGGTGCCGTTCGCGTCACGGTCGCTGTAGTAGGGGTTGTTCCCGGTGGTCAGGGCGGTCACCCAGCCGAACAGCAGCAGGCCCAGCAGCAGCGTCAGCCACAGCCAGGGGCGGGAGCTGCCCCGGTTGTGCGTGATGGAGTTGTGTTGGCTCATAACGCCTCCCAGCATACGCCGGGGACGCTGGGGCCGTCACCGGCCCCGGGCATCGACGGGATGCTCAGGCGTCCAGCCAGCCGGTCAGGCCGGGCTGCACGTCCGCGGCCGGCCCGAGCCGCGTCAGGGCCTCCCGCACACTCTCTCCGGTGACCGGGTGGCGCAGGTCCGGGTTCAGGTCATGCAGCGGAGCAAGCACGAACGCCCGGTCCCAGGCGCGGGGGTGCGGGAGGGCCAGCGTCTCGTCGTCGGAGACCGCGCTGCCGTGCAGGATCAGGTCCAGGTCCAGCGTGCGGGCCTCCCAGCGCTCGGTGCGGGTGCGGCCCGCCGCGGCCTCGATGCTGTGCAGGGCAGCCAGCAGGGCGCGGGCGTCCAGGGGCGTGCGCAGGTGCACGGCGGCGTTCAGGTAGTCCGGCTGCCCGCCCGGCCCGCCCACCGGCGCCGTGCGGTACAGACGTGAGACGCCCGCAATCTCGCCAAGCGTGCCCAGGGCTTCCACGGCCCGGCGCAGGGTGGGCAGCGGTTCGCCCAGGTTCGCGCCCAGCGCGATGAAGGCGTCGTGCAAGGCGGGTGTCGTGGTCACAGGTCCCCGCGGCTCAGGTCCAGTTCGGCGCGGACGTCGCGGAAGATGCCGGGCAGCGGCGCGAACGGCTTGTGCACCCGCACCGTCACGCGCGTCAGTTTCGGCTGGTCGCGCAGCACCCGCCGGGCAATACGGTCGGCAAGCACCTCGATCAGGTCGTACCGCTGCCCGGTCACCTCCTCCTGCACGGCGGCGTACACCGCGGCGTAGTTCACGGCCGCGTCCAGCTCGTCCGGGATTCCGGCGAAGGGGTAGTGCAGTTCCACGTCCACCACGAACCGCGCGCCCAGGGCGGCCTCCGTCTCGAAGACGCCGTGACGGGCGTGAAATTCCAGGCCTTCCAGAACGATGCGGCTCACGCCCCGGATTCTAGGGCGGTTATGGCTCCAGGGCCGCCTGCACCCGCAGGGCCTGCACGTGCCCGGCCGCGTCGTGCGCGCGGACCAGGGCCGCGCCCTGCCGCGCCGCGTGCAGGTGGATGGCAAGGCTGCCCGGGTCGCGCTGCGCGGCGTCCGGCACGCCGGCCAGGTAGTCGATCAGGCGTTTGCGGCTCGCGGCGATCAGCACCGGGTGCGGTCCGGCCGTCAGGGCGTGCGTGGCACGCAGCAGCGCCAGGTTGTGCTCCAGCGTCTTCCCGAACCCGATGCCGGGGTCCAGCAGCACGTCCGGCACGCCCGCCGCGAGCACCCGGGCGGCCTGGGCGCGCAGGAAACCGTGCACCTCCGCGACCACGTCCGCGTACACGGGATTTTTCTGCATGGTGCGCGGCTCGCCCTGCATGTGCATCACGCAGGCGGGCGCGCCGGCCTCGGCACACACGCGGACCATCTCCGGGTCGCGCAGGCCGGTCACGTCGTTGATCAGGTGCGCCCCGGCCCGCAGCGCCCCGGCCGCCACCTCGGGTTTCATGGTGTCCACGCTGAGCACCACGCCCTCCCCCGCCAGGGCGCGGATCACGGGCAGCAGGCGGTCCAGCTCCGTGTGGGCGGGGACGGGGTCCGCGCCGGGCCGGGTGCTTTCCCCGCCAATGTCCAGGATCAGCACGCCCGCGTCCCGCATGCGCCGCGCGGCGTGCAGGGCGGTGTCCAGCGCGGCGTGCTTCCCGCCGTCGCTGAAGCTGTCCGGCGTGACGTTCAGGATGCCCATCACTGCCGTGCCCGTCCAGGTCAGGCGCCAGCGGCCGTCCGGGTCCGGCTCGGCATCCGGCACCGGCCGTCCGAAGGTCAGGGTGTGGGGCCTCGCGACGCGCGTCATGTGGGGAGCGCGGCGCTGTCCGAGAGGGCACCGTCAGCTTCGG
>NZ_CP021081.1:30000-195000 GCF_003444775.1 Deinococcus ficus | reverse complement strand
GGCTGGCGTGGCGGCTGGCGCTGCGGGAGGCGCTGGTGGGGGCGCTGGGCCGGGGGTACGTGGTGACGGACCTGGCTCGGGAAGGAGAACGGGCCTTCTATGTGCTGACGCCGGTGGCGTGAAGCCAGCCCTGGACAAATCCACTCCACTGCATTATGTTATTTACATAAGGAGCGTGACCGCATGCTGCACATTGAATTCCTGACCGACCTGGGCGCCAAAGTCACCGTGGACGTCGACAGCGCCGACAAACTCCTCGACGTCCAGCGCCAGTACGGCCGCCTCGGCTGGACCAGCGGACAGGTGCCCGTCGGCGGCTACCAGTTCCCCCTCGACAACGAACCCGACTTCGACTGGACCCTGATCGGCGCCCGCAAATGGACCAACCCCGAAGGCGAAGACATGGTCATCCACAAGGGCCACGCCTACCGCCGCCGCGAACTGGAGGCCGTGGACAGCCGCAAGATGAAACTCCCGGCCGCCGTGAAGTACTCCCGCGGCGCCAAGAGCACCGACCCCGACCACCTGCGCGAGAAATCCGACGGCGAATTCGAGTACGTGACCCTGGCAATCTTCCGCGGCGGCAAACGTCAGGAACGCTACGCCATCCCCGGCGGCGCCCAGGGCCAGGGCAGCCGCCCCGCACCGAGCGCCGCCCAGCGGCCCGCCCCGGCACCCCGCCCCGCCCCGCGCCCAGCCGCCGCCCCGCAGGACGAGGAAGCCCCCTTCTAACCACACAGCAGAATAGGACCGCTCCCAGGGCATGCCTGGGAGCGGTTCTTGTCGGTTTACTCCAGCGCCTGCTTTGCCAGCCGGTCCAGCACCGCCCGCAGGTCTGCTGGCTGCCAGCCCTCCGGCTTGAGCTGCTTGCCGTCGGCGCGCTTCGGGCCGCTGGCCTTGCTCAGGTTCGCGCGCTGCACCTCCGCGAAGGCCGCGTCCGCGTCCACGCCCAGCATGTCCAGGGCGCCGTACGTCACGTACAGCAGGTCCACCAGTTCATGCACCAGCGGCGCCAGGTCCGCCGGCACCGCCCCGTCCAGGCGCGGGGCCAGCGCATCGAACTCGGCCTGCACCTCCGCCCACTCCTCGCTCAGCAGCGTGCGGCGCAGGGCCAGCAGCGCGGCGTCCGGCACGGTCGGGCGGTCCGGCGGGGTCAGGCCGATCGCGCGGTGAAAGGCCCGCAGGTGCCCCGCGTTCGTGAGGGGCGCGGCCCCGGAGAGCGGAGGAGCAGAGGAACGCGGCTCGGTCATCCCCGGATGGTACCCGGCCGCCCACACAGAAAAGAAGGGAGAGGCCGCGCGGGCCCCTCCCCTGCCGGTCTGCCGGCCTCAGACCATGCGGTCGTCGTCCATGATCGCCTGGAGCATCCAGCGGATCTTGTCGATGATGGCAGCGTACCCGTTGTACAGGTCGGCGGTGGCGGGGTCGTCCGCCTCGTCCACGGCCTGGCTGTCGTCGCGGTAACCGCGGCTCACGCGGGTCAGGTCCTCGACCAGGTCAGCCACCTGCGTGCGGGCGTCCCGGACGGTTTCGGTGGGGACCTTCACCACGCTGTAACGCGCGAGGTCGCTGGGCGCGGCGACGGGGCTGCCGCCCAGCGCCACGAGACGCTCGGCCTGCTCGTCGATGCCGGGGAAGATCATCTCGATGAACTCGTCGTACGCGAGGTGCAGGTCGCGGAAGAAGCGCCCCCGGATGTCCCAGTGGTACTTCTTGAATTTCAGGTACAGGCTGACGGTGGTCGCGAGGTTGCGCTGCAGCGTCTCGGCGACGATCTGGAACTGCTCCTCGGTCAGGTAGTTGTGGTCGACCAGGGCATTGTTCACGGTGCGCAGGTGCGCGGCGTCGGCATGGTCGGCTCCGGTCCCGCGCACGCCCTTCGCGCCGCCCTGCGCCGCGCCGCCGCGGGCGGGCGCCTTGGCTTCCGCCGCCTTGCCGCCGTTCTTGCTGCTCTTTTTCGTCATGGGCCCAAGGTACGCGCCGCGGCCGGAGGCGCCCATACCGCGTTCCTTTACCCAACTGGCATGAAGCTCAGGCCGGGTGCACGGTCAGGTGCAGGTCCTGCACCGCCAGCCGGACCTGCCCCCGCTGCTGCAGTTCCGTGACGTGGGCGCTGACCACCGCCCGGTTCAGCAGCACCGCGGCCGGGTTGACCATGGTGATGTTCAGGGCCGCGCACACCCGGGCCAGCAGCGCGTCCATGCCCGCCGGGCCGGCCTGCACGGCGGCCAGCACGGCCTGGGTGGTGCGCTCGTAGGCGGCGAGGTTCGCGCGGATCAGCGCGGGCAGGTCCCCGGTGGGAGCGCCATGGCCGGGCAGGGTGACGCGCACGCCGGCCAGACCCTCCAGCGCGGCGGCACTGGCTTTCTGCGCGGCCGAGTCGGCGCAGAAGGTCAGGGGGTGCTTATCCAGCGCGTCCGGGCTGAACAGCGCGTCGGCGGCGTACAGCACGTCCCCCACCTGCACGGCGTACATGTCCAGCGCGTGCCCGGGGACCGGAATCAGAGTCACAGGTATGCCGCCCAGCACCTGCTCGCCGGAGGCCACAGGCTGCGCGGGGCTGGCGGGCGCGAGCAGGAACTTGCCGCGCAGTTCGGTGGGGGGCGCGGCGCCGTACAGCGTCACGGGTTCCAGCAGCGGGTGGGTGATCACGGCCGCCTCGACCGGTGGGGCGTACACCGGCAGGTCCGGCAGCTGCCGGCGCAGGAAAGCGTTCCCGCCGTGGTGGTCGGCGTGGCTGTGCGTGTTCAGGATCGCGGCCGGCGTGAGCCCGGCAGCCTGCACGGCCCGCAGGAGTTTGCGCGCCTGCGTGTCGTCCAGGCCGGTGTCCACGACCAGGGCCCGGTCGCCGCTGCCGGTGACCACCACGCTGTTCACCGCGCCCGGCAGGTACGCCACGCGGTCACTCAGAGCCTCCAGCGGAGCAGGAAAGCCGGTCATGACCGCACCCTAGAGCATGGGAGTAGGCTCTAGCGCGTGACTGCCGCGTCCCCGCCCGCCGCGCCCGCGCCCGACCGGTTCCGTCCCGGTGCCGCGCAGTGGGGCCTGCTGTTCTCGAACTTCCTGATGTGGGGCGGATTTTTCGCGGTGGTGCCGCTGATCACCGTGCATTTCGTGAGCGACCTGGGCTGGGCGGCCGCCAGCGTGGGGCTGGTGCTGGCCCTGCGGCAGCTCACGCAGCAGGGCCTCACGGTGTTCGGCGGGGCGTGGTCGGACGTCGTCGGCCCGAAACCGCTGATCCTGCTGGGCTGCCTGCTGCGCGCCGCCGGTTTCGCGTGGATGGGCTTCACGACCACGCTGCCGCTGCTGCTGGCGGCCGCGCTGCTCGCCGGGATCGGCGGCGGCCTGTTCGACGCGCCGAAGAACGCGGCCGTGACCGCCGTCACGCCCGACCGGCAGCGCACGCGGATGTTCAGCGTGATGAGCATCGCCGGGAACCTCGGCATGGTCACGGGTCCGCTGATCGGGGCGCTGCTGATCGGCCTGGGGTTCCGCACCGCCGCCGTGGCCGCCGGCAGCGTGTACGTGCTGGCTGCCGCGGTTCTGGCGGCCACGCTGCCGCACACCCGGCCCGCCCCCGGGCAGACCCCGCCGGGCCTGTCGGGCCTGTGGGCGGCCGCGCGGGACCGCCGCTTCCGGCGCTTCACGCTGGTGCTCATCGGGTACTTCATGCTCAGCACGCAGCTGAACGTGATCGTGACCCTGAAGGCCGTGGCGCTGGCCGGCAAGGCCGCCACCGGCCCGCTGTACGCCCTGAGTGCCGGCATGGCGGTGCTGCTGCAGTACCCGCTGCTGCGGGTGGTGGACCGGCACCTGCCCACCCGCACGGCGCTGGTCACGGCGGTGCTGCTGGTCGCCACGGCGCTGGGCCTGATGGCCTTCGCGTCCAGCTTCCCGGCGCTGCTGGCGTGCGTGGCGCTGTACTCGCTGGGCAGCATGATCGTGTACCCCTCGCAGCAGACCCTCACGGCCCGCTTCGCGCCCCGCGCCCTGATCGGCAGCTACTTCGGGTTCTCCGCGATCAGCCTGGGGCTGGGCGGCGCGATCGGGAACGTCATCGGCGGCACGCTGCTGGACGCCGGCACCCGCCTGGGCTTCCCGGCGCTGCCGTGGGCGGTGCTGTTCGTGGTGGGCCTGCTCACCGCCCAGGGCCTGCGCTGGGCGCTGCGCGGCCTGCACGAGGAAGGCGAGGAGGACGAGGCGCCGGCACAGGAAGGGGCCCGCTAACCGAACCCTGGTCAGCGGGCCCCGGGTGGGAACCGGTCAGGGCCGGCTGAGGTCGGCGGCCAGGGCCGGCGCGCCCGCCAGCGCGTCCACGCTGGCTTCCAGGGCGCTGTCCACACCCTGCGTCAGCAGGCGGATCTCGGCCTCGCCCTGTTCCTTCACGACGTCCGGCGTGACCGATTCCGGGTACGGGGTGCCGTCGGGCTTCACGTAGTGCAGCAGCGTGAGCTGCACGGCCGCCGCGCCCACCTGGAACACGCGGGTGGAGGTGTTGCCCACCCCGGCCGTGACCTCCCCGACCACCAGGCCCCGCCTGGCGAACTGCGTCTCGTACGCGAAGAACTCGCTGCACGACCCGCTGCCCTCATCGACCAGCACGGTCAGCGGCCCGGTCCACAGCTGCGGGTTGCGGATGGGGGCGCCCACCACCCGGCCGTTTTCCAGGCGCACGCCGCCGCGCACCACGGTCGCGTCGGCGCCGTCGGCGGTGCGGGCCAGGCGGGTCAGGGTCGGCACGAACGCCGAGATGCTCTGGTCGCACTCGATCAGGCTGCCGCCCGGGTTGCCGCGCAGGTCCACGACCAGGCCCTGCACGCCGCGCGCCTGGGCCTGCCCGACGAGGTCGTGCACGGTCTGCGCGACCCCGCCGCCGGAAATAAAGGTGGGGATGCGCAGCACGGCCACGTCCTTGCCGTTCCGGCTGACGTACGACAGGCGCGGCAGGTCCACGGTGCTGCTCTCGCTGGACG
This sequence comes from Deinococcus ficus, assembly GCF_003444775.1. Classification (NCBI taxonomy): domain Bacteria; kingdom Thermotogati; phylum Deinococcota; class Deinococci; order Deinococcales; family Deinococcaceae; genus Deinococcus; species Deinococcus ficus. The sequence goes on along the minus strand of NZ_CP021081.1, from coordinate 190,027 downwards.
CCAGGCTGGTGGTGAGGGTCTGGCCGGCGCGGCTGAAGCCGAGCTGGATGCCCTGGCCGCTCAGGCGCGCGTCACGCAGCGCGGTGTAGGTGTAGGGTTTGCCGTCCAGGGTGAGCAGCACGTCGCCGCGTTGCAGCCCGGCCTGCGCGGCGGTGCTGCCTGCGATGACTTCCAGCACCACGCGGTTCTGGCCGTCCAGCGCGGCGAGCTTCACGCCGAACTGGCGGCGGTTGCCGCCGCTGACGCTGGCGATGAAGTCCTGGAATTCCTGCGGCATCATGAAGAAGCTGTGCTGGTCCTCCAGGGCGCTGACCTCGGCCTGCAGGACCGGGTAGGCCTTGTCGGCGGGGCAGTCCTGCGGCTGCGGGGCGCACACGGCGTCCAGGCGCGACTGGTACTCGGCGCGCAGGGCGGCGCGGTCCACGCCGCTCAGGCCGCCGTACTCGTTCACGAGCAGGTCGTTCACCTGATTGAAGGCCGCCTGCGCCGGCGAGACGGCCTGCGCGTGCGTGCCGGGCGCGCCCAGCAGCAGGGCGGCGCCGAGAAGAAGCGAACGGGTCCCCCGGCCGGTGAGCACGGGGAACGCAGACAGGGTGCGGGCCAGGGGAAATGCGTTCATGGGTACGCCCCATTTTGCCCGGCCTACATGGGAAATTGGTGGGGTTTAAAGGCCACGCGGGTCACAGTTTCGGGTGCCGTTCAGCGGGCCGGCTGACGCTGGTACAGCTCCACGAACCGCCGCAGGAACTTCAGGCCCGGGGCGAGGCTGGCGCCCTGCACCCACTCGTCGGTGCGGTGCGCGTTCCCGCCGCGGTACACGCCGATCGCCACGGCCGGCAGGTCGTAGGGCGCTGCGGCGTTCGCGTCGGTGCTGGAGGACGCCGTGCGGATCTCTAGCTGCACGCCCTGCGCCGCCTCCCGCACCAGGGGCAGCAGCGCGTCCGAGTGCAGGTCCCCGCCGGGGCGGTCCCCGACGCGTTCCAGGCGCACGGTGACGCCCACCTCGCGCGCAGCGGCGTGCAGGGTCGCCACCGCCCGGCGGTCCAGGTCGTCCAGGAGCCCGGCGTCCAGGGAACGCAGGTCCAGCAGCAGGTCGGCGGTCGCGGCGATGCTGTTCACGCTGGTGCCCCCGCCAGCCACGCCGACGTTCAGGGTGGTGCGCGGCGTGATCGGCAGCGGCAGGGCGTAGAGGTCGCGGATGGCGCGGCCGGCGGCGTGCAAGGCGCTGGGGGCGGTGTCGCCCCAGGAGTGCCCGCCGGGGCCGTGGAAGGTGGCCCGGTAGCGGCGCACGCCCACGCCGCGGGTCACGGCGACGCCCATGTAGCCGTCCACGGCCACGAACGCGCCGAGGTGCGGGGCGTGCCGGGCGAGCAGGTGCTTGGCGCCGCGCAGGTCGCCCAGCCCCTCCTCGGCGACGTTCGCCACGACCCACAGCGGCCGGCGCAGGGTATGCAGCTGTCCGCGCAGGTCGCGCAACAGGGCGGTGAGCACCGCGAGGCTGGCGCTGTTGTCGCCCACGCCCGGCCCGACGAGCTTGCCGGCTTCCTCGCGCACGCGCACGTCCGTGCCGGCGTCGAACACGGTGTCCAGGTGCGAGGCGAGCATCAGGGCCGGCAGGGCGTCCAGGCCGGGGGTGCTCAGGCGCACGAGCACGTTGCCGACCTCGTCGCGCTGCGGGTCGTAGCCGAGGTCCCGCCACAGGTCCGTGATCAGTTCGGCCCGGGCGCCCTCCTGGAAGGTGGGGGCGGGCGTCTGGGCGATCCGGGTGAGGTAGGAGAGCGGCATGACGCTCCAACTGTACCCTCCGGTGCGGTCCGGACTGCTCGGCGCGCCGGGCCCAAAGCGGCGCGCCCCACCCCGGTTCATCCGGGGCGGGGCGCGGAGGGCGTGAAGATCAGCGGCGCAGCATGCGGCTGCCGATCGCGGCGGCCAGGCCGACCAGGCCGGCTTTCACCATGGGGTTGCTCAGCGCGCCGCCCTGCCCGAACGCGGCTTCCAGCGGGCTGGGGCCCTGCGGCTGGGCAGGGGCCTGGGCGGTGCGGTTGAAGGCGTCGAGCAGGCTGCTGTCGTCGGTGTGGTCCACGGTCTGCACGGGGTTGGCGGGGCTGCGGACGATCGCGTCGCCCATGCCCTGGCGCTGGTCGGGGCTCATGCCGCCGATGTAGTCGCGCAGGATCTGGTTGCGTTCCTCGGGGCTGGCCGTGCGCATGTACTCCTGCACGTACGCGGCGGCCTCCTGGGGGCTCACGACGCCGTCCATGTTGGTGTCGCGGGGGTCGAGGCGGGCCATCTTCTCGTGCATCTGCTGATCGAATTGCATGGTGGGACCTCCAGGGGAATCGGTTTTCCCCGTCAGGTTAGGCAGGCCCGGCAATAGGGGGGTGAGGTGGCCCTTCACGGGCATTCATGTGTCCACGCGGCGGCGGCCCGGTTTTTCCCGCCTGGGCCGCCGCCCGGGGGCGGAATTGCACTAGAGTGCGCGGGTATGCGATCGCTGGTGCTGGTCGGTCACGGGTCTCACCGCAGTGGGGACGCGGCGGCCCCGGTGTACGCCCTGGCCGAACGGCTGCGCGCCCTGAACGCCTTCGACGAGGTCCTGGAGGCCTTCTGGAAGGACGACCCGTCGCTGCGGCAGGTGCTGCGCACCGCGGCCAGCACGGACGTCACGGTGGTGCCGCTGTTCATCGCGCCGGGGTACTTCACGGACGTGGTCCTGCCGCGCGAGCTGAACCTGGGCCACCAGGGCCCCGTGCCGCCCGAGGGCATCGCCCGGGTGATGGGCGCCCGCACCGTGCGCTACACGCGGCCGTTCGGCACGCACCCCGCCATGCGGGACGTGATCCTGGCCCGGGTGCGCGAGGTGCTGCCGGACCTGCCGGCCGTCCCGGAGGTGGGGGCGGCGCCGGACGTGGCGCTGGTGCTGGTCAGCGTGGCGGGCGGCGACCCGCACGCGCACGGCCTGGAGGCGCACGCCGGGCAGTTGCGGGATACGGGGCTGTTCCGAGAGGTGCGCACCGTGGCCGCGCCGGAAGGCGAGGCGCCCGGAGGCGCGTGGCTGGAGGGCCTCACGGCGGCGCAGGTGGTGGTCGTGCCGTTCAGCGCGTCGGACGCGGCCCACACGCGCACGGCGCTGCCCGCCCGGCTGGGCCTGCCGGGCCCGGTCACGGCCCTGCCCGGCGGGCCGACGGTGCAGTTCACGGCGGCGGCGGGGACGCACCCGGACGTGGCGCAGGTGGTCTTGCAGGTGGCGGCCGACGCGCACAGCGGCGCCCGCGAGGGGGACGCCGAACGCGCCCATCACGCCGCCTGGGACGCCCTGCGCACCCTGGTCAGCGGGGAGGCGCGGATCGGGGAGCTGCTGATCACCCCGCAGCACGGCGTATACGAGTTCCGGCACGCGCTGGACCAGGGCACGCCCGGCAGCGAACTCACCACCATCGTGACCACTGAGGGCCTGCGTGACCACGCCCGCACCGACGACCGCGGCCGGCACCGGCCGGTGCGGACCTTCCGGACCCTGCCGCGCGGCTGGCGGGCCGTGATTCACCCGGCCGAGCTGCGCCGCGCCCTGCACGACGTGTACCCGGCCGTGACCGAGGAGGCGTACGCGCACGGGTGCTACACCCTGCGGGCCACGCCCTGGCCCACCACGGCCCGCCGCCAGACGGGGTCATACGCGCGGGTGCAGAAGGCCGGCCCGGACGTGCTGGCGCGGGTTACCAGAGACGTGTGCGGCCAGTGCCTGCGCACGCCGCTGTGGGCCGGGGAGAAGCTGCCGCGCACCTTCCTGGAGGGCGTGCCGGGGGCGATGCCGTGCGCGGAGGCGTGCACGTACCTGATCGCGCACGTGCGTGAGGAGTTGCGGCCGGACGCGGCCGGGCACGTCCAACCCGACTGAACAGGAGGGCCCGGGCGGCCTTGAGCGGGTGTTAAGGTTGAGCAAGGCAGCCTGCGACGGCTGCGTGTTCGGTTTGCCGCCCACCTGCTCCTTCCGTGCGTGTTTCCCGCAGGTTCCGGCGTCCTGTCCCCAGCCCTCTCCCCTTTTCCTTCCAGTTGCATCCCGCGAGATGCCCCGCGCCCAGGTTCACGCCTGCACCCCGCGGTAAGTCCGTCCGAGAGGCGGCATTGGAGGTCACCGCATGCCCAGCACCGCGACATTCCAGGCGCCACCCCGCACCGGCCGGGGGGCGCCTTTCCTACTTTCCCGGGAGACCAGACCATGACCAGAGGCGAACTGAAGTACGAGGGCAAGGCCAAGCGCGTGTACGCCACCCCCCACCCCCACGAGTACGTGGTGGAGTACAAGGACGACGCAACCGCCTTCAACGCCCAGAAGCGCGGCGAGTGGGCCGGGAAGGGCGCCACGAACAACGCCATCACCGCGCACCTGTACCCGCAGCTGGAAGCGGCCGGGATTCCCACACACTTCCTGGAGAAACTCTCCGAGCGCGAGCAGCGCGTGAAGGCCGTGACCATCGTGCCGGTGGAGGTCATCGTGCGCAACACCGCCGCCGGCAGTTTCAGCAAGCGCCTGGGCATCGAGGAGGGCACGCCGCTGTCCCGGCCGGTCGTGGAGTACTGCTACAAGAGTGACGCGCTGGGCGACCCCCTGATCAACACCGACACCGCCGTCGCCCTCGGCTGGGCCACCGCCGAGGACCTGACCCGCATCCGCGAACTGGCCCTGCAGGTCCGGGACTTCCTCGTGCCGTACTTCGCGGCGCGCGGCGTGAACCTGATCGACTTCAAGCTGGAGTTCGGCAAGCTGCCCGGCGGCGAGATCGTCCTGGCCGACGAGATCAGCCCCGACACCTGCCGCTTCTGGGACGCCGAGACCGGCGAGAAGCTGGACAAGGACCGCTTCCGCCGCGACCTGGGCGGCGAGGCCGAGGCGTACGCCGAGATGCTCCGGCGCGTCACCCGCCCCGCCTGACCTGCCCCCCCCGTCCCCCAACCCTGCCCCGGAGTGATCCCATGCCCAAGTACCACGCCAAAGTGTTCGTGACCCTGAAACCCAGCATCCTCGACCCGCAGGGCCGCACCGTGGAACGCGCCCTGTCGCACCTGAACCACACCAACGTGGGGACCGTGCGCATCGGCAAGTACATCGAGCTCACCCTGAGCGGCGAGCGCGCCGACGTGGAAGGGCAGTTGCGGGACATCACCGAGAACGTCCTGAGCAACCCGATCATGGAAGACGCCCGCTGGGAGCTTGAGGAGCTTCAGTGACCCTGCCCCGGACCGTCAGGCTGCAGGACAAGTTTGACGCGTTCAGCGACCACTTCTCCCCGAAAGTCATCGGGGAACTCAACGGCCAGCACGTCAAGGCCGTCAAGTTCTCGGGCGAGTTCATCTGGCACAGCCACGAACACGAGGACGAACTGTTCCTGGTCACGCGCGGCACGCTGCTGATGCGCTTCCGGGACGGCGAGCAGCGGGTGGGCGTGGGGGAATTCATCATCGTGCCCCGCGGCGTGGAACACCTGCCGGTCGCGCTGGACGACGAGGTATGGGTCCTGCTGTTCGAGCCCGCCACCACCGTCAACACCGGAACGGCGGGCGGCGAACGCACCGTCACCGACCTGGAGAGGTTGTAAGCATGAAGACTGCTGTGATTCAGTTCCCCGGAAGCAACTGCGACGCCGACGCCCTGCACGCCGCGCAACTGCTGCTGGACGCCGAGGCCACGTTCGTGTGGCACACCGAACCCGCCCTGCCCGAGGGCACCGAACTGGTGTTCCTGCCCGGCGGCTTCAGTTACGGCGACCACCTGCGCAGCGGCGCCATCGCCGCCCGCAGCCCCATCATGCAGGCCGTGAAGGCCCACGCCGAGGCCGGCGGGTACGTGCTGGGCGTATGCAACGGCTTCCAGGTGCTCACCGAGGCGGGGCTGCTGCCCGGGGCGCTCTCGCGCAACAAGGACCTGCACTTCATGTGCCGGCCCGTGCACCTGCGCGTGGAGAACAACGCCACCCACTTCACCAGCGCGTACGCCCAGGGCCAGACCATCGAGGTGCCCATCGCGCACGGCGAGGGCAACTACTACGCCGACGCCGCCACCATCGCCGACCTGGAAGCGCAGGGCCGCGTGGTGTTCCGCTACACCGACAACCCCAACGGCAGCCTCAACGACATCGCCGGCATCATCAACGAGCGCGGCAACGTGCTCGGCATGATGCCCCACCCCGAACGTGCCGTGGAACTCCTGCTGGGCAGCGAGGACGGCCGGGGTGTGTTCCAGAGCCTCAAGACGGTGAAGAAATGACCACCCCCAGCACCCCCAGCCTGCGTGACCGGGCCGGCACGTTCGGCCTGACCGCCGAAGAATTCGATCTCGCGACCTCCCAGATGGGCCGCGAGCCCAACGCCCTGGAAGCCGCGATCATCGGCGCGATGTGGTCCGAGCACTGCGGGTACAAGAACAGCCGCCCGCTGTTCCGGCACTTCCCCACCACCGGCCCGCAGGTCCTGCAGGGCCCCGGCGAGAACGCCGGCGTGGTGGACATCGGGGACGGGTGGGGCGTGGCGTTCAAGATGGAAAGCCACAACCACCCCTCGGCCGTGGAGCCCGTGCAGGGCGCCGCGACCGGCGTGGGCGGCATCCTGCGCGACATCTTCGCGATGGGCGCGCGGCCCTTCGCGGTGCTGGACAGCCTGCGCTTCGGGAACCCCGACAGCCCCCGCACCCGCTTCCTGGTGAATGGCGTGGTGGACGGCATCGCGCACTACGGCAACGCCATCGGCGTGCCCACCGTGGGCGGCGAGGTCACCTTCCACCCCAGCTACCAGGAAAACCCCCTGGTGAACGTGATGGCGCTGGGCATCATGCGCCACGAGGACCTCGCGAAGGGCACCATGGGCGCGGTCGGGAACCAGATCGTGTACGTGGGTTCCAAGACCGGCCGGGACGGCCTGGGCGGCGCGGTGTTCGCCTCCGCCGACCTGAGCGACGCCTCGCAGGCGGACCGCCCGGCCGTGCAGGTGGGCGACCCCTTCATGGAAAAACTGCTGCTGGAAGCCACCCTGGAGGCCATCCAGGCGGGCGTGGTGGCGGGCGTGCAGGACATGGGCGCCGCCGGGCTGGTCAGCAGCACCTGCGAGATGGCGTACCGCGCCGAGCTGGGCATCACCATGGACCTGGACAAGGTTCCCACCCGCGAGGAAGGCATGGTCCCCATGGAACTGTGCCTCTCGGAATCGCAGGAACGCATGATCCTGGTGCCCGTGCCCGGCCGTGAACAGGAACTGCACGACCTGCTGGCGAAATGGGAACTGGACGTCGTGACCATCGGGCAGGTGGAGTCGCACAACAACTACCGCCTGACCTGGAAGGGCGAGGTCGTGTGCGACCTGCCGGTGGCGCTGCTGAACGAGGCGCCCAAGTACACCCGGGAAGGCGTGGAATCCGACGAGATCAAGGCCAAGCGCGAGGCGGACCTCAGCGGCGTGCCGGTGCCCGCCGACCTGGGCGCGGTGCTGGTGGACCTGCTCGCCCACCCCACCATCGCCAGCAAACGCCCCATCTTCGAGCGGTACGACCACCAGGTCATGACGAACACCGTCGTGGTGCCCGGCGCCGCCGACGCCGCCGTGATGCGCGTCAAGGGCAGCGGCATGGGCGTGGCCGCCACCAGCGACTGCAACCCCCGCTTCGTGTACCTCGACCCCTACACCGGCGCCGCCGCCGCCGTGGCCGAAGCCGCCCGCAACCTCGCGTGCGTGGGCGCCACGCCCCTGGCGATCACCGACAACCTGAACTTCGGCAACCCGCACCGCCTGGACGTGTACTACCAGCTGCAGCAGGCCGTGCAGGGCATCGCGGACGCCTGCCGCGCCCTGAACACACCCGTCACCGGCGGGAACGTCAGCCTGTACAACCAGTACGTCGAGGAAGGCCGCACCGTCGCCATCCATCCCACCCCCACGATCGGCATGGTGGGCGTGCTGCCGGACGTGACGCGGCGCGCCACCCTGAACCTCAAGGCCGCCGGGCAGACCCTGATCCTGCTGGGCGAACACGCCAGCGACATCGGCGCCAGCCACTACCTGGAAACCGTGCACGGCCAGGAAGCCGGACGCGTGCCGACCCTGGACCTGACCCGCGAGGCGAAGGTCATCGAGGGCACCCTGTCCCTGATCCGCGCCGGCCTGACCGACACCGCGCACGACTGCGCCGAGGGCGGCCTCGCCGTGGCCCTGGCCGAGATGGCCATCGCCGGGAACCTGGGCGTGCGCGTTCAGCTTGAGGCGTCCGAAGGCACCCGCGCCGACGCCCTGCTGTACGGCGAGGCGCACGGCCGCGTGATCGTCGCGGTTCCGGACGCCGGGGCCGCCGAGGCCACCCTGCGGGACCTGGGCGTCCCGTTCAGCCGACTGGGCGAGACGGTGGACGCGCACAGCGTCACCATTGCCCTCCCGAACCAGCACGTACACTTGAGCGTGAACCTCGACACCCTGCGCCACGCCTGGGAGCGCCCCCTCAAGGACATCCTCGCGTGATCTTCGACCCCGCCACCGACAAACCCCAGGACGAGTGCGGCGTGTTCGGCATGTACTCCGCGCCGCCCCTGGACCTGGCATGGTTCACGTACCTGGGCCTGTTCGCCCTGCAGCACCGCGGGCAGGAAGCAGCCGGCATGTGCGTCAGCGACGGGGAACGGTTCCACGTGGAAAAAGACCTGGGCCTGGTCACCCAGGTGTTCGACGAGCGCCGCCTGGACAGCGTGCGCCTCCCCAACGCCAAGGTCAGCATCGGCCACGTGCGCTACAGCACCACCGGCAGCAACCTGCGCTTCAACGCCCAACCTCTGACCACCCGCACCAACAAGGGCATCCTCGGCCTGGCCCACAACGGCAACTTCGTCAACGCCCTGGAAGTCCGCAGCGAGATGCTCTCCCAGGGCGCGCTGTTCCAGACCACCAACGACAGCGAAGTCATGCTCAACCTCATCGCCCGCGAGAGTGACCTCGACCTCATCGAGGCCACCGCCGCCGCCATGAAACGCCTCAAGGGCGGGTACGCCTGCGTCCTGATGAGCCGCACCCAGCTCATCGGCTTCCGCGACCCCCACGGCGTGCGCCCCCTCGTCATCGGCCAGCGCGAGGACGGCGCCTGGGTGCTCGCCAGCGAACCCTGCGCCCTGTACGCCGTCGGCGCGAAACTTATCCGCGACGTGCAACCCGGCGAACTCGTCTGGTTCGACCGCACCGGCCTGCACAGCCTCACCGTGGACGCCAAGGCCCCCACGCCCTGCTCCTTCGAATGGATCTACTTCGCCCGGTCTGACAGCCGCCTGGACGACGTGGACACCCACGAAAGCCGCATCCGCATGGGCGTCCAGCTCGCCAAGGAAAACCCCGTCCACGCCGACGTGGTCGTCCCCGTGCCCGACAGCGGCATCGGCGCCGCCATCGGCTACGCCCGCGAGAGCGGCATTCCCTTCGACTACGGCCTGTACAAGAACCCCTACGCCGGCCGGACCTTCATCGCCCCCACCCAGGAAGCCCGCGAGCTGAAGGTCAAGATGAAACTCTCCCCCACCAGCGCCGTGAAAGGCAAACGCGTCATCCTGGTGGACGACAGCATCGTGCGCGGCACCACCAGCCGCCAGATCGTGAACCTCCTGCGCGAAGCCGGCGCCACCGAAGTGCACTTCCGCGTGTCCAGCCCCCCCATCACCCACCCGTGCTTCTACGGCATCGACACCGCCGCCCGCAAGGAACTCGTCGCCAGCACCCACAGCATCGACGAGATCCGGCAACTGATCGGCGCGGACACCCTCACTTTCATCAGCGAACAGGGCCTGCGCGACGCCATCGGCGGCCCCGGCCTGTGCTCCGCCTGCTTCACCGGCAACTACCCCGCCGGCACACCCCTCCTGAACGACGTGGACAAACTCGCCCTGGAAGTGTAAAGAGCAGCCACCGGGAAACCAGAAAAGGGAAGCTCGCCCAAGCTTCCCTTCTGTCTTTTTGCCCAGTCAACAATCCACAGGTTGTGCTGGTCGCGCTACTCCCAGACCAGGATGCTCAGCTCCGAAACGCGGTCCGTGTCCTCCACCTTCTCTTTGAGCTGCTCCAGATACAGATTGAGCTCACAGGTATGAGAACCGATGACCTTCTCGAAAGCAATCTGCCCACGCCTGAAGTTGCCAGGGTCCTGCGGCAGGATGCGAAATGGACCGAACTTGTCCTTCAACGCTCCCACGGTGATGCCCTGGCCTGGCTTGAATTGCGCTTTCAGGGTCACCTGATCCTGTGAGGACAGGAAATAAACCAGGAGCTTCTCGAACTCCGGTGGAGCCGACGTGACGGTCCGAAAACCTGGGCCATTCAGTTCATCTTGCTGATGCTTGCCCAGTCGGCTGGCAAGAGTGTCCACGGAGGGGTTCTCGATGAGAACCTGACAGATGCGGACGAGCGTGGAGGGTAGGTCTGACGAATTTAGGGGAAGCTGGGTCATGGTCGTAGGATCTCCGCGACAAGCGCTAAGGAACATAGAGAGCATGAGCATTCGCAGGACTCTTCTGACTTCAACTACAGATTTCATGGCGTCTCCGGCCTGAAGTTGAAGTTACGGGCAACCTGTTTCTGAACATCCCAAGCGTCACGTTCCTCGGGAAGCGCAAGGTAGGCAGGGTAAGCCCCATCACGTTTGGCGCGCTGTTCCGCTAGAAGGCGGGAAAACCGATTAATCCCCGCCTGAACCATGATTTTTTCTCTGTTGAGGTCACTTTGCTTCTGGCCGGTGGCTGTTTTCAGCTGTCCATTGATTAGATGAAGCTGCGCCTGGAGACGATTCAGTTCTGCTGTATTGGCAGCGATGGCGGCATCAAAATTCATATTCAAATCTCGAAGGACCATAGCTCTGTATGTCCGCTGGCTGCCGAAGTAGGACTCAAACCATTCGCGTGCCACGATGCCCTGAGCACTGCCCGGTGGAATCGGCTTTTTCATGGCCGCCTGTACCTGCTTCCCCCTCATCGAGGTGATCTGTTTGATCTGCGTGACAGTCATGCCCCGCCCAGCCAGATAACGGAGGACCTGCATAAGCTGATCGGCGTGGCGGACCTCGTGATACAGGGTGGTGAGCATCTCGTCCACCTCTTCCGGTGAAACCTGCCTCCGGCTGAACAATGATGAGTTCAGAGCCAGTTCCCATTTCTGCGGGGAGAATGCCCCCCGCTCTTCCGTGGGCATATTGACCAGCAGAAATTCGGGCTCATAGACGCCGGCAGCAGCGAGCAGTCTATTCAGCAGTGAGTACACCGCTTTCAGGCGCTTGTCCTTCGTCGCCAGCGAGGCCCATTGGTCGCTGAGCGCCTGGGCATTCTTCGCATATGCCGCCGCTGTTTCAGGGCGAGCGAGTCCTGTTGGGAACATTTTGGAAAGCTGTTCGGGATTGAGTACGCCTGTGCTGGGGTACACCATGCTGGTCTTCCCGTTCTTCAGGGATACCTCCCGGTCGCTCGAGATGAAGAGGTTATAACTGGCCTGCCATCTGGCGACTGCCTTGACAAACGCGATGTCCGGTTTGCCGGTGGCTGGCGTATTCAGTTTCTGCTGGACTTCCTTGATCACAGCAGGCGTGAAGATGCTCGAATTTGCGCGGTACCAGGCCTGCGCCTTCTGAATCTGTACAGGGTCCAGTGCCGGGCGTGGCTTTCCACTCCTATCAGCCACGTAGCCAGGAGCAGGGGTCAACCAAGGATCTGCCTCCGCCTGACTCGCAGTGGCCTGGGCCAACCGAAGAGACATTCCATTGGTCAGTGCCGTGGGCTTCAGCTGCGCACCAGTGGGCCCCGCACTCCCCATAGAGCTTGCCTTTGGGGCTGGCGGACGTGATTTGGAAGGTTCAAAGCTCATACAGCTCCCGAGAAGAGAAGGAGAGAAAATGGGGACCGTCTCCGGAAGTGTACTTCCACGCCATGGACTCTGCGGGAAGAAATGTGCGTGCCCGTAATTGTTTCCATGCATATTCAGGCACGTTTCAGTCCCCGGACATGTACGTCCGGGGGCACGGAGTAAACGTCTACTTTTCGGTGCAGGTCAGGGTCACGGTGACGGGCTGGGCGTGGTAGAGGAGATCGCCGGGGTGCGCGCCGGGCAGGGCGCTGGGCGTGGTGATGGTTTCAGGGGTGGTGCTGGTGGCATTGCTGCCCTGGACGGTCTCACCCTGGGCGTACAGGACGTCGAAGGTGTGGGGGGTGGTGCCGGGCGTGGCGGGGCAGATGGCGTGGAAGGGCACGCTGGTCTGCTCGGCGCTCTCCAGGGTGCCGGTGAGGGTTTTGATGGTTTGGTCGCGGCCGAGGGGGGTGACCTGGTAGTGGACGAGGGCGGGAGCGGGCCCGGTGTTCTGGAGGCTGACCTCGGCGCGTTCGGTCTGGTGGGGGCGGGTGGTGAGCTGGAAGGTGGTGCCGCCGGGGAAGTGGGTGCTGGCCGGGCGGCGCAGGTGGATCTGGGCGCTGGCGCGGGGCAGGAGCGCGGTTTTCGTGGGGGTGACGACGTCGTGGGGGGCGGCGCAGGCGCTGTACAGGCGGGCTTTCGTGAAGGGAATCTGCCAGTCCTCGCCGGTGGGCTGCCCGGCCGCGTCCAGGGGGGCGAGGCGGCCGGTGGTGAGGTCCTGCCAGGCGGCACCCAGGAAGTCGTAGTTCTGCGTGAGGTACCGGAAGTTGCCCTTGCCGGGGAAGGCGATGGTGGTCATGACCTTGTACACCTGGTGCTCGCCGCTGGCCTTCCACCCGGTCGCCAGGGGGTGCACGACGGTGCGGGTGCCGGGGCCGACGCTGCCGACGCGGGTGAGGGCGGTGCCTTTCAGTTCGTACTGCACCCAGTTCCCGGCGGTGATGTCCAGGCGGAGTTCGTGGTCGTTCCGGATGGAGAGGCGCAGTTGCACGTCCTGGGCGCCGTCCAGGCGGTACACGAAGGTCTTGCCGGGGACGCTGGTGGTGTCGCGGGGCAGGTTGCGGGTGCCGCCCGGGCCGGCGACCGCGATGAAGGGAATCCAGCTGCCGTCGTAGTTCACGTACACGCCGGCGTCAGCAGCCACGCCGGCCTGGGGTTGCCCGCCCAGGTACACGTAGGGGAAGGCGGTGGGTGTGGCCTGCACGGCAGGGAGGGTGGCGGTGCCCTGCACGAAGTTCACGGGGCCGGTGCGGCCGGGGTCGGTCTGGAGCCGCAGGTAGGGGCCGCTGGGTTCGTTGCGGCAGGTGAGGTACGTCAGGAAGGGATCGTCGCCTTCTGTGGCGCTGGCCTGGGCGGTCAGGGCGGCGCTTTCGGTGGTGTCGGTGCCGGGGCGGCCCTGGAACACGCCGGGGTCGATGCCGATGTCCGGGGCGGGGGCCTCGCCTTCCTCCAGGCTGGGCCACGTGGCGGGGTTCAGGACGTCCGCTTCCACGGCCTGCGGGCTCAGGGTGCCGGCGGGTGGGGGGGTGGCGGCCGGGGGCGTGCAGGCGGCGAGCAGCACGGTCAGGGCGGTCAGAAGCGGAACGGCGGGAAGACGCTGGGGCATGCGGGAACCTCCGGGGCTGGATTGTGGGGCTGGCCCGCATGGTAATCCCGCGGGGCGGCGGGCGGGTGAAGATCCGGGCCGCGGGGGCGTAAGCTGCCCTGACCATGGCTCTCCCGTCCCGGCCGGCTTCTGCGCGTGCGCCGCTCACGCTGGCGCAGCGCAGCAACTTCTTCCCGCTGACGGCCTGGGGGTATGCGTGGTGGCGGGCGCGGTCGCTGTCGTTGCTGTCCGGGGCGCCGTTCTCGCTGGAGCGGGAGGCGCGGCTGTTCCGGGTCCTCGCGGCGCCGCAGCCCGGGGAGCGGTGGCTGGACGCGGGCACCAGCGCGGGTTTCTACGCGGGGGTGCTGGCGGGCGCGGGCTGCCGGGTGGTGGCCCTGGACCTGAGTCCCGCGATGCTGCGGGTCGCCCGGGAGCGGGAACCCTCCGAACGGATCACGTGGCAGGTGGGGAACGTGGAGACGCTGGGGGTCCCGGAGGAGCGCTTTGACGGTGTGGCGGTGGGCGCCACACTGAACGAGACGGCCCGGCCGGCCGTCTTTCTGCGGGCACTGGAGGCGCAGTTGCGCCCGGGGGGGCGCCTGTGGCTGATGTACGCGGCCCCGGCGGGTGGGCCGGTGTCGCGGCTGCTGGGGCGGCTGGGCGGCCTGAGCTTCCCGGACGCCGCGTGGGTGCAGGGGCAGCTGCCCGGGTGCACGCTGGTGCATGCGGCGCGGTTCGGGGCGGTGCAGGTCATGCTGCTGCGGCGGGAGGAGGGGGCGGAGGTCGGGTAGGCTCGGGGCATGCCGCCTCTCCGTTCACAGGTCCAGCCGGGATTCACGGTGGACATCGTGCAGAAGCAGGACCAGCCCACCGGGAAGCTGACGCGCGGGGTGGTCGCGCAGCTGCTCACCCGTTCACCCTCGCACCCGCACGGCATCAAGGTGCGGCTCACGTCCGGGCAGGTGGGGCGCGTGCAGGCGGTAATCACCGGGGACGGCGCGTGACCGTGCCGGAAGGCTGGGCGCTGCTGGAGGGCGTCCGGGCGTTCGCGCTGCCGCATTACCGCGCGCCGGACCGGGCGTACCACGATGACGGGCATGTCCGCGTCATGCTCACGGCGCTGGGCGTGCGGGGGGTGCTCACGCCGGCGCTGGCGCTGGCCGTGTGGGGCCATGATGTGGTTTATGACGCCCGGCGCCACGACAACGAGGCCCGCAGCGCCGATCTGATGGACGACTGGCTGGCCGCGAAACAGGCACCGGCGAGCGTTCGGGCGCGGGTGAGCTCCATGATTCTCGCCACTCGGCACGCGGAAGCACCGGCCACGCAGGAGGAGGCCCTGCTGGTGGACGCCGACCTGGGCATCCTGGGCGCATCGCCGGGGCTGTTCGCGGCGTACGACGCGGCCATCCGCCGGGAGTACGCGCACGTCCCGGACGCGGCGTACCGGCCGGCCCGGCGGGCGGTGCTGCAGGGGTTTCTGGACCGGCCGCGGCTCTACGTCACTCCGGAATTTGCTGACCTGGAGGCCCAGGCGCGCATGAATCTGCAGGGCGCGGTGGCGGCCCTGGCGGACTGAAGCCACAAACAGAAGCACCGCCCTCTTTGCGGGGGCGGTGCACTCAGGTGAGGAGGGGGGCGTCAGTCGGCGGCGCTGCCGTGGCTCTGCGCGGCGGCGGCCTCGCGGGCTTCCTCGGCCTTCTGCTCGATCTTGGCCTTGATCTTCTTCTGGGTGAAGCCGGCCTCGCGTTCGCGCTGGTCGAGCACGCTGCGGATGAAGCGGATGTCGTCCTCGATGCCGGGGATCACGACCTGTTCCAGCGCGTTCACGCGCCGGGAGGTTTTCTTGATCTCCTCGCCGATGCGGCGCAGCTTCGTTTCGGTCGCGGCGACGCGGACGATGGCGTCCATCACGCCGCCGAAGTCGGTGGCGGCCTGGATGGTGCGCGCGCCGACGTTGATCGGGCTGAAGTTCGCCTGCCGGGCGCGTTCGGGGATGTTGATGCGGGGCACCTTCACGCCATACACGCTCTCGATCTCCATGTCCACGGCGTAGTCGCCGGTGCCGGCCAGCGAGAGGCTCTCGACGGCTTCGGGGCTGTCCCAGGCTTTCGCGCCGAACAGGCTGGTGTAGGCGCCCTTGCTCACGCCGCTGAGTTCCTCGCGGGCGGCCAGGGCGTCCTTGACCAGGGCGAAGAATTCGCCGATGAGGGCGTCGCGTTTGCGCTTCAGGAGGTCCGCGCCGCCGCTGGCGGTTTTCAGGCTGGCTTTGCTGGCCAGCATGGCGCTGCGGGTGGGGCTGATCTGTCCTGCCATGTGTTATTTCACCTCCTTTTCGTGTGGGGTGGGTGGGTGGGGGCTCTGGTCTCCCCCACCCGGGCGGGGGTCAGATGCTGGCGCTGCGGCTGCCCTTCCACATCTCGTCCATCTTCTGTCCGTAGAACTTGTCGATGGCGTCTTTGCTGATGCGGGTGAGCTGGCTCTGGGGGAGCTTGCTGAGGATGCCCCAGGCGACGGTCAGGCTGTCTTCGATGCTGCGGTCCTGGTTGCCCTGGCCGATGAAGTACTGCTCGAAGTCGTCGGCGAACTTCAGGTACAGCTTGTCGGTTTCGGTCAGCGCGTCTTCACCGGTGATGGCCACCAGTTTGCGCAGGTCCAGGCCGTTGGCGTACGCGGCGAACAGCTGGTCGCTGATGTTCTTGTGGTCGGCGCGGGTCTTGCCCTTGCCGATGCCGTTGCCCTGGAGTCGGCTGAGGCTGGGGAGGGGGTTGATGGGGGGGAACACGCCCTTGGAGTTCAGGGTGCGGTCCACCACGATCTGCCCTTCGGTGATGTAGCCGGTCAGGTCGGGGATGGGGTGGGTGATGTCGTCGTCGGGCATCGACAGGATCGGGATCTGCGTGACCGAGCCGGGCTTGCCGTCCACCACGCCGGCGCGCTCGTACAGGTTCGCCAGGTCGGTGTACATGTAGCCGGGGAAGCCGCGGCGGCCGGGGATCTCTTCACGGGCCCCGCCGATCTCGCGCAGCGCCTCGCAGTAGTTCGTGAGGTCGGTCAGGATGACCAGCACGTGGTAGCCGTGCTCGAACGCGAGGTACTCGGCGGTGGTGAGCGCCATGCGGGGGGTGAGCAGGCGCTCGACCGCGGGGTCGTCGGCCTTGTTCAGGAACAGCACGCTGCGGGCCAGGGCGCCGGTGCGTTCGAATTCCTGGGTGAAGAAGCTCACTTCGCGCTGGGTCAGGCCCATCGCGGCGAACACCACGGCGAAGTCACCCTCGTGGCCGGGCACCTTGGCCTGGCGGGCGATCTGCGCGGCGAGTTCGTTGTGCGGGAGGCCGCTGCCGCTGAAGATCGGGAGTTTCTGGCCGCGGATCAGGGACGTGTTCACGTCGATGGTGCTGATCCCGGTCTGGATGAACTCCTCGGGTTTGGCGCGGGCGGCAGGGTTCATGGCCTGGCCGTTGATGTTCAGGCGCTTTTCCGCAACCACTTCGGGCAGGCCGTCGATGGGGCGGCCCAGGCCGTCGAAGCGGCGGCCGACCATTTCCTTGCTGACGCCCAGACGGGCCACGTCTTCGACGAGGCTCACGGAAGCGGTGGCGAGGTCGAGGCCGCGGGTTTCTTCGAACACCTGGATGACGGCGTTCTTGTCGGTCACGCTGATGACCTGGCCGCCGCGCATCTTGCCGCTGGCGTCCTTGATGTTCACGATGGCGCCGTACGCGAGGTCGCTGGCGGCGTTCACGAACAGCAGCGGACCGGAGATGTACGCGACGTCGTTGTATTCCTTCTGGAGAAGGGTCACGCTTTCACTCCCTTAAAGGTCTGGTCGAGTTCGTCCATGACGCCCTCGCCGTAGGCCATGAACTCGTTCTCGTGCACGTAGCGGGCGCGGGCGAGTTTCTCCACGACGGGGTTCTGGATGATTTCGTCGATGGTGAGGCCGCTGCGCAGCCCCGCTTCGGCTTCGTCGTAGAACTTCAGGAACATCTTCATCAGGCCGTAGTTCTTCGGCATGCTGCTGCTGGCGTCCACGGCGTCGTAGCCGTTCTGCTGCAGGAAGTCCTGGCGGAGCATGCGGCCGGCCTCGATGATCAATCTCTCGTTGTCCTGCAGGGCGTCCGGGCCGACCAGCTGCACGACTTCCTGCAGACTGGCTTCCTGCTGCAGGAGGTTCTGCACGCGCTGGCGCAGTTCGGGGAAGTCCTGGCCGATGTTCTGGCGGTACCAGCTTTCCAGCACCGGGGTGAACAGGCTGTAGGAGCCGTTCCAGTTGATGGCGGGGAAGTGGCGGCGGCGCGCCAGGCCGGCGTCGAGGCGCCAGAAGGCGCCGGTGATGCGCAGGGTGGCCTGGGTGACGGGCTCGGACATGTCGCCGCCGGCGGGGCTCACGGCGCCGATCACGCTGACCGCGCCGTTCTCGCCGGCGAGGGTGTTCACGGTGCCCGCGCGCTCGTAGAAGGCGCTGAGCTTGGCGCCCAGGTAGGGCGGGTAGCCTTCTTCGGCGGGCATTTCTTCCAGGCGGCTGGAGATTTCACGCAGCGCCTCGGCCCAGCGGCTGGTGCTGTCGGCCATCAGGGACACGCTGTAGCCCTGGTCGCGGAAGTACTCGGCGAGGGTGATGCCGGTGTACACGCTGGCTTCGCGGGCGGCCACGGGCATGTTGGAGGTGTTGGCGATCAGGATGGTGCGGTGCATCAGCGGTCCGCCGGTCTTGGGGTCGACCAGTTCCGGGAACTCGACGAGCACGTCGGTCATCTCGTTGCCGCGTTCGCCGCAGCCCACGTACACCACGATGTCGGCGTTGCCGTACTTCGCCACGCTCTGCTGGGTGACGGTCTTGCCGCTCCCGAACGGACCGGGGATCGCGGCGGCGCCGCCCATGACCAGGGGGAACAGGACGTCCAGGATGCGCATCCCGGTGAGGAACGGCAGGCTGGGGTCGAGTTTCTTGGCGACGGGACGGGGCGCGCGCACCGGCCAGTAGTGGGCGAGGCGCAGCTTGGTGCCGTCTTCGAGTTCGGCGATGGTCTCGTCGATGTTGTAGCTGCCGGCCGGGGCGATCCACTTGATCTTACCGCCCTTGTCGGGGGGGGTCAGGATCTTGTGGGTGAAGCTGAATTCAGGCACGGTGCCCAGGATCCCGCTGCCGCTGATGGTGTCGCCGGCCTGCACGCTGGGCGTGAAGTCCCACTGCTTGGTGCGGTCCAGGCTGCTGACTTCGATGCCGCGGGCGATGAAGTCGCCGGACGCCTCGCGGATCTTGTCCAGGGGGCGCTGAATGCCGTCGTAAATGCCGTTGAGCATGCCGGGCCCGAGTTCCACGGACAGGGGCAGGCCAGTGGTTTCCACGGGTTCACCGACGGTCAGGCCGGCGGTGTCCTCGTACACCTGCACGAAGGCGGTGTTGCCGTCGAGGCGGATGATCTCGCCCACGAGGCGTTCCTTGCCCACGCGCACGATGTCGTACATCTTCGCACCGTACATCCCGTCCGCAATCACGGCGGGTCCGGCGATGCTCTGCACGACGCCTTGCTTGTTCTGCGTCATTTGTAGCTCCTTGAGAAAGAGTTCGGGGGTGAGGCTGTCCGGGGTGGGCGGCCCACCCCCGGAACGTCTTTACAGTTTGATGTCGAAACCGATGGTGTCCCGCACCAGTTTCCCCATGTACGCCTTGGCGTCCACGGTGTCGCTGGCAAACGCGTCCCGCAGGCTGGGGATCGGCAGCAGGATCGGCAGGTCCCGGCCGCGCATCACGCGGGCGGTGGCGGTGGCCGGGTCGGGGATCAGGCCGGTGTCCACGGCGATCAGGCCGTAGGTGCCGTCCTGAATGGCCTGTTCCAGCACGCTGACGGCCTGCTCGGCGTTCGTTTCGATCACGCTGGCGCCCGCGAGGCGGTAGCCGGTGGCGGT
Source organism: Deinococcus ficus (assembly GCF_003444775.1). NCBI lineage: Bacteria > Thermotogati > Deinococcota > Deinococci > Deinococcales > Deinococcaceae > Deinococcus > Deinococcus ficus. The sequence goes on along the minus strand of NZ_CP021081.1, from coordinate 170,625 downwards.
TTCGGAATCGGTGAGCACGGCCACCCGCTGGGTGGTGCCGCTCTTCGTGGCCTGGGTCATGCCTGCACCTCGCGGCGGATCTGTTCGGTGGGCAGGTTGTAGTACTTGCCGCGCCCGATGAGTCGCAGTTTGGCGATCTCCATTTCCTTGCGGCGCAGGAAGTCCAGGATGATGCCCACGCCGTCGCTGTCGGCGACGCTGATGGTGCGCGCGGCCCTGTCCAGCACGGTGCGGGCGGCCACCTCGGCGTCTTCCAGGGTGGGCGCTTCCAGGATCGCGGCGGCGTCGGGGACGCTGCCGGTATCCCCGGCGCTCAGGCGGGCGTAACCGCCAGCGTCCAGGCTGCCGCCGGGCACGAACAGGCTGGGGTCCACGGCCTGGCCCTTGCTGCTGCGCGCGATCAGGGCGTTGGTCACGTCGATCTCGCGCTTCAGGTAGGTTTTCAGGCTGTTGTCGCGGGCGACCTGCAGGGTGTGCTTGTAGTACCCCTGGTCCAGCGCGACTTCCAGGTCCAGCAGGCGGCTGGTGGTGCCGTAGGCCTGCACGGCCGCGCGGAACGCCTTGGCGAGCGGGTGCCCGGTGAGGCTCAGGGCGGCGGCGGCGCTGGCGAGGTCACTGCTCTGGGCGGCGGTCTGCAGCGCGGCGGGCTTGATGGTGCCGCCGGCGATCAGGCCGTCCAGGACGGCCTCGCTGCCGCGACCGCTAATGATGCCGCGGGCGATGGTCTTGAGGTTCACGAGGTCCCACTTCATCAGCAGGCTCTCGATCTCGCGCCGGGCGTCGCCTTCGGCGAAGCCGAGGACGCGCTGGGTGGTGGTGAAGAGGTTCTGGGAAAGCGCCCGGTCGAGTTCCGGGAGTCCCGCGCCTTCGCCGGTGGCTTCGCGCATGTCACTGGCGAAGTCCGTTTCGGTCAGAACGCGCAGGAATTCCGGGTAGCTGCCCGCGGCGAGCGCGGCGTCAAGGGCGCGCCCGTCGAGCAGTTTGGTCCGCATGACGCGGACGCGCGTGTTGATGTAGGCGTAATCGTCGGGCATGAGGGCTGGTCCTTTACTCCGCGAGGATGCGGCTGATCTGCGGGGCGAGTTCGCCTTTCACGCGTTCCAGCCGGCCACCGAGGGTGTTGGTGATGCCGCTCTTCCCGCCGCGCGCGACCACGCGCACGCCGCCCCGGATGCCGGGGTTTTCCCGCACGGGGATGTCGTGCACGAGTTCGCGGGCGAGCTGCGCCTCGGCGGGGTTCACTTCGACGCTTTCAGCGTCGGTGACGACCTCGCGGGCCTGGTAGATCAGCCGGGCCAGGATGTCGCGGTACTCGGGGGCCTGGGTGATCTGGTCGAGGTGCTGGTCGACGAGGGCGTACACCTGGGTCATGCCGCTTTCACTGGCGGTGAGGCGGGCGGCGTTGAGTTCCAGGTCGGCGGCGCTGCGGGCACGGACGATCCCGGCCTGACGCTGGGTTTCCAGGGCGCGCTGACGGCTTTCGATCATGGCCTGGGCGCGCTCCTGCGCGTCGGCGAGGATCTGCTGGGCGCGGCCCTGCGCTTCAGCGCGGATGCGCTGGATCTCGCTCTGCGCTTCGTTTTCGAGGAGCTTGTCGAGGGCCATGGGCTTAGCCGATCAGGAAAAGGGCCAGGAAGCCGAAGATGACGAGCGTTTCGGGGAGCAGGAACACGAGGAGCAGCTGGCCGAGCTTGCTGCTGTCCTCGGCGGCGGCGCCGACCAGGCTGGAGCCGATGCGGGCCTGCGCGACGCCGGTGCCGAGCGCGCCGAGGCCGAGGGCCAGGCCCTTGCCGATGGCGGCGAGGCCTTCGTTGTTGTTGGCGTCGTTGGAGGCCACGGTGTCCTGGGCGAAGCCGGTGGTGGCGAGGGCGAGGACGAGGGCGGCGAGGACGATCTTGTTGGTCTTGGTCATGGTGGTGTCTCCTGTGATTATTTGACCTGCCCGGCGCTCTGCGCGGGGCTGAGGCGACGAAGGGGGTTGTAGGCGGGGCTGGACTCGTTGTTGAACCCGGTGGGGTTCAGGAACTCGACCATGTGAAGACGGATGGGTTGCAGCACGTGACCGATCAAGGTCAGGGCCAGCACGAAGACGTGCAGCAGTGCGCCGATCACGACGCCCAGGATGATGCCGAGGACGCCGATCTGCTCGTACATCGCCCAGCCGAGGTCGGTGCAGAGCTTGGCGAGGATGGCCGAGACGAGGCCCACGGCGAAGATACGGGCGTAGCTCACGACCGACCCACCCTGGGACATCAGTTCCACGGGCAGCAGGGGGAGTTTCCCGATGACGCGCAGGTACCCGACGATGAAGGTCAGGAAGCCCAGGATCATCAGCCACACGCGGGGGTCGCTGAAGTTGGCAAGCGCGCCGAAGTCCTGAGCGGCCTTGCTGATGAAGGCCAGCAGGATCAGTGCGGCGATGCCGCCGAACATGGCGATGCCTTCCCAGAAGTGCAGGCTGTCGCCGTGCTTGCGGCCCTGCTGGATGCGGATCGCCCAGCCCCACAGGACCTGGAGGATGCCGAACAGCAGCGCGAACACCAGGGCGATGTTGGCGAAGTTCTCGGTGTCGAGGCGGGGGAACACGATGGGAATCAGGCCGCTGCCGTGGTGGGCGGCGTCCTCGGTCGCGCCGTGCGCGCCGCCGAAGTGCACGCCGGTCCAGCCCCACAGGGAGTTGAGCAGCTCGTTGTTCATGTAGAACACGTGCATGTGCTCCAGCAGGGTGCCGAAGAATTCACCGGTGAGGAAGCCCCACACGATCGTCCAGGCGGCCATCACGTTCGTGACGAAGCCCAGGTTGCGCAGCGTGTCGGGACTGAGGTACGAGCCGAGCAGCGGGACGTTCCAGCCCTCGCCGCGGCGGGCCTTGCCGAGCAGCCACATGCCGAGCGCCAGGAACAGCAGGCCGTAGCCGATGTCGGCCATGATGATCCCGAAGAAGAACGGGAAGAACCACGCCACGACCCAGGTGGGGTCGAAGGTGCCGTACTTGGGGAGGCTCATCATGCCCATGACAGTCTTCTGGAAGGGCTCCACGTAGGAGCTGTTCTTCAGGGTGACCGGCACGGCGTGGTCGTGGTGCTCGTCCACGGCGTGCAGCTCGAAGCTCACGGCGTCGCCGAAGGCGCCCAGGGCGCCCTGCAGCGCGGGCACGCGGTCCTGCGGGACGTAGCCCTGCATGACCATGCTGTACTTCCCGCGGGCGCTCACGGCGCGCACGTCGTGAATCGCGACGCGGTCTTTCAGCGCGTCACGCACGGCGTACAGCACGGGGGCGTGCTGGGCGGTGAGCCCGTCGCGCTGGCCGTTCAGGGCCTGCAGGCGGCGGTCGCCGGTTTGCCTGATCTGGTCCATTTCCCGCGCGGCGTCGCCCAGGGGCAGGCTGTCGAAGCGCCCCGGGAGGCGCAGTTCGCCCAGGCGGGCCTTGCTGAGGGCGGCGCGGGCGGCGTCGCGGTCGCCGCGCAGGGTGGCGATCACGCCCACGCGGTTGTTCCCGACCGTTTCGGTCGCCAGGGTGTAGCGCTCCGCGAGGGTTTCGCGCAGCGCGGCGTCCAGCGTGGCCGCGTCGTCGGTGGGGGCCAGCACGAAGGGCACCAGGGCCACGCGGCGGCTGCGGTCGAGCCCTCCAACCATGCGGGCCAGGGCGCGGATGGCGTCGCCGTAGCTGCGCTCCACGTCCAGGTCGGCCTGGAGGTCCTGACGTTCGCGGGCCAGCGCGGTGACCGGCGCCGCGGCGGCCTCGACCACGGCCGCCCACTCGCTTTCGGCAGGGAGGCCGGCGGGGGCGGGGCGGTAGGCGCCGAGTTCGGCGATGGTGCTCTCCGCGCGGGCGAGCAACCTCTCGTCCTCGCGGCGGCTGGCGGCGTCCTGACCGGCGAGGCTGCCGGTGTTCAGGGGGCCTTCTGTGATGGGCTTGAGGTGAAGGACCCCGGCGTCTTGCAGGGCCGTGATCACGCGCTCGCTTTCGCGGGTGCGCATGGCGATCACGACCTGCTGCATCGGGATGATCACGGCAGCACCGCCCTCAGAATGTGCTCGGCGGCCTGCTGGATGCGGCCCGAGGCGCGGCTGCGCGTGGCGTCCGCTTCGCTCTGCGCCTGGGCGCGTGCCTCGGCGCGGATGCGGTCACTCTCGGCGGCCAGCTGCTGGTCGAACTCGGCCTGCATGGCCTGCGCGCGCGTTTCCGCTTCGCGGAGGATGCGGGCCGCCTCGTGCTGTGCCGCTTCGACTTCCCGCTTGGCTTCCTCGCGGGCGGCTTCGATCTGTGCGTCCAGCGCGGCCTCGCGGCTCGCGAGTTCACTCAAGACTCGACTTGAAACGTCCAAATCCCTCCTCCTTTCCCTTCGTGAGTTCATTCCTTCCGTGCGAAACTCCCCATCCGGAGATGAGGCGCATGAAGGGCAGAAATCTCACTGATGGCCCGACTGATATGAGACGTCAGACTCAGGGTTTATCGTAACACAGCCTTAAAGTCCCGCTCACGCCGCCGACGTCTGAACCCGGCGGACACACCGGCGCTTGTGAGGGAAAGCACGTAACTCGCGGGGGGACGCTTCCGGGTGAAACCGCCCGGCAAGAGGCGCAACCATATGGGCGGCCCCTTTTCGGAAGCCGCCCACAGTCACCTGTTGTCTGGCAGGGATACCAGGATTCGAACCTAGACAAACAGATCCAAAATCTGTTGTGCTGCCATTACACTATATCCCCAGAAAAATGCCGCCCACATGCGCGCAGGCCCCAGGAGTATAAGAGCCGCTCCCCGCCCGGTCAACTGCCCCGGCCCGCGCCCACCTCCCCGGCCACCTCGCTGCCGGCCGGGTCCACCACGCTCAGGCCCGCGTGCTTCAGGATCAGCTTCTTCTGGCCCACGCCCGGGAAGTACACCAGCACCTCCCGGCGCTCCCCCTGATGAAAGCCGCCCATGAACACGCCCTCCCCGAACTTCGGGTGCCGCAGCCTCAGGGGAGTCGTGCCGCCCACCACCCGCTGCAGCTCCCGGCTGGGAATGCCCAGGCGGGCACTCACCTCCGGCAGCGACAGGCCGTGCAGGTCCAGCAGTTCCCGCGCCTGCGCCGGCCACGACGGCGGCAATTCCGGCAGCGCGTCCGGCACCGGCAGGGCCTCCAGCACCCCGGGCACCACGCCCAGCACGGCCTCCAGGAACGCCCGCGTGGCCGCCTTGTCGGTCGGCCGCCGCTCCCCGCTCGGCAGGTGCGGGCTGTAACAGCGGCTCACAGCGATGCACTCGTAACACCCCTCCGTGTTCCGGCAACAGGTCTTCGCCGTCAGGGTGTACGCCCGCCTCAGCAGGTCGTCCAGCTGCTCGGCCGCCCGCTTCGACACGCCCAGCCCGCCCAGCCAGTCGTCGTACAGGAAGAAGTAGTTGTCCCGCTCGCCCCGGAACGCGCCCGACAGGTCGTTCTCGTCGCAGGCGATGCGCTCCGGCGTCACCTTCTGCAGCAGGTGCTTCAGGGTGTGCGCCACCGCGCCCGGCCGCTCAGTCGCGCGGGCATCCACCCCGATCTCCAGTGCCGCCGTGCGGAAGGGCGGCAACTCGATGGGCTGCTCGTACAGGTGCTCCGAGAGCCGGTGGTCCTGCATGCGGTCCTGAATGCGCCCCCCGCAGCGCACGCACACGCGCTCTGTCGGCCCCGGCTCCCGGTCGCAGCCCACGCACACCCGCTCGAACACCTGCCGCAGCATCTGGTACCCGGTGTAGCGCCGCCGGATCACCACCTCCCCATGCCGGAACGCCAGCGGCCCACGCTTCTCCCAAGGCGTCATCTTCCCCGGCGTCACCTCGATGGCATACAGCCCGCGCGTGTACAGGCTCGCCGCGTCGAACTTTTCCACCAGGATCGCCGTGCCCGCCGGGTGCGCCTCCCAGCGCTTCACCCGGTACCCCTGCCCGTCCAGCGTGAACACCGCGCCCTCGTGCTTCTCCGTCAGGGCGTAATGCTGACTGGGCGACTCCAGCGGCGCGTTGAACGCCGCCGCGCCCAGCCGCTCCCAGTCCCCCTCCTCCACCACGATGAACTTCGCGCTGCCCTCCCCACGCAGGTTCCAGTACCGCTGCCCCGCCGACTCCAGGTCCGGGAAAGGATCCGGCAGCCGCGCCAGCCGGAACTCCTCCGACGCCCGCGCCCGGTGCCGAGGCGCCAGATACGGATTCTCCGACTCCACCACCGCCTTCTCGATCGGGCCGGTCAGCAGCTCCAGGAAATTCCCGCTGTTGCTGTAAAACGCGTCCGCCGCCTGCGGCAACCCCTGCTCGTTCAGGGCCGGCAGGTACAGCACCAGCCCCGGCGCCACCCGCCCCGCCCGGCCCGCCATCTGCCGGAACGCCATGCGCGACCCCGGGTACCCGTCGATGATCACCACCTCCAGGTCCCCGATGTCCACCCCCGCCTCCAGCGCGTTCGTGGCGAACATCACCCCGCTCTTCGCCCGGCGGAACTCCGTGAGCCGCCCCTCCCGGTCGCTGGTGCCCGCCATGTACAGGTGCGCCCGGCGCGCGTACGCGGGATTTGCCCGGTACGTGCCGTACAGCCGCGCCGCCCGCGACCGCCCCCGGAAAAACGCCAGCACCTTCAGCCCGTACCGGTCGCTGGCGTCCATCACCGCGTTCCAGAACCGCCGCGGCTGCCCCCGGTGATCCGCCAGGTAAAAACGCTTCCCGTGCCGCGCCGCGCCCGACTCCCGGACCTCCACCGCCTCCACGCCCGACAGTTCCCGCGCGAACTCCGCCGGGTTCCCGATCGTCGCCGTGCTCAGCACCACCTGCGGCGACGCCCCCAGCGCCCGCGCCAGGTCCAGCAGCCGGCGCAGCATGCCCGCCACCTCCGACCCGAACCCCCCCCGGTACGTGTGCGCCTCGTCCAGCACCACGAACGCCAGCCGCGACAGAAACGCCCGCACCCCCGGATGCGTCAGGGACCAGTGCAGCTTGTCCGGCGTGGCCGTCACCATCCGCACGTCCCGCCCGAACACCTCCACCGGATTCGCCGCCCCCTGAAACGAAGCCACCCCCCACGGAAACCCGCCCCGGTCCCGGAACGCCAGCAGCTTGTCCCGCTGGTCCTGCCCCAGCGCCACCAGCGGGTACACGAACAGCGCCGTGGCCTCCGCGTCCCGCTCCAGCCGCTCGAACACCGCCGGGAAAAACGCCCCCGTCTTCCCGCTCGCCGTGGGCGTCGTCACGATCACGTTCTTCCCCTCCCGCATCAACCGGTACGTCTCCGCCTGATGCGAGTACACGTCCCCGAACCCGAACCCCTGCCGCACTGCCGGCGACCACCCCAGTGCCGCCGCCGACACCGTTACCGCCCCCTGCGGCTCCTCCTCGAACAGGCGCGCCGCCCCACTCCCCAGCGTGTCCCGCAAAAAGCCCTCCAGTCGCGCAAAGGAGGAATCGAAAGGCCGCATCGGCCCAGTGTAGAGGCAAGGCCCCGCCGCGCAGCGTGCCGGACAGACAAAAGAAGGCAGGAGCCGCCACGGCCGGCGCTCCCTGCCTCCCCAGGCTCGCGGGTTACTTCACCGTCACCCGGAAGCAGGTGCGGCCCTGATCGGCCAGCGCCAACGTGCCCAGATTCGTCGTCATCCGCACGGCGGTCAGGCTGGCGCCCGGCACGGTCAGGTCACTCGTGTCTCCGGAACTCAGCTGGTAGGAAGGCACGTCCGGCCGCTGCACCCGCACCCCGAACCCGGTCGTCGCCGAGGGTTCCTCCGCGTCGTACCCGGTCAGCAGGGCCGTGGTGTTCGCCGGGATGACATCCTGAATCTGGAACTTCACGAGCGCCAGCGAACTGTAGTTGTAGAAACTGATGCAGTACTCCAGCACGTCCCCGGGCGTGCCGCCAGACGTCGTGCCGAACGCGGCCTCGTTGCGCGTCACGTTCCGCACGCCCTTCACCAGCTTCACGTACAGCACCTCCGTGCGGGTCGCGGCACTGGTCGCCGGGGTCACCCCGCTCAGGCTCACGGTGGCCGTGTTCAGGAAGGCCGACTGCGCCGTGTCACGCGTCACGGTGGGCGTCACCGTGAACGTGAACACCTGCTGCGCGCCCGCCGCCAGCGTGGGCAGCGTGAATTCCAGCCGCTGCTGCGTCACCGGACCGGACGTCACGCCGGTCACGGCCGGCTCGCCCGGCCCCGGGGTGCCCGTCGTGGACCCGGCCACGTACGTCAGGCCGGCCGGCAGCACGTCCGTCACCCGGGCACCCGTGGCGGCGCTGCCGCCGGTGTTGCGGACCGTAATGGTGTAGGTGAACTGCCCGGGTGTCATCGTCAGGGAATTCGCCGTGTCCGACACGCGCAGCAGGGTGGTGCTGGCCTGCTTCGTGATCGTGAAGGCCGGCGCGACGGCGTACCCGAAGTTCCCCCCGGCAGTGGTCGCAGCGGGCGTGACCGTCACGCCAGTGGTGACGGTGGAGGTCGTGGCGGTCATGGTGCTCAGGGGGGCGGAAGAGAGCAGGACCTGCACGGTGTACGTGCCCAGCGCGGCCGGCAGTCCGGTGAACGTGTACAGGCCCGCGGCGTCCGTTACGGCGGTCAGGGCAGCCCCGTTGCGGTCGGTGGCCTGCACGGTCACGCCCTGAATGCCTCCCTCGCCGGCATCCTGCACGCCGTTGCGGTTGAGGTCATTGAAGACCCGGCCGCTCACCGTGCCGGCCGGCAGGGTGCAGGTCACCACGTACAGGTCGTCCAGGTAGAAGTCGTTGCCTTCCTGGGCGCTGGCAGCGTTGCCGAGGGCCACGAGCAGACTGGTGGCGTTCCCGGAGTTCAGCAGCAGCGAGTTGAGCGTCCAGGGACTGCCCCTGAGCACGTTCGGCGCCTGCTGGCTGACCTGCGGCTGCGTGCCGGGCGTGCCCGACAGCACGATCTTGACCTCCTGCCCCACCCCGCCGAACTGCGAGGACGCCAGGTGGGTGGAGCGGCTCCACACGCCGAACTCGTAGACCGTGGCGGCAGTCACGGGAACGTTCGCCTGCAGGATGGTGCCGGCCTTGTTCACCAGGCCGTTCACGGCCAGATAGGCATCTGAGGCAGTGACATCTGTGTGCCCATAATAGGCGGCCCAAGGGCCGTACTGGTTCAGCAACTGGCCACTCCTGGATGGAGGAGTGATCACATAGAGGCCCTCTGGAACGAGGTAGTTGCCAGCGCCGCCGGCTGGGGAAGCTCCTGCGAACGTATATCCTCCACTCACCTTGACCGCGGCATCGAGATCGCGGTAGGAAGTGCTCGACGTCATCGTGCCGAACGTGCCGTTGCTGAGGTACGTGAAGCGGTTCTGGCTGCCCAGGGTGCCGCCGGCCGCCACGCACGCCGAGACGCCGGCCGCCGGCTGGGTTACGGGAATGGTCACGCTGCCCGTGTTGTTCCCGGTAGCCGAGGGGTTTTCGAAGGGGTTGCTGACCGAGGCGGTGTTCGTGACGCTGGGCAGCGCGTCGGCCGTGACCTTGATGCCGTTCACGGTGAACACGCTGCTGGCCCCCTCCAGGATCAGGGGCGCGGCGTTCACGCCGGTGCTGTTCGTGCTGGTGCAGGTCAGGGTGTTGTTCAGGGAGGTGCAGGACCAGTTGCTGGCTCCGGCGCCCGTGAGGCTTACCGGGCCGTCCGGGAGGGTCAGGCCAGCCGGCAGCGGGTCGGTGATGGTGGTTTTGCCGTACACGTCGGCGCCCGTGGCCTTCACTGCGAACGTGAAGCTGACCGTGCCGCCGACCGTGAAGGCGGGGGCGCTGGCCGTCTTCTGCAGGGTGAGGTCCGCCGCGCGGGAGGTGATCGTGACGGTCGGCTGGCCGCCGTTGTAGTCGGAGTTGTAGTGGTAGCTGCCGCCGGACAGGTCGTAGATGACGTTGTTGATGGTGCTTACGGCGCCGCTCAGCACGCGCACGGTGTAAATAGAGACCATGCGTCCTCCGATTCCGCCGCCGTAATGGTCCGGGCCGTTGCAGTAGGCGCCACCGGCGTTCTGCAGGTAGTCGGCGCTGGCCGGGTCGTTGATCCAGCCGCAGGCGTCGGCGTAGGCGGTGCTGTTCGTGGATCCAGCCGGATTGTTGTATGTGGTCTGCACGTCCAGAATCTGGAACACGGTGTTCAGCAGGATCGGGTAGTTTTCCAACTGCAGGTACCCGGTCGAGGTGTTCGCTTCCAGACGCAGCTGCAGCACCTGCCCGGCACTGGCGTTGCTGGCGCCGGACACCACGCTGAAGGAAGTCACCTCATTGCGGTTCTGCGACTGAATTTTCTCCACGAACAGTTCGCGCGGGGAGGGCGTACTGACCGGGGATGCGCCGGTGGCCGAGGCGGTGATGAGGTACGTGCTGGTGTTGCGCTGGGCCGGGGTGGCCGTCCGGCTGACCCAGGTGGAGAACGCGCTGACCGTGCGGGTGATCCGCACGTTGAAGTAGGCGTCCTGGCAGTTGGTGGGCACGCGGGACAGGTCGTTGGGGTGCAGCGGTGCCGGGCCCGCGGGCAGGTCCTGCAGGGCGATGCTGGACTGGCCGATCAGGGTGATGGCGGTGTTCGCTGGGTTCACCCACGCGAAGTCCGCTTTCACGCCGGTGGCAACCGCGTCGCCGGTGTTGCAGACGCGCACGCCCACGGGGAAGATGTCGGGGCCCTCGTTGACCTTGTTACTGTCCAGTCCGATGACGTTCCAGGTGATCGGCGTGACGGACAGCTGAGGCGCGGCGGTCGCCTGCCCCGCGCCCAGCAGCAGCGCGAGCGGTGCCAGGACGGCGCCCAGGCGACGAAGGAGGCGGGGGGCTCGCATGTTCACTTCTGTCCTCCGAACACGGTGTCGTCCACGGTCAGGTCCAGCCGCAGGTACAGGCCGGGGCGGGTGTAGAGGGTCTTGCTGATGCCGTCGAAGCCGGACAGGTTGTATCCGGCGGTAAGCCACGTGCCGGGCAGGACGTTGTAACTGGCTTCCAGGCCGTACCCGAGGACGCTGGTCTGGCTGCTGGGCTGGGTGAGGTAATGGGCCCAGGCGCCGAGGCCGAGGGTGCGGGTGACGTAGTACGTGCCGTTCAGGCTGCCCTGGGCGGTGAAGGTGTCGGTGTCGTTGAGCAGCGTGCGGGTGTCGAGGGCGCCGCGTACGGCGAAGGTGGGCTGGCGGTACTCGGCGCTGAGGTTGCTGCTGAATTCCGGGTTGCCGCCGGCGAGGCTGCCCTGCACGTACCGGACGACGCCCAGGCTGTTAACGGTGCGGCCGCGGTAGGCGTATCCGAGGGCGAGGCGCGCGCCGGTGCCGCGCACGCCGAATTCGGCGAGGCCGTCGGCGCTGAGGGTGAGTTCGTCGGTGACGGTCCCGGCGAGGCCGGCGCGGATCACGGTGCTGACGCCCGGCCGGGTGCCGCCGATGGCGTACGTGACGTCGGTGCCGAGTCCGGCGCTGACGCGGTCGGTGCGGTAGTTCAGGTCAAGGCCGGCGCCCAGATCGGTGCGCCCGGCGGTGAAGTCCTGGGTGACGTTGCCGCGCAGGCCGGCGCTGAGGCGGTCGGTGAGGGGAAGGCGGGTGGTCACGCCGAAGCGGGCGCGGTTGCCCTGGCCGCTGGCGGTGGGCAGGTCGTACGCGGCGGAGTAGTTGATCAGCCCGAGCGCGCCTTCCAGGGCCAGGGTTGCGGCCTGCCCGACGCCCCAGGTGATCTTGTCGGTGAAGCCCAGACTCAGATGATCGTTCAGGCGGTACCGGGCGGTAAAGACCGTCTCGGGGGCGGCGGTCCCGGTGAAGGGCTGGGTGTGGATGACGTCCACGTCCAGCGGGTCGCGGTGGTACCCGGCGCTGAGGATGCCGCTCAGGCCCGCGACGTCGCCCATCCCGGCTTTCAGGCCGGCCCCGACATTGAAGGGCTGGAACAGGTACTCGGCGCGGGCGCTCACGCTGCCGCCCTGGGCGGTGACCAGCGTCCCCCCGGCCGGACCGGGCGTGAAGGTGCTGTGGTACTCGGCGTCGGTCACAAGACGCAGCTGCGGAGCGAGGCGCGCGTCCAGGTTCAGGCTGGCGTTCAGGCCAGGGGTGAATTTCCCCAGGCCGCCGTACCCCAGGTCCTGGTACCGGACGCGGCCGGTGATGGTGCCGGGCCGCCCGGCGACGCTGAAGCGGGTGCCGGCGTCCACGCTGGCCTGCACGCCGCCGGAGTACGCGAGGAGACCGGCGGCGCGGGTGGTGCCGTTGTCGAAAGTGGCGCGGGCGCCGGTGGTGACGGTGCCGTCCAAATTGACCAGGGCGGCGCCCACCGTGAAGTGCGGGCCGGCGTACTTCACCTGCGCGCCGTACGCGAGCTGGCGGTTTTGCAGGCCGTCGTTGATGCGGTACGCGGCCACGATGACCTGGGCGTTCAGGTCGGTGTCGAAGGGGTCCAGGGCGCGGGTCAGGGTGACGATGCCGGTGGCGTGGTCCAGCTGGTAGTCCACGTTGCGGATCAGGGTGCGGCGGCCGAGTTCCTTGCCGGTGCCGGGTTCCAGGGTCACGAGCTCCAGGGTTTCGCTGCCGGGCGTGATGTCGCCCCGCGCGAGCCGCACGAGGCGGGTGCCTTCGGGCTGCACGACCTCGTCCGTGATCCGGTCAGCGGGCACGAAGGCCACGAACCCGGACACCTGCGGATTGGTCTTGCTGTAGGCGGTCAGCGCCGTGAGCTGCTCGCCGACCGGAAGCACGTCGATGGGCAGGGCGGTCTGGCGGTACTGCACGCGGAAGGCCGGGTGGTCGTACGTGAACGCCACGGGGTCCAGGCCCTGGAGGGGCACGGTCTCCACGCTGCTGTCCCCGGTGACGCTGTAGCGGTTCAGGGTGTCACGGTCGGTCGGCAGGCCGTCCTTGTCGGCGGCGACGTACACCTTCCCGCCCAGCAGGGGGCCTTCGTAGCTGGCGCGGGCCTGCCAGGTCAGGTCGTCATCCAGGTTCAGGGTGCCGTCCAGGCCCAGGGTGGCGCTGACCACGCCGACCCCGACGCGGCTGTCGTCCGGGTTGACTTCAAACCGGGAGGTGAGCACACGGTCCCCGAGCAGCACGTCCACCTGCAGGCTGGTGGGGGCCGACTGCGGCTGAAGTTCCAGGATGCCCTCGCCGTCCGTGAGGCGCAGCTGGTAGCCCTCGGTGCGGGGGGCGGCGGAAGGAGTTTGCGGTTCCAGGTTGGTGCGGATGGTCAGGGTGTCCTGCGGCGTGCGGTACCCGTCGGCGTCCAGGGTGCGGACGCGCAGGCGCAGGGGGGTGCTGCCGTCGGCGGTCAGGGCCAGAGGGGTGATCTCCACACGGGCGGTGTCGCCCACGCGGTAGACGGTGACCGTGCTGCCGCCGGCCTGCAAGACATTGACGCCGATCTGGAGGGGCACGCCGACGTACGTCAGGCGGCGCACACCACGGGGGCCGTCCTCGGTGGTTTCACCGATGGCGTCCCGGGAGACGGGTTGTCCATTCACGGTCAGGGGGAGGGGCTGGGCCTGGGGTTCTTCCACGACCACGCTCACGCGGTCGCGGACGCGCACCTGGGCGCCCTGCAACGGCAGCCGAATGGCGCCATCGTTCTCGGCGTTCTGGACCTGGGTGGACGCGGCAAGGGGCTGGGCGGCGGCCAGGTCGCGGGGGTCCAGGCTGCCTTCGAGCACCTCGGTGCGTTCGCCGCCGAGGCGGATCATCAGGGCAGGGGCAGGCAGGGCACCCAGCGATCCCTCGTGCGCGAGGTCGTAGGTGAGCACGCCGCGCTGCACGCTCTGCGGATCGCGGCTCTGGCCGGCGGTGCGTGGGAGCACCCAGTACAGGCGTCCACTGGGGCCGCGCAGTGGGTCGGGCAGGGGCTGGCCGTTCAGGCGGCTGCTGCCGGGCATGTACGCGCTGCCGTCCGGCGTGGCGTGCGCAACGGTGACGCTCAGGGCGTGGCCGGGCGCGTCGAAGGGCAGGGTGACGGTGCTGCTGCGGGTGGCAACGGGCGTCCCCGCGGCGGTCTCACCGGCTGGCGCGGGGGACGGCAGGGGCGCCGGCTGGGGGACGGGGGGCTGCGCGAGCAGTTGCCCGCTCACCTGCTGCGGGGCGGCGCAGCCGGGGGTAGTCAGGGTGGCGGTCAGGGCCAGCGTGCCGGCCGACCGGACGCGGGCGCGGTAGCTCAGGGCGCGTTCCTCGCCGGGCTGGAGTGTGCCGGTGAAGAGGGGGGCCTCGAGTGTCTCCAGGCCCGCGCCGGGTTCGTCGCGCAGGGTGTACGCGGCGGGTTCGCCGCCGGTGTTGCGCACGGTCAGGGTGACGGTCACCTCGTCACCCAGCGGCGCGTCAGCCAGCGGCGCGCGGGCCAGCTGCAGGGGCGTGCGGCCGGGCAGGACCGTGATGGTCACCGTCTGCGGGGCGCTCCAGCCGGGCAGCTGGGCGGTGGCGGTGACGGGCGCGCCTTCGGTGACCACCCCGCTGAGGCGCAGTTCGGTGGGCGTGCCGGCGGTCAGGGGGCCCTGGGTGCGGCCGCCGGCCACGTTCAGCCCGGGGGCGTCCAGGGTGAGGGTCACGGGCAGGTCGCCGGTGAAGGCCGTGGTGGCCCGCGCGGTGAAGGCGACGGTGTCGCCGGGGCAGACCTCGGTCTTGTCGGGCGTGAGGGTCAGGGCCACCTGTGGCCGGACCTGCAGGGTCGCCTGGGTGCGGCCGCCGCGGGGCACGGTCAGGGCGGCACGGTCCACGGTGACGTCCGCGCCGGGCACCGCGGCGGGCTGAAGGGCGTACTCCCCGGCGGGCACGCGCACCTGCAGCTGGCCGTCCACGGTGACGGGCTGACCGTTCAGCGTGGCGGTCACGCGGGTGGGCTGCGGGCCGCCAGGAAGCAGCAGTTCGGCGTTCAGGGCGAGCAGGCCGGTCTGGTCGAGCTGCGCGACGGTCAGGGGGCGGGGCTGGCCGCCGCGCAGCAGCGTGAAGCCCACCGAGTTGCTGTACTGCGTGGCCCCGGCCGGCTGGCGGAGTTCCACGGTGTACTCGCCGGGCTGGGCGGGCAGCGGCAGGTCGGTGGCGGTGAGGTCCGCGCCTACCGGGAGGGGCAGCACGCGGCCCTGGGGGTCACGCAGCCGCGCTTCGAGCTCGTGGGGGCCGTCGCCGTCGTACAGGCGCAGGGTGTGCCCGGGGCCGTCGGTGGTGACGTTCAGGGCCGGCACCCAGTCGCGGGCGTGGACGTTCACGGTGAGCTGCCCGGCGCTGAGGGTGGCGGCCGTGCCGGCCAGGCGCACGGCGAAGGTGTTCTTGCCGTTGCCCTGGGTGGCGACCCGCAGGGCGTACGTGCCGGCGGGCAGGTTCAGGTCGAGCAGGGGTTCCCAGGCGTGCGCGCCGGGCATGAAGGTCCGGGTGAGCAGCGCGCGGCCCTGCGCGTCCACGAGCGTGAAGGTGGTCGTGACCGGCGCGGCCGAGCGGGGGTCGTAGCGTTCGTCGCCGTAGTAGGTGTCGCTGCGGTAGTCGCGGGGGTCCACGCGGGGGCTGTACAGGTCCAGCCGGACGCGGCCGCTGACGGGCACGGTGAGCTGGAGGGTCTGGTCACCGACCTGCCAGCGCAGCGCGTCACCGATGCTGGTCAGGGGAAGGCTGGAGCTGAGGGTCTGGGCGCCGGCGGCCGGCCCGGCGGCCAGCAGGGCGGTGAGCGTCAACGCGAGTCGGGGCAGGGGGGCGGGCACGCTCAGTTCCTCCAGGTCATGGTCGGGTCGGTGGTCGCGGCGCGGGCCTCGCCGTCCCAGGTGAACAGGTATGTGAGGTTTGTCTCACCGGAGGGAAGCGTACCGGTCCAGGTATTGCGGCCGTCTTTCAGGGCGGCGCGGGCCGGCAGAGGGTCGGTCAGCGTGAAGTCGTCCCGGGAAACCGGGCTCACGATGCGCAGCGTCACCACGTACCCTTCGGGGACGGCGTACACGACCTTCTCCACGCGGGTGCCGTTCACGGTCAGGGTGGTGCGGCGCAGCGCCGTGATCTCCCCGCCGACCGGCGCGAGCGGGAAGTCCACGCCGGTCAGGCCGCGCACCTGCACGGTGCGGGTGCCGCCCAGACCGCCCTGACCGGGCAGATCCAGAGGTGCGTAGGGGGCGCTGTTCGGATCCAGGCGCAGCGCGTGGGTACCCAGCGGAACGTTCGTGAAGCTGTACCGGCCGGCCGCGTCGGTGGTCACCTCGCGGCCCCCGGCCAGCAGAACGCGGGCGCGCAGGACCGGGGTGTCCAGGTACGGGTCGAACTGGCCGTTGCGGTTGCGGTCCACATACACCAGGCCCACGATGTCCCCGGCGGGCGCGAAGGTCAGCGGGGCCAGGCGGGTGACGGCCTGGGCGCGGTTGCTGGCGATGGCCTTGGCCACGCCGCCCGCGCCGTTCCCGACCACCTGCACGTAGTTCACCAGCACGCCGCCGGCGGCCGGGGTGACGCGGGACTGGTAGGTGATGACGATGGTGCCGCCTGCAGGAATCTGCGCGACCTGCCAGGTCATGCTGCCCTCCGTCAGGGCCGGGTCGTCCAGCGGCTGGCCGTCCAGGGTGCTGGTGTTCGGGATGTACTGCAGGCCGACCGGGGGGGTGTCGATGATCTGGGCGTCCACGATGGCGGTGGTGCGGGACGCGTTGGTGATGCGCAGGGTGTAGGTGACGCGGTCGCCGAAGGTCACCTGCTGGCGGTTGACGAGCTTCTCGATCAGCAGCTGCGCCTTCCAGACGGGCGTAACGACCTCATTGCTGGTGAAGGGCGTGGGGAGCGGCAGGTCGCTGGTCACCATCTGAAACACGTTCTTCAGCGCCTCGCCGTCCACGGCGCGCTCGGTGACGCGGGTGGTCACGGCCACCTGCCGGGTCTCCCCGGCGGCCAGCGTGCCGAGCGTCCAGCGAACCGTCTGCGTGCCAGGCTGGCCGCTGACCTGCCCGCCGGCGGTGGCGCTCACGAAGTCCACCTGGGCAGGCAGCGGGTCCGTGAGCACCACGTCCGCCAGGGGGCGGGCGTAGGGGTTGGTGACGCTCAGGGTGTACGTGACCGTGTCGCCCGGCACGACCGAGCGGCCCTGCGGCACCTCGGTCGGCGTGCCCGTGTCGGTGGTCGTCCAGGCGCGGTAGCTCTTGGTGAGTTCGGGGCTGGCCGTCTCGACCTGGGTGATCTGGTCGCGGGTGGCGTTGCGGGTGCCGCGCTCGCCGGTGATGGTGACCACCGCGTCCACCGGGGAGGCCTGGGTGAGGGCGTAACACACGCGGACCAGGGTGGTGGCCTGGGGGTCCAGCGGGAACGGCTGCGCGAGGGGCTGGCCGTCCGTGCCGAGCAGGGTGATGCTCTCGGCCGGCACGCCGCTCACCGTGATGCGGTACGTGTCGCGCACGTCCCCGGCGTTCAGCGCGGTGTGGTCAAAGCACACGGTCTGGCCGGTGATCGCGAACGCTCGGGTCTGCGTGTCCGCGGCGGTACCCTCCGGCGCTTTGGGCGCGCCGACCGGGCCGATGGCGACGACTGGCTGGTAGCGGACGCTCAGGGTGGCGCTGCCAGTGACGGCGTCGGCGCCCGTCCGGGCGGTGGCGACGTTGCGGATATCGCGGTTCTCGGCCGAGGCGCCGGCCAGCATCCGGAAGGTGAGGGTGAGGGCCGCGCCGGGAGCGAGGCTGGGCACGCGGGCGCGCACGCCGCGCACGGGCGCCTGCTCCGCCTCGCTCCAGGTGGTGGTGTCGGTGGTGTATTCCACGCTGCTGGCGCTCACGCGGGCGCTGCCGGGCACGAACGCCAGCCCCTGGGTGAGCTGGTCGTCCAGCAGGTCGGTCAGGACGACCTCGCGGCTCTCTCCCTGCCCGGCATTGCGTACGGTGACGGTCACGGTGCTTTCCACCCCGGGGCGGACCAGGGTGGGCGTGAAGGTCTTTTCCACGACCAGCGCGGCGGGCGGGCCGACGCGGACCACGCTGACGTTGTTCGTGTCGGCCGCCTGACCGCCGGCGCAGAAGGCAGTCAGGTTCACGAAGGTGTCGCCCTGCGCGGCCACGGCGTCCACGACCAGCAGCAGCCGCGCGCCCGCACTGGCGGCCAGGGTGACGCTGGTGACGTCCGGCTCGCCGCTGTCCGGCGTGCCGTTGCCATTGGTGTCCACCACGACCTGCACGGCCGGCGTGGCCGCGCTGCCGGCCTCCACGCGCGCACCGACCGGCAGGGTGAAGGTGTCGTTCCCGGCGTTCGTGAGGACGTAGGCGAACGCGGCGCCCTCACCGGGCAGGCGCAGAGCGGTCTGTCCGGGCTGCTGCACGGTGCCGTCCGGGGTGACGCTCACGGCGCACACGGCCTGCACGATCGTGCGGACGGCGTTGGAGCGTACGGTTTCGGGCTGGCCGGTGACGGGGGAACTGTACTCCGCTTCCACCTGGTTGCTGATGACGGTACCGGCCGGGGTCGGTGCGCCCTGCGCCCACGTGCCGCCCAGGGCGCACAGCAGGCTGAGAATCAGGATCAGGAGAGGGGAGGATTTGGGGTTCACTGTCACTCCTTGCAGGTGGCCGTGACTCGGCGTTCCGGAGGGGATGAGGAGGAGAAAGGCGGGACTGCAGGTCCAAAAAATGTGAGAAATCTAAAAAAGTGTCTGGTGTTGTGAAGCGGCGCACCCCGCTCTGGGCGAGGTGCGCCGGGAAAGGCTCAGTTCACGCTGACGGTCAGGGTCAGCTCGACCTGACCGCTCGAGGGCAGCACGTCGGCACTGGTCAGGGCGCCGTCGCCGTTCAGGTCCACGGCCACCGTGACGTTCGCGGTGCCGGTCGCAGGGGCCACGGCGCTCCAGCTGGTGCCGCCGTCGGTGCTGTACAGGACCTTCGCGGTGGTGTTCGTGAAGCCGCTGGTGGACACGCTGGCGCCCTGGAAGGTGGTGTTGGTGGGCGTGGTGTCCTTGATGGTGAACTTGCCGACACCGGTGTTGTAGGTGTTCTTGGCAATGATCTGGTAGCTGTAGTTCACGCCGGGAGCGTAGGTGGTGGGGTTCAGCGCCGTGAAGTTGGCGGGGTTGTTGACGTACCCGGTCCCGGCGGCGGGCTGCGTCGTGCTCACGGTGCAGGTGGTGGCGCAGGTGATGTACTCGCTGCCGGCGGCGATGGCCGTGGTGCTGGCGGTGAACTTACCGACGACCAGGGTCCCGGCAGCCACGACGGTGATGTAGTCGTTGTTGTCCACGCGGGTGACGTTGCTGTACACGGAGGTCGCGGACTGGATCAGTTCGTAGTTGTCGCCGTTGGTGGAGGCCACGTTGGCGGGCAGGGTGATGCTGGCGTTCAGGGCGACTTCGGTGTTGGCCGTCAGGTCGGCCGTGGTGTAGATGAAGCCGGGCACGCTCTCGCCGGCGTCGCTGGTGTCGCCGTCGCCGTTCAGGTCAGCGGTGATGGTGGTGGCCGTGGCGGTGACGCCGGTGCCGGTGTACACGATCGGCACGATCTGCTTGGTGCCGTCGGTGAGGGTCACGATGGTGTAGCCGCTGAGCTTGTAGCTGTCGGTGTACTCGCCGGTGTTGGCGACTTCCATGGGGAAGGTCACGGTGCTGCTGGCTGCGCCGGTCTTGGGCACTGCGGGGGTGGCGTCGGCGGCGATTCCGGTGGCCGGGTCACCGAACTGGAAGGCGCCGGGCAGGACCGTGTCGTAGGTCAGGTCGTTGGGGGTGCTGTCGGTGTCGTTGCCGGAGTCCACGCCCACGGCCACGTAGATGGGGTAGGGGTTGGCCTTGTCCTGGTCGGTGTACGTGACGGTGACGGTGTAGTCCAGGCTGCCGCCGGGGGCCACGGTGGTGCCGTTGGGGGTGGTGATGGTGACGGTGGCGGTGGTGGTGCTGCCGTCCGGGTTGGTCTGCGTGACGGTGTACACGCCGGGCTGGCCGGCCACGGGCGTCACGGTCTGGAGGTAGTTGGGGACGTTTGTGCGGGCCTCAATGGTCAGGGTGACGGTGTCCGGCACGGTGCTGCCGTTGGTGACGGTGTTCGTGAACACCACGGTGTCGGTACCGTCGGTGTTGTCCACCTTGGGGTAGGCGATCTGCTCGTCGCCGCTGACCGCCACGACCGTGCCGCCGGGGTCGGTGTAGCCGGGGACGAGGGTGCCGCCGCTGGGCGGGGTGTCCACGCTGCCGCCGCCGATGGGGGTGGTGTCGGGGGTGGTGGTCAGGTTGGGCGCGAAGATCTTGGCGCTGCTGTACTGGTACCACAGGTCGTCGTAGGTGGGAGCGCCGGGGTCTTTCTGTTCGGTGGCGGCGACGTTGGTGGTGCCGTCCCAGCTCTGGCCGCTGCCGATGGGGGTGGCGCCGACGACGACGTCGGGCGCGCCGGTCACGTCGTAGGTCATCCAGAAGTTCTGGAAGCCGGGATTCGTTTCGACGGTGCTGGTAGTGGCGGGGTTGTCACCGCTTGGGGCGATGGTGAGGCTGGTGATGATGGTGCCGGCGGCGTTGGACTTCTCGGTGGCGGAGATGATGCCGTCGTTGTTGGCGTCGGGGTTGGCGCTGTAGTACACGACGTTCGAGGCGCCGGTGCTGGCTTCGCTGCTCAGGTTGATGGTCTGGCTGGCGTTGCCGTTGTTCACGGCCACGTAGGAGAAGACGACGGTGGAACCGGGGAGCACGCCGGTCTTCTGGTAGCTGGAGATGGCGCCAGCGACGGTGTCGGTGGTGTCGCTGTCGGCCCCGGTGGTGTAGGTGATGTCGAAGGCCATCTTGGCGGCGACGGTGGTGGTGACGGTGTTGGAGCTGGTGGTGCCGCCCGTCGTGGTGCCGTCGGTGTTGGGGACGTCATAGGTGGCGGTGGCGGTGTTGGTGATGCTGGTGCCGGCGTTGGTCAGGTTGCCGGTGCGCTCGGGGGCGGCGGTCTGCGCGGCGGCGGCGCCGGCGGCGAGCAGGGCCATCAGGGTGAGGGTTTTGGTGGGGGCGTTCACTGGGGTTCCTCCTTGGGGTGGCCGGGATGGCCGTGGCAGCGGGGATTACTTGACCTGGATGCGGTAGCCGAGTTTCAGCGTCTGGCCGGGGGCGAGGTTGGGGACGGTCCAGCGGACGGCCTGGTATTCGCTGGGCTTGACGTCCACCTGCCGGGTGGTGGTCTTGCCGTTCTCGGTGACCGTGACGGTCTTTTTCAGGGGGGCGGGGGCGAAGGTCTTGCCGCCGTCGATGCTGTACTGGGCCTGGAGGTCGGCCATGCCCTTTTCCGGGGCGAGGTACACGGTGTTGCGGGGGACGTTGAGGGGAATGCGGACGTTGCTGAGGGCCTTGCTGCCGGTGTTGGTGACGGTGACCACCTGGCTGAGCACGTCGCCGGGGAAGTTCTGAGTGGCGGGGGTGAACTTCTCGACGGGTCTGCCGTTCTCGGTGACGGTCTTGACGAGGTTGAGGGTGAGGTTGAGGGTGAGGTCGAGTTTCAGGGGGCTGGCGTTCTGGGCTAGGGCCAGGCCGAGGAGGAGCAGCAGGGTGGGGGCGGCGCGGTGTTTCAAGGGGTTCTCCTGGGGCGTTGCAGGCTTCATGAAGAGATTTCTGAACGCTTACTTGGAGGGACATTAAGGTGAAAGACCTTACAGCCGGCTTACCTGTATGGGACACGCCATTGGGGGGAATGCCGTGATGCGCGACTTTTCTGAGAACGTGACGGCCCTACTCAGGGCACCAGTTGTCCTCTATGGCCGTCAGCAGCACGTTTTTCAGAGCAGGGATTCTTCACACGAACAGGAGAATATTTAGAAGAATTTCACATTGGTACCCCCATCGGGGGCTGAGACAGGGTCCACGGGTGCCGTCCGTCTTGGATGCGAAGACGAACGAACACGCAATTTCCCCTCTGTCTCGGCAGCCAGCGACAGAGACGCGACGTTCGCCCTGGTTCACTGAAGCCTGTCGGCCCGGGCGATCGCAGCGTTTAAATTTCTAACTTTTCTCAGTGGTCCGTGACGGCGGCTGTGCCTGCGGTGCGCTCAGCGGCCGAAGCGGCGTTCCCGGCCCTGGAATTCCCGCAGGGCCCGCAGGAAGTCCACGCGGCGGAACCCGGGCCAGTACACGTCGCAGAAGTAATATTCGGAGTACACGCTCTGCCACAGCATGAACCCGCTCAGGCGGATCTCGCCGCTGGTCCGGATGATGAAGTCCGGGTCGGGAATGTCCGCGCTGTACAGGTGCGCGCTCACGTCGTCGGGCGTCAGGGCGGTGATCACGTCGGTCAGGGTCCGGCCGGCCTGCGCCTGGGTGCTCAGGTGGGCTTTCACGGCGTCCACGATCTCCTCGCGGCCGCCGTAACCGACGGCGATGTTCAGGCGCATGCCCTGGTAGTGCGCGGTCTTCGCTTCCAGTTCGCTCAGGGCGGCCAGGACGTTCGGGGGGAACTTCTCGTGCTGTCCGATGGCCCGCACGCGGACGTGGTTGGCGTGGATGCGCGGGTCGGTCGCGAGGTTCCGCGCCTCCTGCTCCAGGAGGTTCAGGATGTGCGCCAGTTCGCTGGGGTCGCGGCTGGAATTGTCGGTGCTGAGCACCCAGATGGTCACGGCCGGGATGCCCAGTTCCAGGCACCACTGCAGCACCTCGTGCGCCTTTTCCGCGCCGAAGGAGTGGCCCATCTCGCGCTGCATGCCGGCCGCCCGGGCGAAGCGGCGGTTGCCGTCCAGGATTAGGCCCAGGTGCTGCGGCATCTTGCCGTGTCCTCGCACATCGCGGACCAGCCGCTGCTCGTAGCCCCACAGGAGCGCGCCCCGGACCGCGCTCCGCGTGCGTTGAAGGGTGCGCAGGGCGGTGTGGACAGGCTTTCCGGGCATAGACGCGGGCAGTCTAGCGCGCGCCCGGCCCACAGGGCAGCCGACGAAAGGTGGAGGGGGTGCTTATGCGGGGGGAAACAGGCTGGTCTGCCGCTCGGCGTACAGGGCCACGGCCTTGGCATCCAGGCGGGAGAGAGCCGCGCTGCTGACCGGCGTGCGGGGCAGGTCGGCCGTGCCGGTGTGCACGTGCACGTGCAGGCGGCGGTGCGTCATGCCGTGCGTGACCACGCCCAGTTCAGCACCGGGCACGGCGTTCAGGCGGGCGCCCAGGCGGGCCAGCGCCGCGGCGGGCGTCTCCCCGGCCGCCAGTTCTTCCATGGGGAGGCCCATCAGGCCGCCCAGCAGGGTGCCGTCGCGGCGTTCCAGCACGGCGGCGTGGGCGTCACCGATCAGCAGCGCCACCGCGCGAATCTCCCGGACGGCGGCGCGGACCTTCGGGGCGGGGTAGCGGGTGGGGTCCCCCTGCCGGAACGCGCGGCAGTGCGCGCTGACGGGGCAACGCGCGCAGTTCGGGCGTCTGGGGGTGCACACGGTCGCGCCGAGGTCCATCACGGCCTCGTTCCAGGCGCCGGGCCGGGCCGGGTCGAGCAGGTCGTCCGCGCGGGCCTGCACCCAGCGGTCCGTGGGCGTGGACTCGGCGTGCACGCGGGCCAGGACGCGGCGGACGTTGCCGTCGTTCACGGCGCGCGCCTCGTTCCGCGTGAGGCTGCTGATCGCGGCGGCGGTGTACGGCCCCACGCCCGGCAGGGCCAGCCAGCCGGCGTACGAGTCCGGGAAGCCCTGCTCGGCCACGAGCTTCGCGGCGCGGTGAAGGTTCCGGGCGCGGGCGTAATACCCGCAGCCCTCCCAGGCCTTCAGCACGGCCGCCTCGGGGGCGGCGGCGAGGGCCTGCACGGTCGGGAAGGCGGTGAGGAAACGGTCGTAGTAGGTCAGGCCGCGCGCCACCTGCGTCTGCTGCAGCAGGATCTCCGAGACCCACACGCGGTACGGGTCGCGCCGGCCCTCGGCGCCGGCCCGCCAGGGCAGCGGGCGGGCGTGCGCGTCGAACCACGCCAGAAGCGCCGCCCGGAACGCGGGGACGTCCAGGGCGGGTTCAGGCGGACCGGACAGCGAACTCACCGCGCCAGTCTAGGGACGCGGTGAGCGGGGAACTGTAGGAAGGTGCCGGTCAGGCGCGAACGGGCTCGCGCTCCCGCACGGGCGCGGCGGCCGGGGCGGGCACGCGGATACGGCGGCGGACCACGTCGGCGTACTCGGCCATGTCGCTGAGCAGTTCGGCCACGCCCACGCGCAGCAGGTACTGCCCGGCCGGCAGGGGCGTCAGGGCCAGGAAGGGCGGACGGGTCAGGGTGTCCAGGATGCTGCCCAGCTCGGCGTAGTTCACGCCGCTGCCCAGCCGCTCGGCAAGGCGGGGCACGCTGACCACGCTGTGCGCCGGCTGCTGCGCCAGGGTGAGCAGCACGAAGCTGAAGGTGCCGCGCTGCGCGAGGTGCGCGCTGACCATCTCGGCCACGCTCGCCGCGGACTCCAGGTCCACGCTGCCGGCCTTCCAGTACCCGCGCAGGTCCACGGCGGACAGCGGCGCCAGCCGGGCGTGCTCGATCAGGGCGACCAGCGCCTCACGGGTCAGGCGGGCCACGCCCTCGGGGCGGGTGGCCTCGTCGGTGAGCAGCACGCGGTACTCGGCCGGCTCGCTCCAGGCGGCACCGGTCAGGGCGTCGGGCTGGTGGGCGACCAGCACGCTGTACCCGTGCGTGCCCAGGTCGGCGGTGAGGCGGGTCACGCCGCCGCCCAGTTCGTGCAGGCGGTACCCGGTCAGGCGGGCCAGTTCGCCCAGCTGCCCGGCGCTGTCCTGCGGGAGGGCCGGGGCGGGCGCGGCGGTGGGCCGGTCGAAGCGCACGTCCAGCGGCCGGAAATCGCTGCCGGCGCGGGCGTCCTTGCGGGCTGGGGTGCGGGCGGGCTCGGGGCGCGGCTGGTCGGCCCGGCCCGGCTCGGCGCGGGGGGGCTCGGTGGGGCGCCCCAGGTCGCGGGGGGCGGGCGCGGCAGCCTCGCGGGCCGCTTCACGGGCGGGCGCCTCGGCGGCCGGAGCGGGGCGCACGGTCTGCAGGCGCACCTCGCGGACGTGGGGGGTGGCGGCCGTCACCACGCGGCGCGTTTCCGGCGCGGCGCTGGGCGCGGGCCGGGGGGGCGGGGGCGAGGCGTAGGGTTTGACGATGCCTTCGGCCTGGTAACGGCCGGGGGCCAGGGCGGTGAGCATCAGGACGTCGTTCACGCCGAGGTGCTGCGCGTGGTACAGGGCGCCCACACCCCAGACCCGGCCGGCGGCGCGGTCCACCTGCACGGTGTGCTCGGTGCCCTGGTCGTCCACGAACTGGACGGGGCCGGGCTGCGGGAAGAGCGCATCGAGGTATTTCAGGAGCCGCAGGCTGCCTTCCTGCAGGTCAGGCCGGGTGATGATGTAGCGCATTGATTTCACGCGGGAATTCCTCCGTTCGTCAGCAGCCGACCGCCTGGAGCGGGCGCGCCCTGCCTGGTTTAAGAACAATTAAACTCTGTTTAAGGTAGCAGAAGTCCCGCCCTGACACGTTACGAATTTTCCCGTAAGGGACGCGGCGCCCCGCTTCAGCAGGCGGTCAGGGTCGGAGACACCGCCCGCCCCGCCTCCATGAACGCCTCGCCTCATGAACCTGGGCTGAGGGGCGCGCGCAGAAAAGCCGTCCTGGACGCACACGGCGCCAGTTTCCATGAAACCGGTGCCCGGCGTGGGGTGCGGTAGGCTCGGGACGCATGACCCACCCGTCCCCCCCCATTCCCGGCCCCCGCGACTTCCGCCCACCGGACGGGCACCGGCGCCTGAAGCTGACGGTCGCCTGGGATGGCCGGGCGTACGCCGGCTGGCAATCCCAGCCGAACGCCGCCAGCGTGCAGGACGCCCTGCATGCCGCGTTCGGCCGGCTGGGGGCGGCGGCCTTCCGGCCGGTCGCGGCCGGGCGCACCGACGCGGGCGTGCACGCCGAGGCGATGCCGGCGCACGTGGACGTCCCGGAGGCCTTCCGGGTGCCGGTGGCGAAACTCGCCCGGGCCCTGAACGCCCACCTGCCGGCAAACGTGGCGGTACTGCACGCCGCGGAGGCGCCGGCCGGCTTTCACGCGCGGTTTTCCTGCACGGAGCGGCGGTACACGTACCGGCTGCTGTGCGCCCCGCAGCGTCACCCGCTGTGGGAGGGCCGCGCCCTGCACGTTCCGGCGCCTCTGGACGCGGCCGCGATGAATGCCGCAGCGGCCCACCTGACCGGCACGCACGACTTCGCGGCGTTCGCCACGCAGGAGGACCGCCAGACCGTGCGGGAGCTGCGGGCCCTGGCGGTTCACCCGGGCGAGGGCGTCTGGGAGGTGCGGGTGGCGGGCGAGAGTTTCCTGCGGCACATGGTGCGCGGACTGGTGGGCACGCTGCTGCTGGTCGGACAGGGCCGGCTGGCGCCGGACGCCGTGCCGGACATCCTGCGCAGCGGGCAGCGGGCACAGGCGGGCGCGAACGTGCCCCCGCACGGCCTGTACTTCACCGGCGCCCGCTACGACCGCTAAGCCCCCCGGGCCTCAGGTTAGCGGGCCTCAGGTAGCGTCCGGGCTGGCGTCAGGCGCGGTGCGGTACGGCAGGTACTTCGGCAGCCAGAAGCGGCGCTCGATGAACGCTTCCAGGCCGGCGTCGTCCAGGTGGCGGACCTTCTCCTCGCGGGCCACGCCGTCTTCGATGGCCTGCCGGGCCACGCGCAGGGCCACGCGGCGGCTCGCGGCGCGCAGGGCGCGGGTGGGCGGGTAGGTGCGGCCCGGCCAGGCCTGCGCGGTGTACTCGGCCAGGGCGTAGGCGGCGGCGGTGACCATGGCGTCGGTGATCTCCGCGGCGCGGGTCAGCACGGCCGCGAAGCCCAGCCCGGGGAAGATGAAGGCGTTGTTGCCCTGCCCGATCTGGTGGTTCACGCCGTCCCATTCCACGTCCGGGAAGGGGCTGCCGGTGGCGACGATGGCCCGCCCCTCCGTCCAGCGCAGGACGTCCTCGGGGAGCGCTTCGGTGTTCGCGGTGGGGTTGCTCAGGGGGAACACCACGGGCCGTTCGGTGTTCGCGCCGACCGCCCGCACGACCGGTTCGCTGAAGATCCCGCCCTGCCCGCTGAGGCCCAGCAGGACGGTCACGCGGCCCTCGCGCACCACGGACAGCAGGTCCTTGCCGCTCCAGGCGGCGGCCACGGCGGCCGGCGTGGCCAGCGGGCGCTTGTAGTCCTCCATGGCGCGGTCGCTGGTGAGCAGCCCGCGGGAGTCGAGCACGAACACCCGGGCGGCGATCTCGTCCTCGGTGAGGCCCTCGCGGCGCATGCCCTCGCGGATGGCGGCGGCCACCCCGGCCCCGCCGGCCCCGGCGCCGTGAATGGCGACCACCTGGTCGCGCAGCGCCTCGCCTTTGAGCGCGCAGGCGCGCAGCACACCGGCCAGCGTGACCGCCCCGGTGCCCTGGATGTCGTCGTTGAAGCTGGGCACGACCTTGCGGTAGCGCTCCAGGACGTGGAAGGCGGCGTCCTTGCTGAAGTCCTCCCACTGGATGATCGCCTTGGGGTAGCGGTCCTGCACGGCCCGCACGAACGCGTCGATGAAGTCGTCGTACGCCTTGCCGGTCAGGCGGGCGTGGCGCTCGCCGATGTACAGGGGGTCCTCGATCAGGTCCTGGCGGTTGGTGCCGACGTCCAGTTCCACCGGGAGGGTCTTGTCGGGCCCGACGCCGCCGGCGACGGTGTACAGGCTGAGTTTCCCGATGCTGATCGCCATGCCGCCGAAGCCCTGGTCCCCGATGCCGAGGATGGCGCTGGAGTCGGTGGCGACGATCATGCGCACGTCCTCCTGGTGCACGTTCTGGAGGAGTTGCGGGGCGCGCAGTACGTTGCGGGTGCTGACCGCCAGACCGCGCGGGCTGCGGTACAGCCGGGAGAACTGCTGCACGGCCTCTCCCACCGTGGGGGTGTAGATGATGGGCAGCATCTCCTCCAGGTGGTCCTCGAGCATCGCGAAGTACAGGATCTCGTTCTGGTCCTGCAGGGCGCGCAGGTAGGCGTGTTTTTCCAGCGGGGAGCTCTGCTGGCGGAAGCGCAGGTACGAGCGGTGTTTCTGTTCGTCGAGGCTGCTCACGCCGGGCGGCAGCAGGCCCTCCAGGCCCAGGCGCTGGCGCTCACCGTCGGTGAAGGCGGTGGCTTTGTTCAGCAGGGGCAGGTGCAGCAGCGGGAAGCCCGTGACCTTCACGTCGATATAGCGGTGCCCGTCCTCGTCGCGGTTCACGTCGTAGTACCTGGAGATGCGTGCCATGGGTCAGGGTAGGCCGGACGGGGGTGAGGATGCGTCCCAGGCATAGACCGACCCGGCCCCGGCCCTGTTCCTGCGCGGGGGACGCGCCCGGCAGGTCAGGGGGTGGGCCGGGCGGCCTGGTGCGCGGCCCAGCGTTCCCGCAGGGTGTCAAAGCCCGCGTCGATGCGAGCCCGCGGCAGAATCACCTGGGTGGTGGTGCCCGTGCCGATCTCGTCGCCGAGTTCGTTCACGGCGCGCATGGTGGCGTACACGCGCCGGCCCTCCGTGCGCTCGAACACGGCGGTCACGGTGACCTGCATGCCGGGCAGCGCCGAGGCGGTGTGCGTGACGTCCACCTGAGACCCGATGCCGCCCTCGCCGGCGTCCAGGAAGGGCAGGATGATCTTGCGGCCGGCTTCCTCGAAGTGTTTGGCCATCCAGTACGTGGCGTACACGGGGTGCACGCGGCCGAGTTCGCCGAAGTCCACGGTCATGTCGTCGGTGACGGTCACGGTCAGGGTCTGGGTGAATCCGGCGGGAATGGGCTGCATGGCGCTCAGGGTAAAGCAGGGGTCCCGGACGCGTCCGCCGGCGGGGCGGGGTCCGGGACTGCTGAACAGGGTGGGGGTCAGCCCGACTTGCGGCCGAGGAGGCTGCGGAGCCGGTCCATGCGGCCCTGAGGCGCGGCCTTGGCCGGTGCGGCGGCCTTGGCCACCTGGGGGGTCTCTTCGGGAGCCGGGGCCGTCTCGGACGGCAGTTCCACCTCGTCCCAGTCCAGCAGGCGCTGGTGACGGCCGACCCTCTGGTCCTTGTGATCTGCGCTCACGTCCTACAGTGTACGGACTTTTTCTTTCAGAAGGCTGACCCGGGCACAGTCTGCCCCGCACGGCGTCCAGCACACGAAAAAAGGCCCCGCCACCACGGGCGGGACCAGAAGGGAGCGGGGATCAGTAGCGGTAGGTGGTGGTTTCGGTCACCTGCACGCTCAGGGTGCGGTTCGCGCCGCGGGTCACGGTGACGGTCACGGTGCTGCCGCCCTTGACCAGCGTGCTCACGTAGCCGGTGGTGGTCTGACGGGTGCCCTGCAGGGTGTAGCCCTGGCGCTGCAGGTCGGCGACCTTCTGGTCGTTGGCGCTGCGGGCGGGGTCGCTGACCTGGGTGTTCAGGCCGAGCAGGCCGCCGATCAGGTCCAGGATGGGGTTACCGGTGCTGGGCTGGGTGGTGTACACGGGCTGGGTGGGGGTCAGGTCCACGTTCAGGTTCGTGACGGCGCCCTGGCGGACGGTAACGGTGGTGGCGAAGTCGTTGTACCCGGGGGCCTGGATGCGCACGGGGTAGGTGCCGGGGCGCAGGTTGGCGTAGGTGACGTTGCTGCCGCCCAGACGCTGGCCGTTGAGGATCACGGTGGCGTCCACGTTCGTGCCGATGAACAGCGCGCCGGTGCTGACCGGGGCCTGGTTCACGACGTTGTAGAAGGCGGTGTCGCTGACCCAGCTGTTCTGCGGCAGGGGGTTCACGACGATACTCAGCGCCTGCGCGAAGCCGGCCTGGGTGCGGGCGCTCACGGTGGCGAACTGGTCCTGCGCGGTGCGGAACTGGCTGATCTGTTCCAGGTTCAGCGGGGTCAGGCTGGCGAGGGCCAGGACCTTGTTCTGGCCGACGGGGCCGCCGATGTCGAAGGTGAAGTTGTCACCGGGGGCGGGGAAGGTCTTGGTGGTGCCGGCCTTGACGAAGTTGTCGCCGCCCAGGCGGTTGGGGAGGATCTGGTCGGTGGTGCCGTCGGCGTTCACGTTGAACAGGTACACGTACGCGTCGCGGTTCACGGTGGCGCTGACGGTGATCTTCTCGCCGATGCGGTAGGTGGGGTTGGCGTTGCCGGAGGCGTCCTTGTTCACGGTCACGCTGACCGCGAGGTCCGGCTGGGTGGGGTTCACGATGATGCTCTGGGCGCTGATCTTGCCCTGCGCGGCGGCATTGCCCACGAGGGCGGCGGCGGTCAGGGCCAGGGTGGCGGTCAGGTTCCGTTTCATGAGGGGCAGTGTGCCAGCACGGAATGACCGCAGGCTGATGGCATCTGAAAAAGCCTTATGGTTTGCCCGACCCTCAAGGGACCGTAAAAGAAGGGGCCCGGGGGCAGTGCCCCGGACCCCGCAGTTGCGTATACCCCTCAGTCGCCGCCGAGGAACACGGGCGCGCCCAGTTCCGTCTCGGGCTGGCTGTAGCCCTGTTCGCGGTGGGCGTGCAGGTCCATGCCCGTGAGTTCCTGCGTGGCGGTCACGCGCAGCGGCGTCAGCACGTTCACCAGTTTCAGCAGCACGAACGACCCCATCCCGGCGTACAGCAGGCTGGCCACGACACTCACCGCCTGCGTGAGCAGCTGCTCCGGCACGGCCTTGCCGCTGCCGGTCGTCCAGGCGAGCGCCCCGGTGAGCAGCGCCCCCACGATGCCGGCCACGCCGTGGCAGGCAAACACGTCCAGGGTGTCGTCGGCGCGCAGGTGCGTCTTGAGGTTCAGGGTCCAGTAGCTGGCGCTGGCGCCCAGCACCCCGATCAGCAGGGCGGCCCAGGGGCTCACGAACGCGCAGGCGGGCGTGATGGCGACCAGGCCCACCACGGCGCCCGTGGCGGCGCCCACGGCGGTGGGCTTGCCCTGCCGGGCCTCCCACGCCAGCCAGGTGAGCATCGCGGCGGCCGGGGCGACCAGGGTGGTGATGAAGGCCAGTGCCGCGGTCTGCCCGGCAGCGAGCGCGGAGCCCGCGTTGAAGCCCATCCACCCGAACCACAGCAGGCCCGCGCCCAGCAGCACCAGCGGCACGTTGTGTGGCACGTGCGCGGCCCGGGGGTAGCCGAGGCGCGGCCCGAGGACGCGGGCGGCGACCAGGGCGCTCACACCGGCGCTGATGTGAATGACGGTGCCGCCCGCGAAGTCCAGCGCGCCGTCCTTGAACAGCCAGCCGTCGGCGCTCCAGACCCAGTGGGCGAGCGGGGCGTAGATCAGCAGGCTCCACAGCGCCCCGAAGGTCACGAACGCGCCGAAGCGCATGCGTTCCACGACCGCGCCGCTGATCAAGGCCACGGCGATGATCGCGAACATCGCCTGGAAGGCCGCGAACACGTAGGTGGGCACCGTGCCGGTCAGCTGCCCAGCCAGGCCCTCCAGGCCCAGGTGCGAGAGTCCGCCGATGAGGGCGTTGCCCCCCTCTCCGAAGGCCAGGGTGTACCCGGCGAGCATCCACAGCACGCCGACCAGGCCGATGGACACGACGCTCATCATCATGGTGTTCAGCACGCTCTGCGCGCGGGTCAGGCCGCCGTAGAAGAACGCGAGGCCCGGGGTCATCAGCAGCACCAGCGCGGCCGACATGAGCATCCAGGCGGTATCGCCGCTGTCCAGGGTGGGCGGCGCCGTCTGGGCCAGGGCGGTGCCGCCGAGCAGCGCGGCGAGGGGAAGCAGGGTCTTGTGGGTCATGGGCGTCTCCTTCGCGGGGGTCAGGCGGGCGTGAGTTTCGTCTCGGTGACGGGCGTGAGCGCGGCGGTGTCCTGCTCGCCGGTGCGGATGCGGATGACGCGTTCGAGGGGCTGCACGAAGATCTTTCCGTCGCCGACCTCGCCGGTGCGGGCGCCCTGCACGATGGCCTGCACGGCGGCGTCCACGAAGGCGTCGCTGACGGCCATGCGGACCTCGACCTTGTCGCGGAATTCCACCATCACGCGGCGGCCGCGGTAGTGCTCGACGATCTCCTGTTCGCCGCCGTGGCCGCTGACGCGGCTGAGGGTGAGGCCGCTGATGCCGGCGCGGAACAGGGCCTCCTTGACCTGCTGGACCCGTTCGGGCCGGACGATGGCGGTGACGAGTTTCATCGTGTCTCCTTTCTGGTGAACAACCTGCATGGAACCGGGGCGAATATGGGGATCAGGTGCGGTCATTTTTGCATCTTGTTTCAGAGTTATTGGGCATATGTATAAATTCTCTGAGACAGATTGCACTCTAGGAGGCCGATCATGGTCGCACAGGACGTTCACCTGTCCGGCTGTGCAGAAATTCCCGGACAACCTGCACGAGAGGCCAAAGAGAGGTGGGGGGAGGCTGCAAGCCTCCCCCACCCCACGACCTGTGCCTTACAGCTACAGCGCCCGGCGGCGCCGGCGCCGGCGACCCCACAGACTGAAGCCCAGGAACAGCACCCCGACCAGCGCCAGGGCCCCCAGCACCGGAATGAACACCGCCAGCAGGCTCATGCCCAGGCTCAGGCCGTCCTCGGCGGTGCTCACCACCGGGTTGCCCAGGCCGCCCGTCGTGGCCGTCGCCACCGGTCGCACCGCCGCGCGCGTGGCGTGCACGCCGCCCGCCACCACCACGCCCAGGATCAGACTCAGGGACGGCGGGACCTCCGCGATGCCGGCCTGCGACGCGAACAGCACCGCGCCCGCCGCCGTGTTCACCACGCCGCCCGCCAGGTGCAGCAGGTGGTCCACGCCCGGAATCTTGTCCCCCACGAAATCCAGCGCGCCCAGCACCGCCACGCCCAGCAGCACCCACGGGCTGGCGAGCAGGTCGTACGGTTCGGCCAGGGTCATCACGCCCAGGCGGTCCAGCAGTCCCACCACCAGCAGCGGAATGAACGCGTTCAGGCCCGCCGCGCCCGACA
The DNA here is from genome assembly GCF_003444775.1 of Deinococcus ficus. Lineage (NCBI taxonomy): Bacteria > Thermotogati > Deinococcota > Deinococci > Deinococcales > Deinococcaceae > Deinococcus > Deinococcus ficus. Next base: position 137,928 of record NZ_CP021081.1, on the reverse strand, counting down.
GGCCCAGCGAGGAGAGCAGACCGGACAGCAGTTCCATACGGCACGAATACGCCAGACCGGGCGGCCGTGTGGGCGCCCGGTCTCCACGGAACCTTTAGGGATTCAGCTCAGGTACGCGGCGAGCAGGTCCACGCCGGCGCGCAGGTCGTCCTCTTGCACGGACTCCTGCACGGTGTGGATGTAGCGCGTGGGCACGCTCAGGGTGATGGTGGGCACGCCCGCGCGGCTGCGCTGGATGGCGGCGCCGTCCGTGCCGCCCAGCGGCAGCACCTCCAGTTGCGTGCGGATGCCTTCTTTCTGCGCGAGGTCGTAGAACTCGTCCACCAGCCAGCGGGTGCTGATCATGGTGGAGTCGAACACCTTGATGGCGATGCCCTCGCCCATGCGGGTCACGGCCTCGTCCGGCGCGCCGCCCAGCCCGTCGATGGCGAGCGTGACGTCCAGGCCCACGCCGATGGTGGGCTCCACGCCGTACGCCGCGGTGATCGCGCCGCGCAGGCCCACTTCCTCCTGCACGCTGAACACCGCGTACAGGTCGTGCCGCAGCTTGCGACCCTTGAGGTGCCGCAAGAGTTCCAGCAGCAGGAACACGCAGGCGCGGTCGTCCATGGCCTTGCCGGTCACGAAGCGGCCCACCTGCCGGGCCGTCTGGTCCAGCGTGACCATGTCGCCGATGCGCACGCGGCGCTGCGCTTCCTCGCCGTCCAGGCCCAGGTCGATGAAGAACTCGCGGACCTCGGGGATCTTCTTGCGTTCCTCGGCGGAGGCCACGTGCACGGGCTTGCCGCCGGGCTGCATGATGCCGGGCAGGGGGCCGCCACGGGTGTGCACGGTCACGTTGCGCGCGAATAGGTTGCGGGTGTCAAACCCGCCCAGCGCCTGCACGCGCAGGAAGCCCTTGTCGTCCACGAACCGGACCAGGAAGCCGATCTCGTCCATGTGCGCGGAGATCATCACGCGCTCCGGGTCCGCGGCCTTCTTCTTGCCCTTGCCGGCGTGCGCGGCGCGGTGCGCGATCACGTTGCCCATCGCGTCCACCCGCACGGAGTCCGCCAGTCCGTCCAGTTCGCGCAGCAGGAATTCCCGCACGCGGTCCTCCTGCCCGGGCACGCCGGGAAGGTCCGAGAGCTGCATCAACACGTCCAGCCTGAGATCAGTTGTCGCCACGCGCCCAGACTACCCCCCGCCCGGCCCCCTGTCCGCCCGGCAAGAGGGTAGGCCATCTGCCGGATGCGCGCCCCTCCCCGCGCCCGCTACCCTCACGGCATGAGTTTCCAGGTTCAGGTGTGGTGGCCCGCGTAGCCGGGTGACCCGCATGATGCCCTGACTCCACCAGCAGAGGCCGCGCCCCGGACCACCCCCGGGGCGCGGTCCCTTTTTCATCCCCATTCCAGGAGCCCCCCATGACCCAGCCCCACGCGATCCAGCCTGAGAAGAAACGCATCCTGACCGGCGACCGCCCCACCGCCCCGCTGCACCTGGGCCACCTGGTCGGCTCCCTGCAAAGCCGCGTGCGGCTTCAGCACGAGTACGACACGTTCATCCTGCTCGCGGACGTGCAGGCCATGACCGACAATTTCGCCGACCCGGCCCGCGTGCGCGCCAACGTGCTGGAAGTCGCCCTGGACTACCTGGCGGTGGGCCTGGACCCCCGGCACTGCACCTTCGTGATTCAGTCCCAGGTGCCGGAGATCGCGGAACTGACGGTGTTCTACCTGAACCTCGTGACGGTGTCGCACCTGCGGCAGAACCCCACCGTGAAAACCGAGATTCAGCAAAAGGGCTTCGGGGAGGCTGTGCCCGCCGGGTTCTTCGTGTACCCGGTGTCGCAGGCGGCCGACATCACCGCGTTCGGCGCGCACCTCGTGCCCGTTGGGGACGACCAGCTGCCCATGATCGAGCAGACCCGGGAGATCGTGCGGCGGTTTGGCGGCCTGTACGCCCCGGTCCTGACCGAACCGCAGGCGCTATTGAGCGCCTTTCCGCGCCTGCCGGGCCTGGACGGCCAGACCAAGATGAGTAAGTCCCAGGGCAACGCCCTGTTCCTGGGGGACAGCGCCGACGAGGTGAAGCGCAAGGTGATGGGCATGTACACCGACCCCGGGCACCTGCGCGCCAGCGACCCCGGCCGCGTGGAAGGCAACCCGGTGTTCACGTACCTGGACGCCTTCGACCCGGACCGGGAGCGCGTGCAGGCCCTGAAGGACCACTACCGGCGCGGCGGCCTGGGCGACGTGAAGGTCAAGTCCCATCTGGTGGACGTGCTGGACGGCGTCCTGACGCCCATCCGGGAGCGCCGGGCGGAGGCGGCCCGTGACGCGGGCGCGGTGATGGCGCTGCTGGAGGCCGGCACGCGGCGCGGGCGGGAGGTGGCGGCGCAGACCATGGCGCAGGTCCGGCAGGCGATGGGGCTGGACTACTTTTCCGCATAAGTATCCGATTAGAAGTAGAGATCCCGACAGGCGCCTGCCGAACCCATAACCTGAAGCCGCGACAGAATCGCCGAGAACGACAGCTCCGCCACGCTTGATCTCCAGTCGATCCGACCCCCGCCGTCCCGCCCCGTGCATTCAGTGTGCATAGTCATACAGGTGTGCGGGACACCCCCGGCCGGGTCATGCCATACTGTTTGTCTGGAATGCCTAAGCGTACTGACCTCCAGACCATCCTGATTCTCGGCAGCGGCCCCATTCAGATCGGGCAGGCTGCCGAGTTCGATTACAGTGGCACGCAGGCGCTCAAGGCGCTGAAGAACGAAGGGTACCGGGTGGTGCTGGTCAACAGCAACCCGGCGACCATCATGACCGACCCGGACCTCGCGGACGCCACGTACCTGGAACCGCTCACGCCGGAGTTCGTGGAGAAGATCATCGAGGTGGAGAAACCCGACGCGATCCTCCCCACGCTGGGCGGGCAGACGGCGCTGAACCTGGCGATGGAACTGCACGAGCGCGGCACGCTGGAGAAATACGGCGTGGAACTGATCGGCGCGGGCGTGGAGGCCATCAAGAAAGGCGAGGACCGCGAACTGTTCCAGGCGGCCATGAAGAAGATCGGCGTGGAAACCGCCCGCGGGAAGATGGTGCACTCCATGGAGGAAGCTGTCGAGTACCAGAAGGAGATCGGCCTGCCCATCGTGATCCGGCCCTCCTTCACGCTGGGCGGCACCGGCGGCGGCATCGCGCACACGTACGAGGAGTTCCTGACCATCACGGAAGGCGGCCTGCGCGACAGCCCCGTGACCAGCGTGCTGCTGGAAGAGAGCATCCTGGGCTGGAAGGAGTACGAGCTGGAGGTGATGCGCGACACCGCCGACACGGTGATCATCATCACCAGCATCGAGAACTTCGACCCGATGGGCGTGCACACCGGCGACAGCATCACCGTGGCGCCCGCGCAGACACTGAGTGACGTGGAATACCAGAGATTGCGCGACCAGTCCCTGGCGATCATCCGGGAGATCGGCGTGGCGACCGGCGGAAGCAACATCCAGTTCGCGGTGAACCCCGACAACGGCCGCGTGATCGTCATCGAGATGAACCCCCGCGTGAGCCGCAGCAGCGCCCTGGCCAGCAAGGCCACCGGCTTCCCCATCGCGAAGATCGCCGCGCTGCTGGCGGTCGGGTACCACCTGGACGAACTGCCGAACGACATCACCCGCGTCACGCCCGCCGCGTTCGAACCCACCATCGACTACGTCGTCACGAAGATTCCGCGCTTCGCGTTCGAGAAGTTCCCCGGCACGCCCGACCACCTGGGCACGCAGATGCGCAGCGTGGGCGAGGTCATGGCGATCGGCCGGACCTTCAAGGAAAGCCTGCAGAAGGCCCTGCGCAGCACCGAGAGCGACATCCGCGGCGTGTACGCCGAGATGGACGTCGAAGGCCTGCGGGCGCTGCTGTACCCGAACCCCCGCCGCATCGAGGCGGTGATCGAGCTGCTGCGCCGCGGCGAGACCGTGGAGGCGCTGTTCGAGGCCACGAAGATCGACCGCTGGTTCCTGGGGCAGCTCAAGGAGATCATCGACGCCGAGACGGAAATCCTGGACCTGGGGCCCATCGCGGAGTGGAAGTACGAATACTGGCGCGAGGTCAAGCGCCTGGGCTTCAGTGACGCCCGCATCGGCGAGATCGTGGGCCTGAGCGAACTGGAAGTCCGGCAGCTGCGCAAGGAAGCCAAGGCCACGCCCGTGTACAAGACGGTAGACACCTGCGCCGCCGAGTTCGAGGCGCACACCCCCTACCACTACAGCACCTACGAATGGGAGGACGAGGTCACGCCCACCGACAAGCCCAAGGTGGTCATCCTGGGGTCCGGGCCCAACCGCATCGGGCAGGGCGTGGAATTCGACTACGCCACCGTGCACGCCGTCTGGGCGCTGCAGGAAGCCGGGTACGAGACCATCATGGTGAACAGCAACCCGGAGACGGTCAGCACCGACTACGACACCGCCGACCGCCTGTACTTCGAGCCGCTCACGTTCGAGGACGTGATGAACATCGTCGAGCACGAGAAGCCCGTCGGGGTGATCGTGCAGCTCGGCGGGCAGACCCCGCTGAAACTGGCGAGGAAGCTCGCGGACGCCGGCGCGCCCATCATCGGCACCAGCCCGGAGACCATCCACGAGGCCGAGGACCGGGCCAGCTTCAACGCCCTGTGCGAACGCCTGGGCCTGCCGCAGCCCAGAGGCAAGGTCGCCGAGACACCCGCGCAGGCGCGTGACCTCGCCGCCGAACTGGGCTTCCCGCTGATGGCCCGCCCCAGCTACGTCCTGGGCGGCCGCGCCATGCGCACCGTGCGCAGCATGGACGAACTCACCACGTACCTGGACGAGGTGTACGCCGCCGTGGAAGGCCAGCCCAGCATCCTGCTGGACCAGTTCCTGGAAGGCGCGCTGGAACTGGACGTGGACACCCTCTGCGACGGCGAGAAAGCCGTGGTCGCCGGGATCATGGAGCACGTGGAGGCCGCCGGCGTGCACAGCGGCGACAGCGCCTGCGTGCTGCCCCCCGTGAACCTGAGCGCCGAGCTGCTGGCCCGCGTGAAGGCCGACACGGAACGCCTCGCGCTGGAACTGCGCGTGAAGGGCCTGATGAATGTGCAGTGGGCCGTGAAGGACGGCGTGGCGTACATCCTGGAAGCCAACCCGCGCGCCAGCCGGACCGTGCCGTTCGTGAGCAAGGCCGTGAACCACCCCCTCGCCAAGAGTGCCGCCCGCATCGCCGTGGGCCATACGCTGGACCAGATCGGCCTGCTGGAGACGCCCGTGCCCGCCATGTACAGCGTGAAGGAAGTGCACCTGCCGTTCCTGAAGTTCAAGGGCGTGGCCCCCATCCTCGGGCCGGAAATGAAGAGCACCGGCGAGAGCATGGGCATCGACGCCGATCCCTACCTGGCGTTCTACCGCGCGCAGCTGGGCGCCAAGAACTACCTCCCGCTGACCGGCACTGCCCTGCTGCTCGGGGACGGCCTGGACGATGTGGCCGCCACGCTGAGCGCCGCCGGCCTGACCGTCACCCGCCAGCAGAACGGTGACGCCCTGCCGGACCTGTTGATCGACGTGACCGGTAGCCCCCTGCTGCGCACCGCCCTGGAACGCGGCGTGCCCATCGTGAGCACGCTGGAGGGCGCGGAGTGGACCGCGAAGGCCATTCAGGCCGCGGCCGGAGCGAAGCTCGGGGTGAAGGGCCTGCAGGCCTGGGTGACGGGAAGCGTCGCCGCCGACTGACGCCCGACCAGCGCCGAACCCGGAAGCATGAGGGCTTCCGGGTTCTTTCCATGTCCGACGTCCCCTGATGAACGGGCCGTCACGCCCTGCACACGCCCCTTCACGTCCTCGTCCCTACCCTGCGGCCATGACCGACAACGAGAACCGGACGAACGGAGGGAACGAATCCGAGCAGATGCAGGAGGCGTACGCGCAGCGGCAGGAGCACGAGCGCCAGACTGGCAAGACCAGCGCGGGCGGCGCCGGCAGCACCGGCACCCCGGGCAACAGCGAGGTCGGCGGGGAGGCCACCGAGGCGAACGACGGGGGTGAGCGTTCCGGCGCGCAGGAGAACTGACCCCGGCACGGCGGCAGGGGGCGGTAGGCTGGCGGCACCGTGCGCCCCTGCCGCCTGCGCTTTTTCTTCGATTCCGGATCCGGCATCTGCCTGTGGGCGGGTGACGCCTTCACCGAAGACCGGTACGGCCTGGCGGTCGAGGCCGGCGCCCTGCCCCTGCCGCCCGACCTGGTGGCCGAGACCGAGCGCCTGATCGCCCTGTGGGACACGGGCCTGGACTGGGACGACCCGGGAGGGCCATCGCCGTGGACGGCGGACGACGAGCGGGGGTTCCGGGTGCAGGCGGACGCCCTGCTGGAGCGGCTCCGGGCGGCCTTGGGACCGGGGTTCGTGGTGGTGGACGAAAGGCGGCCCTGACTCCGGATCTCTACGTCTGGGCGGGCGGGGTGGGCCGGACCCGCATCATCACGCGCTGCCCGGCCGGGACCTCGGGGCCCACCGGGTAACGCGTGTAGGTTTCCTGCACGCGGGGGTTGGGAAGCTGGCTCAGGGCCGCCAGCTGACGCTCAGACCGCCTCTCGGAGAAGTGCGGCTGCACCTCGGTCCTTTCTTCCTGTCGGCCATTCAGCGTGTCGTACACGTGTTCCGGGTCCAGCTGGGCGAGGTACAACGCGAACAGCGTGCCGCCGCCTGCCCGGGAGACGGGGAAGTCCGGGACGAGCAGGCGCGGCGCGGGCCACTGCTGCGCGACGACCGCCACGTCCGTGACGCGCATCCGTCCGGCGTTGGGTTTGACGGGGGCGGCGAGGGGTTCGTGCAGTTGCAGGACCCAGGTGGCCTGCCCGCCCTGGATGGAGGCCAGCACCCGGTGAATGGGCGGGCCGAGCAGGGTGGACATGGGGAGGTCCTCCTCGAAGGTCAGGAGGCGCCAGTGGCCCTGCATGCTGCTGTCGTCGCCCATGCTGACGCTGTCGCGGCTGAAGGGCAGGTGAAGCAGGCCGGGGCGCATGACGTCCCGTTCGTGGGCCAGTTCGCGGGCTTTCATCTCGTCCCGACGCTCCTGCTGTTCCGGGGTGGAGCGGCTCCTGCGGCGCCGGGCCGGGTGGGGTGTGCGACGGGGACGCAGGGAAGACAGCAGCAAGATCAGCAGGGCGACGGCGCCTGCGCCGAGCAGGGACAGGAGCCAGTCGGGGGGAGTCATGGGGCCAGGGTAGCGGCTGGAATTGTGCGCAGATGATAGCTTTATTTTTCAAAGCACAGTATTCTCTTCGCATGACTTCGCTCGCCCCCCCCACCCCCGACCGCCTGCGCGTGGACATCTGGTCCGACATCGCCTGCCCCTGGTGCTACATCGGCAAACGCCGCTTCGAACGCGCCCTGGCCGACTTCCCCCACCGCGACCAGGTGGACGTCGTGTGGCACTCCTTCGAACTGGACCCCGGCGCCGCCGAACGCAACCCCCTGGGCATGCGCGACGCGCTCGCCGCGAAGTACCGCCGCACCCCCGCGCAGGCGCAGGACATGATGAACGGCGTGGCACAGGCCGCCGCCGGAGAGGGCCTGAACTACCGCCTGGACGACGCGAAACTCGTGAACACCGTCCGCGCGCACGCGCTGCTGCACCTCGCCGCCGAGCGGGGTGTGCAGGACCGCCTGAAGGAAACCCTGCTGGATGCCTACTTCACGCAGGGCGCCGACCTGAGTGACCCGGACACCCTGGTCACCCTGGCGCAGAGCGCCGGCCTGGACGCCGGGGAAGCCCGCGCGGCCCTGACCGACGAGGCCCGCGTGGCCGCGGTTCGGCGGGACGAGGCGCAGGCTGCCGCGCTGGGCATCACCGGCGTGCCGTTCTTCGTGCTGGGCGGCAAGTACGGCGTGAGCGGCGCGCAGGACCCGCAGACCTTCCTGGGCGCCCTGAACCAGGTGTGGCAGGAAACGCACCCCGCGCCCCTGACCCTGCTGGGCAGCGACACCGCGGACGGCTGCGAGGACGGCAGCTGCGCCGTGCCGGCCCGGCAGGACTGACCCCGGCCGCGCCCGGTCACCTTCAGGGGTGGTCATGTTGCCCTCATGGTTCGTCAGGTGAGGGCCGCCATGCTGCCCTCATGACTGCGTTTCCCTTCCGTTCCGCACTGAAGACCCTGGCGCTGGGCGCCGCGCTGCTCGGCATGGCCGAGGCGGCCACCTCCGTGACAACCACCAGCCTGAACCTGCGCCGCACGCCGGGCGGGGCGGTGGTGGCGGTGATTCCCGCGAACACGCTGCTGATCACCGCCTGTGACGGTGCATGGTGCCGGACGACGTACCGGGGCCGGGGCGGGTACGTGGGCCGCGCGTACCTGAAGGCGGTGACGCGCAGCGCCCCACTGAACTCCGCGTCCAGCGGGGCGTACAGCCGCTTCTACGCGTCCTGCACGGCCATGCGGCGGGCGGGCGCGGCGCCCGCGCGGGTGGGGACGCCCGGGTACCGGGTGGGCCTGGACCGCAACGGGAACGGCTGGGCCTGCGACCAGATCGAACGCTGAACGACCTTCCCGCGGGCCGGGCTGCCGCATTGACGGGACAGCCCGGCCCAACTTGGTGGCGCTCCTCACATTTAGCCCGGTAGTCTGCGGGGATGGAGGTTCTCGAAACAGACCTGCTGGTGGTCGGAAGTGGAGTGGCCGGCGCGCAGGCCGCCCTGACCGCCCACCGCCGGGGCGCGCGGGTGCTGCTGGTCACGAAGGGCCGGCTGCGCAGCGGGTCCACCCCCTGGGCGCAGGGAGGGGTGGCTGCGCCGCGGGACGCCGGGGACCGCGCGGCACACGCGGCGGACACCCTGCGGGCCGGGCGGGGCCTGTGCGACCCGGCGGTGGTGGACGCGTTCGTGCGGGAATCTCAGGCGCTGGTGGACGGCCTGCGGGCGTACGGCGTGCCGTTCGAGGCGTCGCTGACGCTGGAGGGCGGGCACAGCGTGCCGCGCATCCGGCATGCGGCCGACGCGACCGGCCACGCGATCAGCGTAGCGCTGAGTGCGGCCCTGGAGGCCGACCGGGGCGGGGGCCTACATGTACTGGAGCGCACCTTCGTGCGGGCCCTGCGGGTGAGCGGCCCGCGGGTAGTGGGCGCGGAGCTGCTCACGCCGGCCGGGCCGCTCACGGTGCGGGCGGGGGGGGTGCTGCTCGCCTGCGGCGGGTACGGCGGCCTGTACCCGGTCACGACCGCCCCGCCGGAAGGCACCGGGGACGGCCTGGCGCTGGCGTACCGGGCGGGCGCGGCGCTGCGGGACCTGGAGTTCGTGCAGTTTCACCCGACGGCGGTGCGGGCCGGCCACCGGGCCCTGCTGGTCACCGAGGCCGCCCGCGGCGAGGGCGCGCACCTGCTGAACGCGCAGGGCGAGCGCTTCATGCCGCGGTACGACCCGTTGGAGGAACTGGCGCCGCGGGACGTGGTGGCCCGCGCGATCGCCGCCGAGCGGGACCGGACCGGGCAGGTGGTTCTGGACCTGCGGCACCTGGGCGACGCGTTCGTGCGCGCGCGCTTCCCGATGGTGGCGGCCAGCCTGGCGCCGCTGGGCCTGCGCCTGGGTGCGGACCTGATTCCGGTGGAGCCGGCGGTGCACTACACCATCGGCGGTGTGCAGACGGACGCACATGGGCGCTGCACGGTGCCGGGCCTGTACGCGGCGGGCGAGGTGGCGTCGTCGGGCCTGCACGGCGCGAACCGGCTGGCGAGCAACAGCCTCTCGGAGGGGCTGGTCTTCGGTGCGCGGGCGGCGGTCGCCGCACTGGCGGACGCGCGGACCCCGGAGGCCGGTGAGGCGCTGCCGGCCCTTGCGGCCGACCCGGGGAGCCTGCCGGCCCTGCGGGAGATCGTGGGCCGCGCGGCGGGCCTGCGGCGGGGCGCGGCGCGGCTGGAGGCGGGGCTGCTGGCGCTGGAGGCCCTGCCCCCCGCCTTCCCGGCCGGGGAAGCGGAGGCGCCGGCGGCCCTGGAGGCCGGGAACCTGCGGCAGCTGGCGCCGCTGCTGCTGCGGGCCGCGCACGCCCGCCAGGAGTCGCGTGGGGCGCACGCCCGGCTGGACTTCCCGGACCTGGGCGCCCCGCAGCACAGCGTGTCGCGGCTGGTGCAGGGTTCGGATCGGCTGGACCTCGTGCCGCACGCGGCGGTGGAGGCCGTACCTTGAGGCGGATGCCTTTCTGGACCCCCGCCCGGACTCCTGCACGGAGCCCCGCATGCTGACCCTGGATGACCGCCTGCGCGCCGCGCTGGCCGAGGACCTCGGCCGCGGGGACGTCACCACCCGCAGCACCGTGCCCGCCGCCACCCCCGCCCGCGCGGAGTTCCTGCTGAAACAGCCGGGCGTGCTGAGCGGTCTGGACGTGGCCGCGCGGGTGTACGCCCTGCTGGACCCGGCCGTGACCGTCACCTGGACCGCCCGGGACGGCGACCGGCGCGAGCGGGGCGTGATCGGGGTGGTGAGCGGCCCGGCCCGCAGCGTGCTGGGCGGGGAGCGGGTGGCCCTGAACCTGCTGCAGCGCCTGTCGGGCGTCGCGACCCTCACCCGGGCGTACGCGGACGCGCTGGCCGGGTCCCGCACGCGGCTGCTGGACACCCGCAAGACCACGCCGCTGTGGCGCGACCTGGAAAAGGACGCCGTCCGCCACGGCGGCGGCGTGAACCACCGGGTCGGGCTGGACGACGGCATCCTGATCAAGGACAACCACATCGTCGCGGCGGGCGGCATCACGCCCGCCGTGCAGGCCGCGCGCGAGGGCGGGTACCTGCTGAAGGTGCTGTGCGAGGTGCCGGACCTCGCCGGCCTGGAGGAAGCCATCCACGCGGGCGCGGACCGCGTGATGCTGGACAACTTCAGCGACGATCAGCTCGCGGAGGCCGTCGCCCGGCGGGACCGCCTCGCACCGCACGTCACCCTGGAAACCAGCGGGAACGTCACCCTGGACCGCCTGCCCCGCATCGCCGCGAGCGGCGTGGACTTCGTGTCCGCCGGGGCCCTGACGCACTCGGCCGCCGCGCTGGACATCAGCCTGAACTTCCTGCCCACCCCCGTCTTCCCCGCCCTTCAGGAGTCCCTGTCATGACCACCCCCGACGCCCCCGCCCCGTACCACCCCGTCGTCCCGCCCGCGCAGACGCCCAACCGCGACCTGCTGCAACTGGAGGTCCTGGGCGACGACCCGCAGCTCATCGAGGAGATCGGCCGCCTGCGCCAGGAGCGCAACGCGGTCATCCTGGCACACAACTACCAGCGGCCCGAGGTGCAGCGCATCGCAGACTTCGTGGGGGACTCGCTGGGCCTGTCCCGGCAGGCGGCCCGCACGGACGCGGACGTGATCGTGTTCGCCGGCGTGCACTTCATGGCCGAGACCGCCGCGATCCTCAACCCCGGCAAGACCGTGCTGCTGCCCGACCTGCGGGCCGGGTGCTCCCTGGCCGACACCCTGACCGCGCAGGACATCCGCGCCTGGAAGGCGCAGCACCCCGGCGGGCTGGTCGTGACGTACGTGAACACCACCGCCGACGTGAAGGCCGAAAGCGACTACTGCTGCACGTCCGGGAACGCCGTGCAGATCGTCGAGAGCCTCCCCGCGGACGTGCCCGTGCTGTTCGCCCCGGACCGCTTCCTGGCCGCGCACGTCATGCGCCAGACCGGCCGGCACCTGCACGTCTGGCAGGGCGCCTGCCACGTGCACGAGGCGATCCGCCCGGAGGACATTGCCCATCAGCAGGGCGCGCACCCGGACGCCGAACTGCTGATCCACCCGGAGTGCGGGTGCAGCAGCCGCATCCTGGCGTCGCAGCCGGACGTGCAGCTCTACTCCACCGAGGGCATGATTCACCGCGCCAGAGCAAGTGCGGCGCAGACGTTCATCGTGGTCACGGAAACCGGCATGGTCACCCGCCTGGAACACGACGTGCCCGACAAGACCTTCATCCCCGTGAGCCGCACCGCCTGCTGCGAGTACATGAAGATGATCACCCTGCGAGGTGTCCGGGAAGCCCTGCGCGACCTGTCCCCCCGCGTGACCGTCCCCGAGGCCGTCCGCGCGCAGGCGCTGCGTCCCATCGAACGCATGCTCGCCATCGGGTGAGGGGCGGAGGGGATGGCTGACAACAACGGGCGCATTGGTTTACCGCGCGTCAGCCTGCTGCTGGGCTGAGCAGGGTCCGGCGTTCCAGGCGCTGGCCGGGGGTGCGCCAGTTCCGGATCAGGGCGGCGGTGGGCAGGACGATGCGGGGCGTCCACCACGTCTGAGCGGGTTTGTGAAAGGCCCAGCCGCCGCCCAGAGTGACGGCGGCGTGCTCCGCCTGCCCGTCCCGGTTGCGCCACACCAGCAGCGTGCCGGGCTGTTCGTCCGTTCCGCCAGGCCGGGTGCGGGCGTGCAGGAAGGCCTCGAAGGGGGCGCGCTGCATCCATTCGTCCTCGGCCCCCGTCAGGCCGGCGGCGCCCATCACGGCGCCGAAGCAGTTGCCGGGGCCGGCCGGGAAGGTGCCGGTGAGGGCCTTCACGCGCGGCAGGGCCGTGACCGCTTCGGCCCACACGGAGGCGGGCACGTGCTCCCGCTGGCAGGGGGCGCTGCCCTGTGAGATCACGCGGGCCAGCACGGCCGGGGTGAGGTGATCGGGGTGCCACAGGAACCGCCCGGCGGGCAGGGCCGGGTTCAGGTCCTGGTGGTGGCGGCCCAGGGGGACGTTGCCCCGGCCGTGCCGGACCTGGGCGCGCAGGAGGGCCTGACGTGTCCGGCCGGGCAGGGCCGCGAACTCGGCGGTCGTGAGGGTGACCACGCGGTCCGCCTGGGGGTCCACCCTCCAGAGGGTCAGGGTGTCGCGGTCCTCGGGGGTCACGGCCAGGGAGGTGCGGGGCAGGGTGGGCAGGGCCAGCGCGTCCGCTTCGGGTGCGGTCAGGAAAAACGGCTGGGCGGCCGGCGCCAGTCGCGCCCGCCAGGCGGCGAGCTGGGCTGCCGTCACGGGGATGTTCAGGATCCGCACCCGCGCAGTGTGGCAGTCCGCCGTCCCGCGTGTCGTGCGCCAGTTGGCGCACCGGCCGGGGCACTTTCCCCGTATCCTGGCCGGCGTGAATCCGGAACGTGACGTGCTGCTCCTCGATGTGGATGGCGTGCTGGTCATCCCGCCCGACTGGTTCGGGGTGAAGCTGCTGCGCGAGCACCCGCAGGAGGCGCGCGCGTTCTTCGAGGGGGCGTTCCTGCCCGCCACGCGCGGGGAGACGGACCTGCTGTCGCACGTGCCGGCCTTCCTGAACGCCACGGGCCGGCCGGGCACGCCGGAGGGGTTCGTGCGCGAGTGGCTGGACTACGAGAACCACCCGAACGTCCCGATGCTGGCGGCCGTGCGGGAGCTGCGCGGCGCGGGCTGGCGGGCGTTCCTGGCGACGAACCAGGAGCGCAACCGGGTGAATCACCTGTTGCGTGAGGTGGGGCTGGGTGAGGTGGTGGACGGTGAGGTGGCGAGCTGCACGGTCGGGCACCGCAAGCCGGACGCCGCGTATTACGGGGCGGTCGCCGCGCACCTGGGTGTGGCGCCGGAGCGGATCGTGTTCTGGGACGACAGTGCGGAGAACGTGGAGGCCGCGCGGGCGGCCGGGTGGCAGGCGCACCTGTTCACGGGCGTGGAGGACTTCCGGCGCGTGATGACGGCCGGAGGGTGAGCGCGCGGGCGTACCCTGGGGCATGACCTTGAATGCATGGCGGTCCCGGCTGAGGGCGGGGGGGGCGCTGCTGGCCCTGCTGGGCGGCGCGGCCCGGGCCGGGGACCTGTTCCCGGTGCAGGAGGTGCGCTTCAGCGCGGACGGGCGGGCGGTGCTGGTCGTGACGGCCGGCGTGCAGGACGGCAGCGGGTTCCCGGTGTCGGCGCTGGCGGTGTACAGCACGGCGACGGGAGCGCGGCTGGCGGGTGCGTCCCGGCGGGAGGAGGGATCGGCGGCGCCGGCGCAGGTTGCCGCGCGGCTGCTCGGGGCGCAGCGGACTGTGCTGGGGCGGTACGGGCTGCTGAACCGGCCGGCGGCCACGGCCCGGTACCGGCGGACGTTCGCGCCGTTGATCGGGTGGGCGGACGGCCTGCGGGCGGGTCAGGCGGGGCGGGTGGACGTGCCGCTGTGGTCGCGGCCGGTGCCGGTGACGTGGCGGGTGTACCCGGTGCGGGCCGCGGCGTGCCCGGCGCCGACGGGGCGGCTGGCGCTGCTTCCCCCCGGCGAGCGGGTGGCGGGCGTGCAGGTGAAGGTGAACGCGCAGGTGGTGCATGCGGACGCGTTCCTGCCGTGTTCGCGGGAGGGCACGGCGCGCTACGCGCTGGACGGGGTGTACGTGCAGGGGAACCGGGCGGCGGTGCTGATGCGCGGGTACCGGCCGGGCTTCGAGGGGCCGGACGCGGACCTGCTGGTGATCGCGACCACCCTGCGGTGACCGGCCGGGGGTTTGAACGTCCCGGCCCGGTTCCTTAAAATGGATATAGAGATCCACTTTCCCCCGTCCCTACCCTGAGGAGCCCCCCATGACCACCCCCGCCAACCCGACCACCCCCGCCCGACCCCGCCCGAAAGCCGCCCGCAAACCGGGCCGTCGGCGGGTGGGCGCCGAGTGGATGCCCCGGCAGCACGGCGCGTGGGCCATGCTGTTCTTGCCCTACCTGGTGGGCGTGACGCTGCTCGCGCAGGGGAGCGGCGTGCCCGCGTTCGCGTGGCCCCTGCTGCCCGCCTGGCTGTTCGGGTACTTCGCGTTCAACGCCCTGACCCTGTGGCTGAAATCCGGCCGCAAGCCGCTGTACCTGCGTCCCGCGCTCACGTACGGCGCGGTGTCCGGCGTGCTGGGCGGGCTCACGCTGGCGCTGGCGCCGCACCTGCTGGGCTGGGCGCTGGCATTCGCGCCGCTGCTGGGCGTGGGCCTGTGGCGCGCCGCGCACCGCGACGACGCCTCGCTTCTCGCGCGCGGCTCGGCGGTGGTCGCCGCCTGCCTGCTCACCGCGGTCATGACGACCGGGGGGCCGCTGGACGCGCTGCGCCTGCCCCTGACCGCCCGGCCCACCCTGGCCACCCTGGCGTTGTGGGCGTACTTCCTGGGCACGCTGCTGTACGTGAAAACCATGATCCGCGAACGGGGTGAGGCGGCCTACCTGACCCTCTCGGTGGGCGCGCACGCGGCCCTCTTCGCACTGGCTCTGTGGGGGGCACTGACCGGCGTGGTCCCCGCGGCCTTCCCGGCCTTCTTCCTGCTCACCACCGTGCGCGCCGCGGTCATGCCCCGGCTGGAAGGCTGGCGGGGCCGGCGGGTCACGCCGAAACAGGTGGGCCTGACCGAGTTCGGCATCAGCTTCCTGCTGCTGTTCCTGCTGGGCTGGGCGTAACTCAGGTCGGACCGGCCGGGGCCGCCTCGCCGCGAAGGCAGGCGGCCCGGACCAGCTCGCGCTGCCAGGGCACGCCCACCTCCGCGCCCACGCCCCAGATCCACCCTTCCCGGTAGGCGGCCTCCACGATCAGGGCGCCCACCCGCCCCCAGTCCCCGGGGGTGCCGCACCCGGTCACGCGCAGGGCGGGCGGCAGGTCGCCGGCGATGTGCCGGGCGACCATGCGGTCCACGCACAGCAGTTGCGTCATGTCGGCTGCGGCGCAGGCGGCGACGGTGGCTTTCCAGTCGCCGCCCTGCGCGGTGAAGGTCTGCACGAACAGCGTCACGGTCCGCTCGAACCACACGGGGTCGTCGAACGTTTCCCGCCGCGCGCAGCCGAGTTCCGCCACCCGGGCCTGGATGTGCACGAAGGGCAGTTCGTTCACGCCCGCCTGCCGCTCGTAGGCGCGCAGGGCGGCGGCCGCCTCCAGGCACGCCGGGGGCGGTTCGGGGGTGGTCTGTGCGGCCCCGGCCGGCAGCCACAGCAGGGCGGCCAGCGCGGCGACGGCGAGACCGGACCGGGGCCGGCAGGCGGGGGACGCGGGCATCTGCCCCGATTCTACGGAGCCGCGGTCCGTGCCCTCACAGGCGGGCGTCCGGTGGGCCGGGCAGGGGGGAGGGGGCCGGGCATGCGCCCCGCCGCGGGGGGAGTACAGTCGGAGCACGGACAATCGTGGAGGCGCTGGCCTTGCCATGAACACCTGAGGCCGACCTCCTTGCCGAGGAGGGGGAATCGATGACGCAACTGGCGGAGCGCACAGAGCAGGGCCCCGGGGTGGGCACGGCCGTCAACGAGTTCACGCTGAACGTGGCGACCGTGAACGGCAGCGGGTCCCAGACGGCGAACGGGGCGATCGTGGACGCCCTGTTCCGCATGGGCATCCCGGTGAACGCGAAGAACCTGTTTCCCAGCAACATCAAGGGCCTGCCCACGTACTACCGCATCCGGGTGAGCGGGCAGGGCTTCACCGCCCGGCAGGACGTGGCGCACGTGCTGGTGGCGTTCAATCCCAAGACGCTGGACGCCGACCTGGCCGAACTGCCCAGCGGGGGCGTGATGTTCTGCCCGGACCACCTGAAGCCCACCCGGCCGCGGGACGACGTGACGGTGTACGCCCTGCCCGCCAACGGGATCATCAGGGACCACGACGTGACGGTGAAGTTCCGGGACCGGATGGTGAACATGGTGTACGTGGGCGCGCTGGCGCAGCTGCTGGGCATCGAGCTGGGCGCCGTGCACGAGTACCTGGAGCAGGCGTTTCACGGCAAGGCGGCTGTGATCGAGAGCAACTTCAGCATCACGCGGGCGGCGTTCGACTGGTGCGCGGCGAACGTGGTCAAACGCGACCCCTACCGGGTGCAGCGCCTGGACGCCAACGGCGGGAAGATCCTGATCGACGGGAACACCGCCGCGGCGCTGGGCAGCCTGTACGGCGGGTGCACGGTGGTCGCGTGGTACCCGATCACCCCGGCCACCAGTCTGGCCGAGGCGCTGATCGAGTGGGTGCCGAAGCTGCGCCGCGACCCGGAGACCGGCCTGAACACCTGCGCGATCCTGCAGGTGGAGGACGAACTGGCGGCCAGCGGCGTGCTGGTCGGGGCCGGCTGGGCGGGCGCGCGGGCCATGACGTCCACCAGCGGGCCCGGCATTTCCCTGATGGCGGAGTTCGCGGGGTACGCGTACTTCACGGAGATTCCGCTGGTGATCTGGGACGTGCAGCGCATGGGGCCCAGCACGGGGCTGCCCACCCGCACGGCGCAGGGGGACCTGCTCAGCACGTACTACCTGTCGCACGGGGACACGAAGCAGGTGATCCTGCTGCCCGCCGACCCGAAGGAGTGCTTCGAGTTCGGGTGGCGGGCCTTCGAGATCGCGGAGGGCTTGCAGACGCCGGTGTTCGTGCTGAGCGACCTGGACATCGGCATGAACAGCTGGATGTGTGACGAGTTCGAGTACCCGGAGGAGCAGATGAACCGCGGGAAGCTGCTGTCCGCCGAGGACATCCTGCGGCTGGGCAACCGGTTTGCGCGCTACCGCGACGACGACCGGACCGGCGTGGGGCCGCGCACGCTGCCCGGCACGGACGCGCTGGGCGCGGCGTACTTCACGCGCGGCACCGGGCACACCGACACGGCCACGTACAGCGAGCACCCGGCCGACTGGAAGGCGAACCTGGACCGCCTGGACCGCAAGCACAATTACGCCCGCACGGTCGTGCCCAGACCCGTCGTGGACGGCGAGGGTCGCGCTCTGGGTCTGATCGCCATGGGCAGCGCCGACCCGGCGATGCAAGAAGCGCGGGCGCTGCTGCAGGCGGGCGGGCTGGACACCGATTACCTGCGGGTGCGGGCCCTGCCGTTCGGGGAGGGCGTGCGGGAGTTCATCGAGGCGCACGAGCGGGTGATCGTGGTGGAACTGAACCAGCACGGGCAGCTGGCGACGCTGCTGCGCGCCGAGTACCCGGCCCTGGCGCCGCGGATCCTGAGCGTGGCGCACTGCGACGGCCTGCCGCTGAGCGGGCCCTTCGTGGCGGGGCGGGTGCGGGAGCGCGGGGAGGCCGGCACCGGCGCCGAGCACCGCTCCGAACAGGCGGCCCGGCGCATGGACGCGCGGGTGGCGGCCGAGACGGACGAGCCCCGCACCGTGAAGGCCGGCGAGGACGGGCCGGAAGGGACGGTCACCGCATGACACCGGTGGAGGAAGGGGGGCACGGCATGACAGGCGCGGGCAGGGCGACGGACGGCATCGGCGCGGACGTGAAGGCGCCGGACACGACAGGACCGGTCTCCCCGGCGCCGGTCTCTCCTCCGGCGGAGCGGGCCCCGGCGGTGAACAGCGCCGGACTCACGAAGAACGATTACCGCGGCCTGCCGAGCACCCTGTGCCCCGGCTGCGGGCATGACAGCATCTCCAGCCGGATCATCGACGCGTGCTACCAGCTGGGCGTGAAGCCGCACCAGGTGCTGAAACTCTCGGGAATCGGGTGTTCCAGCAAGTCCCCGGCGTACTTCCTGAACGGCGCGCACGGCATCAACACGGTGCACGGCCGCATGCCGAGCGTGGCGACGGGCGCCATGCTCGCGCAGCGGAACCACCTCGCGCTGGCGGTGTCCGGGGACGGGGACAGCGGCAGCATCGGGCTGGGACAGTTCAAGCACGTGATCCGCCGGAACGTGCCGATGGTGTACATCATCGAGAACAACGGCGTGTACGGCCTGACCAAGGGGCAGTTCTCGGCCACGGCCGACGAGGGCCAGCGGCTCAAGGCGGTCGGTCTGAACGAGCTGCCGGCGCTGGACCTGTGCGCCGAGGCGATCGTGGCGGGCGCGGGGTTCGTGGCGCGCAGCTTCGCCGGGGACGCCCGGCAGGTCACGGAGCTGCTCAAGGCCGCGATCCGCTTCGGCGGCACGGCGATCATCGACGTCGTCTCGCCGTGCGTGACCTTCAACAACCACGACGAGAGCACGAAGAGTTACAGCTACGGCAAGGCGCACGAGGTGCCCATTCACGACGTGACCTTCGTGCCGGACTTCGAGGAGATCCGGGTGGACTACGCGCCCGGCGAGGTGGTCACCGTGCAGCTGCACGACGGACCGGCCGTGCAGCTCAGGAAACTGGACCGCGAGTACGATCCCACCGACCGGCTGGGCGCGCTGCGGCTGATCGAGGAGGGGCAGCGCGCCGGGCAGCTGATCACGGGCCTGCTGTACATCGATCCGGGCCGCAGGACGCTCCTGGACACCACGCACATCGTGCCCACGCCGCTGGCCCTGCTGCCCGAGACGCTGACCCGGCCCAGCCGCGAGAGCCTGAGGGAGGTCATGGCGCAGTTCCGCTGACGGGCAACGCCGTCCGCCCGGCCCTCACGCGGGGGCAGGGCGGTGCCGTAAGCGGGGTCAGGTGCCGCGTTCGATGTAGTCGCGCAGGGCTTCCATGCGGACGATGATGGGCGAGCGGGCGCGGTAGATGGCGCCTTCCTGCTTGAGTTTGCCCAGGCTGTGGCTGACGGTCTCGCGGGTGGCGCCGACCATGCGGGCGATGTCTTCCTGGTTGAGTTTCAGGGCGAGTTCCACGCCCTGCGCGTGCGGCCGGCCGAATTCGCGGGAGAGGCGGTACAGCAGGCTGGCGACGCGTTCGGGGGCGCTGTAGGCGCTGACGGTGGCGGTCCAGCTCTGGGCCTCGAACAGCCGGGCGGCCATCAGGCGGATGAGTTTCATGGCGAGGTCGGGTTTGGTCGCCAGGAGTTTTTGCAGTTCGTTGCGGGGCAGGACGATCAGCATGGTGCGTTCGAGCGCCTCGGCCTGGGTGGGGCGGCGTTCCTCGGGCTGCAGCAGCAGCTCGCCGAAGGTGTCGTGCTGGCCGATGACGCCCAGGATGGCTTCCTTGCCGTTGGGGAACAGCTTGCTGATCTTGACCAGCCCGCTGCGCACGAAGTACAGGGCGTCGGCGGGGTCGTCCATGCGGTAGATGACCTCGCCCGGGGCGTAGGAACGGTAGGGAGTGGTGGCGGCGACGCGTTCCAGCTCGGCAAGTTCCAGGTCGGCGAACAGCTCCGTGCGCTTGAGGTGCCAGACCAGACTTGGATAGTTCATGATCTGCTACACCATACCTGAAACGTGACTGGGGCGTGCGCGGCGGGTCCCGCCTGCCCCCGGTTGGCGGGGCGGCCGGGGGCAGGCGGGCGGGGGGGGCGTGACATTCACCCGCCGGAGTTTTATACTCGGTACAATTAACCATGCTGCAGGTGTCGCCGCTCCGGCCCACCTTCCCCGCCCCGATCCCCGTGCAGACCGTCCAGTCCGCCATTCCCGCCCGCGCCCGACCCCCCGCCGCCCCGCCCCTGCCCGGACCCCACCCGGCCGCAGCCACCGGCGAGACCCCAGGAGGACCCCAGCATGCCCACCTACAAAGCGCCCCTTCGTGACATCAAATTCGTGATGACTGAACTGCTGGAAGCCGGCCCCCAGCTCGCCAGCCTGCCCTTCTACCAGGACAACGACACCGCCGACCTCGACCTGATCACCCAGGTCATGGAGGAAGCCGCCCGCTTCGTGGAGACCGAGGTGCAGCCCCTGAACCAGGTCGGCGACCGCGAAGGCTGCGTGCGCGACGAGCACGGTGAGGTGAAGACCCCCACCGGCTTCAAGGCCGCCTACAAGAAGTTCTGCGACGCCGGCTGGCCCGCCCTGGACGCCGATCCGCAGTACGGCGGGCAGGGCATGCCGCATCTGGTCAGCATGACCCTGAACGAGATGCTGAACAGCGCCAGCGTCGCCTGGGGCATGTACCCCGGCCTGTCGCACGGCGCGTACAGCGCCCTGCACGCCGTCGGCAGCGAAGAACTGAAGAACCTGTACCTGCCGAAGATCGTCAGCGGGCAGTGGAGCGGCACCATGTGCCTCACCGAACCGCACGCCGGTACGGACCTGGGCATCATCCGCACCAAGGCCAGCGACAACGGCGACGGCACCTACAACATCACCGGCACCAAGATCTTCATCAGCGCCGGCGAGCACGACCTGACCGAGAACATCGTGCACCTCGTCCTGGCCCGCCTGGACGGCAGCCCCGAAGGCACCAAGGGCATCTCGCTGTTCCTGGTGCCCAAGTTCATCCCGAACGCCGACGGCAGCGTGGGCGAGCGCAACGCTGTGGTGTGCGGCAGCCTGGAACACAAGATGGGCATCCACGGCAACGCCACCGCCGTGCTGAACTTCGATCAGGCCAAGGGCTGGCTGGTCGGCGAGATCAACAAGGGCATGAACCACATGTTCATCATGATGAACGCCGCCCGCCTCGGCACCGGCCTGCAGGGCCTCGGGCTGGGCGAGGTGTCCTACCAGAACGCCCTGGCCTACGCCAAGGACCGCCTGCAGATGCGCCACGAACCGCGCGTGCTGCCTTCCGAAAACGCCGATCCCATCCTGGTGCACCCGGATGTGCGCCGCATGCTGCTGACCGGCAAGGCCTACAACGAGGCCGGCCGCGCGCTTGCCATGTGGCTGGCCCTCAGCCTGGACGTGGAACACCACCACCCGGACGAGGCCAAACGCAAGGAAGCCGGCGACCTGGTCGCGCTGCTCACCCCGGTCGCCAAGGCCTTCATGACCGACAACGGCTTCCAGACCGCGGTGCTCAGCCAGCAGGTCTTCGGCGGGCACGGCTACATCCAGGAGTGGGGCATGGAGCAGTTCGTGCGTGACGCCCGCATCGGGCAGATCTACGAGGGCACCAACGGCATCCAGAGCCTGGACCTGCTGGGCCGCAAGGTCCTGATGGACGGCGGCAAGAAACTCCAGAAACTGGCCGGCACCCTGCAGGAATTCGCCGAAAGCCACGAGGACGACGAGCACATCGGCGACTACGTGAACCAGCTCGGCAAGGCCGCGCAGCAGCTCGGGAGCCTCACCATGGTGATCGGGCAGAAGGCCATGAGCGGCCCGGAGGGCGCCGACGAGGTGAACGCCGCCGCCGTGGACTACCTGCGCTTCTTCGGGCACGTCGTGTACGGGTACCTGTGGGCCCGCATGGCGAAGATCGCCCAGGAGAAGATCGACGCCGGGCAGGACAGGGACGGCTTCTACCTGAGCAAGGTCCAGACCGCGAAGTTCTACTTCGCCAAGCTGTTCCCCGAAACCAAGGCGCTGGCCGCGACCATCAAGGCCGGTAACGAGAGCCTCGCCGTGGACGACAAGGCCGTCTTCGGCTGGGAGCAGGGGCTCGTCACGGCGTAAGCCGCGCAACGTACACGGCGGGCAGGGAGGCGGCGGCTTCCCTGCCCGCTCCCTGTGCCCGGCCGCCGGGCCCGGACGCCCCGGGTGACGCGCCTTGACGACCGGGCCGCGCGCCCCTGGTCCGCCCCGGCAGGGCGCGGTACGCTGCGGGTGTGTTGAAAAAGCGGATGTCCCACGCGGTCCGGAAGGGGGCCGTGGACGACGCCGTGACCCGGAACGAGGACGCAGTGAAAGGGGGTGAACGCCTCACGGACAGCATCACAGGCAGTCTGCGCGTCGAGGGCTACGACGTGAAACGCGAGGAGGTGGCCGAAGCCGTGCAGCAGATCGTGGGCCGGCGCAAACCATGAGCCCGCACGCGACGGACGCCGAGGACCAGAAGGCCGCCGGCCTTCCCGACCCGGACCAGGGCGGGCAGGAAGGCCGGAACGAAGCGGAACGCACGGCCCGCCGCCTGCGGGAGATCAGCGAGGCCCTGCACGCCCGCAGGGCCGACGGGCGCGTCATCACCGACCCGCGCCGGCCCCGCAAGACCGAGCCGCAGGACACGCACCTGGGCCTGCTCGTCAGCTACGACCAGATCCAGACGCAGCTCATTCAGGGCGAACTCGCGGGCCGCCAGTGGATGCACGAGCGCGCCCTGAACGACCAGACCTCGCCGCTGGTGACCGACCACGACATCTACGCCCTGCACGCCGCCGCGTTCGGGCACCTGTACGACTGGGCCGGCGCGCCCCGCCTGACCGAGGCCGGGCCGGGCGGAATCGTGTACGTCCGCTCGTACGAGGTCCGGCCGAAGATGCGGGAACTTCAGTACGATTTCGCCGCGTGGTACGCCGCGCTGCCCGACCCCTGGGACCTGCCGGACGCCGCGCGGCTGCTGGCGCTCACGCACCACCAGTTCGAGTACATTCACCCCTTCGTGGACACCAACGGCCGCAGCGGCCGCCTGCTGGACCACTACGTGCTGTGGGTGTCGCTGGGCGCCGTGGGCGACACGCTCGCCACCAGCCCGCAGATCGTGCACTTCCCGGACAGGCAGGCCGTGGGGGACTACTTTCAGGCGCTGCACGAGGCCACCAACCGCCGCGAGTACGGGCCGCTCACGCAGTTCTACCTGGCGCGACTCGAAGAGACCTTTGCGTAACGCCCCGGGTCAGCCCAGCGTGAACTGCGCCGAGCGCAGCCAGGCCTTCACGGTGCTGGCGCTCGCCGCGTCGCGCGTCAGGGCCGCCAGCAGCCCGTCCCCGACCGGCACGACCAGCAGCACACGGTCCAGGTACTCCACCTGCACGGCCCGCACCCCACCCGCCGCGCCCAGGAAAGGCGCCCCGCCCCGTGCAGCCTCGCCGGCGGCGTGCACGAACCCGGCCAGTTCCGCCGGGAGGGGCGCGCCCACGCTGGATACCGTGCGCGCCCCGTCCGCGGCGTAGTACGTGACCGCCTGCACACCCCCCAGCGCCCGCACGCCGCTCAGCAGGCCCGGCAGGTCCATGGCCGGGTGGTGCGTGGTGGTCGCGGGCGGCAGGTCGTCGTCCTCGAGCGGGGGCACCTCCAGGTCCGTGAGCCCCAGGTACTCGCGCAGCAACGGGTACAGTTTCGCGGCCGTGACGGGCTTGCGCAGCACGTCGCGCGCGCCGGCCGCGGCGGCCTCCTGCTGCACGAACTCGTCCACCACGCCCGTCATCATCACGACCGGCACGTCCGGCGCGCGGCGACGCAGCTCGGCCGTGAGTTCCAGGCCGCTCGGGCCGGGCATGTGCAGGTCCGTGACCACCAGGGCGGTGCCGGGCGAGAGCACCTGTAAGGCCTCGGGCGCGGTGCGGGCGAGCTGCACGTCCACGTGGGGGGCCAGCAGGCGCTGCAGGTACGTCAGGGTGCCGGCGCTGTCGTCCACGACCAGCACTGGAAGGCGACCGGGCCCACCGCTCATACCATGAGGGTAACATTAAGATTCTGTCGGTGCTCTTGCTCCCCCCACCAGCCCGGCCCCCTGTCCCCGCCCACCGGACCTCGCATACTGAACGCCGTGAAGGCCGCCTCTCCCCCCGACCCCACCCCAGCGGCGCTCACCGGGCCGCTCCTCGCGCCCCTGCTCGCCCTGGACCCCCGCCTCCCGGACGTGTGGACCTGGGTGCACGCGACCATGACGCCCGACGCCGCGCACGACGACGCCCACCTCGTGCGCGTGGCCCGCTGGACGCTGACCTGCGCCCCCGGCCTCTCCCCCGCCCTGGCCGTGGCGGCCGCGCTCACGCACGACGTCATCAACCTGCCCAAGAACCACCCGGACCGCGCGCACGCCAGCACCCGGGCCGCCCAGGCCACCGAGGCCGCCCTGCCCGGCCTGGGCTTCACGCCCGACGACGCGCACGAGGTCGCCCTGGCCGTGCGCGACCACAGCTTCTCCCGCGGCGCCACGCCCGAAACGCCCCTGGGCAAGGCCCTGCAGGACGCCGACCGGCTCGACGCCCTGGGCGCGCTGGGCGTCCTGCGGGTCGCGGCGGTCGGGGGCCGCATGGAACGCGCTCTGCTGCACCCCCTGGACCCCTGGGCCGAGGACCGCCCCGCCGACGACCAGACCTTCACCGTGGACCACTTCTTCACCAAGCTGCTCACCCTGCACCAGACCTTCCAGACGCCCCCCGGGCGCGAGGAAGCGCGGCGCCGCACCGAGTTCATGCACCGCTTCCTGAGGGAACTCGGCGGCGAACTCGGCCTGCCGTACAGCAACTGAGGCCAGGGTCTCCCCCGGCCTCCTGAGCCACGGCGCACTGGGGCCTAGACGTGCAGCGTCCAGTGCCCGCCCACCCGGCGCAGGTCCACCACGCCCGCGTGCCCCAGCCGGAACGCGTACGGCACCGGGTAGTCCGGCTGCGGGATCAGCGGCCAGCCGAACAGGTCCACCAGCAGGGTGCGGATCGCCACCGAGTGACTGAACGCGATCACCCGGCCGCCACTCAGGTCCTCCACCCAGGCACGCAGCCGCGCCGCGACCTCCGCGAGGCTCTCCCCGCCGGGCGGGCCGACCCGCCAGGGGTCCGCCTGCCAGACCGGGTACTCCGGGTGGCGCTGCATCTCGGGCACCTTCAGGCCCTCGAACTGCCCGAAGTGAATCTCCCGCAGCCGCGGGTCCAGGATCAGCGGATGGCCGGGCAGCACCAGTTCGGCGGTCTGCACGGCGCGGGTCAGGTCGCTGCTGAACGCCAGCTCGAAGGTCTGCCCCCTGAAGCGCGGCGCGAGGGCGCTCGCCTGCGCCTCCCCGCTGGCCGCCAGGGGGTTATCGGTCGTTCCCTGCCAGCGCCCCCCGTCGTTCCAGGCGGTCGCGCCGTGCCGCACCAGCGTCAGGTGCAGGTCCGCGCCGGTCATGGGCGGGCGTGCACGTGCTTGTCCACGGCCTCGTCCGCTTCCGGCAGCGGCGGCACCGGGCGGGTCCGGCCCTCATCGTCCAGCGCCACGAACACGAAAAACCCGCTGGTCGCCAGCTGCTGCTCCCCGGACGCCATGTGCTCGCGGTACACGTCCACGCGGATGGTCATGCTGCTGCGGCCTACCTTCACCACCTGAGCGTCCAGCGCCACGGCGTCCCCCACGCGGATCGGGGTGTGGAAGTCCACGCCGTCCATGCGGGCCGTCACCACGTTTCCCCCGGCGTGCCGCACCGCGGCGACACTGGCGGCCTTGTCCATCAGGGAAAGCACCCAGCCCCCGAAGGCGGTGCCGTGATAGTTCGTGTCCTTGGGGAACACCAGTTCCAGCATGCGGGCGCGGCTGCGCGGGGCGGGAACCGTACTGTCATTCGTCATCTTGCCCCTCCACGGCCCCGCCGGTGGGCGCGGGGCTCAGGTGATCTCGGCCGGGAGGCGCGCTCAGTGCACCCGTCCCGCCGCGCCCGTGAGTGTACAGGCGCGCCGCGCGGCCCGGGACCCGCTGTCCGGCCAGGGGCAAAGATCAGGGGCCGGCAGTCTGCGCTGCCGGCCCTCTCTTTCTCTGTTTACCGGTCGTTGCCGGAGCTGTCCTTGCCGCTGCCCTGCCCCTGCCCGTTCCCGCCGCCGGGGTTGCCCTGGCCCTGGGTGCGTTCGTTGCCGGGGCCCCCTTCCCGGTGGGGCGGGGTGGCGTCGTCGCGGTAGGGGGCGCCGCCGCTGGGTTGCTGCTGGTTCCCGACCTGCTCGTGCCCGGCGCCCTGACCGCGGTTCTCATCCTTATCGGTGCCGTTGCGGCCGCGATAGTCGTCACTGTTCGTCATGCTTTACTCCCCCGCACGGCCGTTGTTGCCGCGCTGCGTGCTGCCGCCCTGGTCGTTCATGGCCTGCCCGTTGTTGCCCTGGTCCTTACGGCCCTGGCCGGGCGCGCCCTGCTGGCCGGCGCCGCTGTGGTGTCCCTCGGCGCCCTGTTCGGCCTGCTCGCGGCGGGCCGGGTCGCCGTCCTGACGGTAACGCGCTCCATCGTCCCCGCCCGGCTGGGTGCCGCCCTGCCGTTCCCGGTTCGTGTCGTCGTTGGTCATGCGTGCAGGGTGCCGGACGCGCCCCTGATAAACGTGCCCGGACCGTGAAGCGCTCTTGTCAGGGGCTCAAGCGGAGCTTCATGCCGGCCGTGACCGGTGCCGTGGGCAGAAGGCCGGCCCTCACTGCGTCAGTCACGACCTGCTGCGCCAGCGCCCAGAGGTCAGGGTACGCCTCCAGGCGGGGCCGTTTCAGCGCCAGGAGCCGTTCCGCGGTGAGTTCCGGGTGGCGGTCGGTGCAGCCGCGCCCGCCGGGCCCCCAGGTGAGCAGCATGGGCTGCAGGGCGTCCAGCGCGCGGGCGTACCGGGCGTCCGGGGTGCGCTGCGCCTCGAATTCCTCCCAGAGGCCCCGCAGGGACGCGGCCTGATCGGCGGGCAGCCGGCCGAAGAGGGTGCGGGCGGCCTGCGCCTCCTGATCCGCCTGCCGGGCCAGCGCCTCGGGCGTGGCGTCGAAATGCGTGTCCCCGGCGTGAATCTCGACGAGGTCATGCACGAGCAGCAGCGCGGTCACGCGCGACCGGTCCGTGCCCGGCGGGAGGCCGCCCAGCAGGGCCATCAGGGCCAGGTGCCAGGAGTGCTCGGCGCTGTTCTCCGGCCGGCTGCCATCATGCAGGTACGTGGTCCGCCGCACGCCCTTCAGGCGGTCGCATTCGGTCAGGAACGCCAGTTGCCGCGACAGGCGCTCCGTCGGGGTGCTCACGGTGGGATCGTCGGGTGCCCCTGCACGGACCATCCAGGTGTGAAAGGCGGCATAGGGCGCGGGGTGGGTCAGGGTCCGGCGCTTCACGGCGCGGTATGCGTCGCTGGGCGGACCCCACAGGGCCCGTCCGGCTCCGCCGTCCCCCCAGCTGAGGAGCGCGGGGGCCAGGGCGTCCAGTTGCCGGGCGAAGGTGGCCTCCGGGGTGATGCCTGCGTCGAACTCCGTCCATAGGGCATGCAGGTCGGCGTTCAGGGGGGTGGGTGGGGAGCCGAACAGCGGCCGGGCGGCCCGCGCCTCCCGGCGGTCCTCGGTCCCGGGGGCGTCCAGGATGAGGCGGTCCCCTGCTTCGATCTCCACGAGGTCATGGGCGAGCAGCAGGTCCACCACGTGGGCGGTGTTGGTGCCGGGTGGGGCGTACTCCGCGAGCACCAGGGCCATCAGCGCGGCGTGCCAGGCGTGTTCCGCGGCGTTCTCCGGGCGGCTGCCGTCGTGCAGGGTGTTCTGGCGGGTCACGCGTTTCAGGCGGTCGGCGGTCAGGAGGAAGGGCAGGGCGGCGCTCAGCATGCACAAGTGTACTGATGCCCTCGGGCTCAGCCGCCTTCCGGGTCGTCGACGGGGGCGGTGTCCCAGTCAGGCACCTGCGCGATCCGTGCGCGGGCGCCTTCGAGGTCGGTGTCTTCCGGGCGGCACAGGTCCCAGTCGCGGCCGCCGGCGTAGGCGCCGATGACGAGCAGGTCGGCGCTGCTGCCGTCGTTGCGGTGCGCCGTGCCGGCCGGGAGCACCAGGACGTCCCCGGCGTGCAGGTCCAGCGGTGGGCCGCCTTCGCCGCCCACGGTGACGCGCACCTGCCCCCGGGCAATCACCAGCACCTCGTGCGCGGTGGAGTGGTAGTGGTGAAAGGCGTGGATGCCGTTGCGCCAGGCCCGGGTCCAGCCGCGGTGCGCGAGGTGCGTTTCGATCTGCACGGGCGTGCGGTCCGGCAGGGCGGCGCGGGCGACGAGCACCGGGAGGCGCGGATGGTTCGGCACGGTTCCGTTCAGGCCGAGGGGCAGGCGGTCCATGCCGGAGTGTACGCGCCCTACACTGACCGCCATGAGACGCGGGACGTGGGGGCGCCGGCTGGGCGGGGTGCTGCTGGGCGCGGCGCTGCTGGCCGGGCTGAGCGGGTGCGGGGAGGTGTCGTACCTGGCGCAGGCGGCGGCGGGGCAGCTGGACCTGCTGGTGCGGGCGCGCGGCGTGGCGGACGTGCTCGCGGACCCGGGCACGCCGGCGGTCACGCGACGGAAGCTGGAACTGGTGCGGGACGTGCGGGCGTTCGCGGTGGCGCCGGCCGCGCAGGGCGGGCTGGGCCTGCCGGACCACGGGTCTTTTGTGAAGTACGTGGATGTGGGGCGGCCGTACGTGGTGTGGAACGTCTTTTCCGCGCCGGAATTCAGCGTGCAGCTCAGCACGCAGTGTTTTCCGGTGGCGGGCTGCGTGGCGTACCGCGGGTACTTCAGCGAGGCGGCGGCCCGCGCAGAGGGCCGCGCCCGGGCCGCGACGGGGCAGGACGTGCTGGTGGGCGGCGTGAGCGCGTACAGCACGCTGGGGTACCTGAAGGACCCGGTGCTGTCCACCATGCTGGCCTACCCGGACGCCACGCTGATCCGCACGGTGATTCACGAGCTGGCGCACCCGGCCGTGTACGTGAAGGACGACACGGTGTTCAACGAGTCGTACGCCACGGCGGTGGAGGAGGAGGGCATGCGGCGCTGGCTGGCGGCGCGGGGCACGCCGGAACTGCGGGAGCAGGACCGGCTGGCGCAGGCGCGCGCGCAGGACTTCAACGCGCTGCTGCTCTCGGCGCGCGGGGAGCTGGAGGCTCTGTACGCGCAGGCGCTGCCGCCGGAGACGATGCGGGCGCGCAAGGCCGGCCTTCTCGCGGACCTGAACGCCCGGTACGCCCGGCTGAAGGAGGAACGCTGGGACGGGTACGCCGGGTACGACGGCTGGTTCGCGCGGGGCGTGAACAACGCGGCGCTGGGGTCGGTGGCGGCGTACGCGGCGCTGGTTCCGGAATTCCAGGCGGTGCTGGCCCGGGTGGACGGGGACGTGCCGGCCTTCCTGCGCGTGGTACAGGGCTGCGCGGCCCGCCCGGCGGCGGAGCGCGTGGCCTGCCTGCGGGAGGCGGCCCGGGCATGAAAAAACCGGACCCCCAGTGCGGAGGTCCGGGGCGGGGCGGCGCTTACTTCTCTTCGCCGCTCTCGCTGATGGCGTCGTCGCTGCCTTCGCCGGCGGCCTTCTCGGGACCGCTGGTGAGGGCCTCGTCGGAGGCCGCCTTGGCTTCCTCGACGCTGGCGCCGCCTTCCAGGACAGCCTCGGCGGCTTCCTCGCTGAGTTCGCCGCTGGCGACCATGCCGGCCACCTGGGCGGCCTGCGCTTCGGCTTCCAGCTGCTCTTCGGTCAGGCGGGGCGGCAGGACGCTGACGACCACCAGGTCGGGCGCCACGGCCAGGGTGCAGCCTTCGGGCAGCTTGATGTCGCCGGCGGTGACGTGGTCGCCGATGCCGAGCTTGGTGACGTCCACGGTCAGTTCGCTGGGGATGCGGCGGGGGCCGGGGGCGACGATGTTCAGGGCGTGCACGACGATGTCCACCAGGCCGCCTTCGATTTCACCCTGGCTCTTGCCGCTGGTGTGCACGGGGACGTGCACTTCGACGGGCTGGCCGTAGGTGACCATGTAGAAGTCGACGTGGATGGGGGCGCGCTTGCGCTTGTCCATCTGCACGGTCTTCACCAGGGCGGGGAAGGTCTCGCCGCCTTCGATGGTGATGTCGAACAGGCCCGTGGTGCTCTGCTGGCGGAAGGCGCGGTCAAAGGCCTTGCGGTCCAGGGCGAAGGACACGTTCTTTTCCTTGTTGTAGGCGACGGCGGGGATCATGCCTTCGGCCAGTTTCTGCTGGCTGGTGCGGGGTTGGGCGGTCAGTTCCATGAGCGTTTCTCCTTAAGTCTTTCGCCGCCTCGCGCTCGCCGCGCGCCGGTGGGTGGGCACCGGGGGCGGGGGCGGACGTGCAACCGAAGTAGCATAGCAAACCGCGCCGCACGGGGGAAGGGTGCCGGTGGCCGGGCCGCGGGGCACTCTGCTAGAATCGTGCCTGTTGTCGCGCGGCCCCCCGCCCTGCCCCGCCTGCACCCCGCCCTGGCGGGCAGGCCGGGAGCGTCCGGGCGGAGGTGGCCCCGGCCTGACCCGCCCGGACACCGGGCAGGTTCTGTTCAAGGAGAACGAGAGACATGATCAGTGTGACTGAACTGCGCAACGGCACGAAAGTGGAGATGGACGGCGGCCTGTGGGAGTGCCTGGATTACTCGCACCTGAAGATGGGCCGCGGCGGCGCGAAGGTCGTCACGAAGTTCCGGAACATGGAAACCGGCAGCATCGTGGACCGCACCTTCAACAGCGGTGAAAAGCTGCAGGACATCTACGTCGAGGGCAAGAAGATGCAGTACCTGTACCCCGACGGCGACGACTACGTGTTCATGGACCTGGAGACCTTCGATCAGATTCACCTGGGCAAGACCCTGGTCGGCGACGCCGCGAAGTTCATGAAGGAGAACACCGAGGTGGAAGTCGCCATGTTCGGCGACAAGGCCCTGAGCATCACCCTGCCCAACCAGGTGATCCTGAAGATCGTGGAAACCGACCCCGGCGTCCGCGGCGACACCGTGTCCGGCGGCACCAAGCCCGCCAAGCTGGAGACGGGCGCCGTGGTGCAGGTGCCGCTGTTCGTGGAGCAGGACACCAACGTCAAGGTGGACACCCGCACCGGGCAGTACCTCAGCCGCGCCTGACCCGCCGGGTTTCCTGAACCCCGTCCGGACCCGCCCGCCCCCCAGGTTTCTGGGGGGTAGGTTTTTGCTGGCCGGACGGCGTGTGGGGCATCAGTCTTGCAGCGCGGGACACTTGCCCCCACCGGCCCGGCGGGCCCCTGGACACGGGACACGAGACGCCGCGCACGCAGCGTAGAAGGGAACTGTTGAACTGGGTCCAGCCCTCCGGGCGTCAGGCAGGCGGTGACACCTCACCGCACACCTGACCCGTCATGATGTACAGGTCATTCCCAGTTTCAAGGAGCAAGGAGGCAGCATGAATCCTGAAGACCTCAAGAAAATTCTCGACGCCCTGAGCCTGGCCGACGTGCGCGAGTTCAGCCTCACGACCGGCAGCTTCGCCATGGACCTCAAACGCGGCCCGCAGGCGTTCGCCGCCCCCGTCGCCCCGGCCCCGGCCGGGTTCGCCATGCCGCACCTCCCGGCGCCCACCTACGCCATGCCGGCCCCCGCCGCGCCCAGCGCGCCCACCCCGGCCCCCGCCGCCCAGAGCGCGCCTGCGGCCGCCGCGCCGGCCACCGAGAAGCCCGCCGAGGCCCCCGCCGCGCCCGCCCCCGAGGCGAAACCCGCCAGCAAGGGCACGCCGGTGAAGGCGCCCATCGTGGGGACCTTCTACTCCGCGAGCAGCCCGGACGCGCCCCCCTACGTGAAGGTCGGGGACCACGTCACGGCCGGGCAGGTGCTGTGCATCATCGAAGCGATGAAACTGATGAACGAGATCGAGGCCGAGACCTCCGGCGTGATCCGCGAGATCAGCGTGCAGAACGCCGAACCGGTCGAGTTCGGGCAGACGCTGTTCATCATCGAGTGACCAAGGGGCGCCGGCCCGCCGCCCCAGGCGGCGCCCCCGGCCGGACACGCCGCGTCAACCTCGCGGTGAGCCCGGCTGTGGCGTCCCCGGGCGGGCCGGCCGGCCCGTCCACCTCCTGAACGAAGGAGCGCAAGCTATGTTCAAGAAGATCCTGATCGCCAACCGCGGCGAGATCGCGCTGCGCGTGATCCGCACGGCGCGTGAGATGGGCATCAAGACGGTCGTGGTGTACTCCACCGCCGACGAGAAAAGCCTCCCCGTGCTGCTCGCCGACGAGTCCGTGTGCGTGGGCCCGCCAGCGAGCAACCAGTCGTACCTGAACATCCCGAACATCCTCTCGGCCGCCATGGTCACCGGCGCCGAGGCCATCCACCCCGGGTACGGCTTCATGGCCGAAAACCCCGAGTTCGCGCGCATGTGCCGCGAGCACGGCATCGTGTTCATCGGCCCCACACCGGAAAACATGGACGAACTCGGCTCCAAGGCCGGCGGGCGGGCGGTGGCGGCCGCCGCGAACGTGCCGGTCGTGCCCGGCACCGGCGTGCTGGACACCGTCGAGGACGCCCTGGCCGCCGCCAAGCAGATCGGCTACCCGGTGCTGCTCAAGGCGTCCGCCGGCGGCGGCGGCCGCGGGCAGAAGGTCATCCACACCCAGGAAGAACTTGCCAAGGGCTTCGCGCAGGCGCAGGAAGAGGCGAAACTGTACTTCAGCGACCCCGCGCTGATCATGGAGAAATTCCTCACCGAGTTCCGGCACGTCGAAGTGCAGGTCATGGGCGACGGTCAGGGCAAGGTCATCCACATCGGCGAACGCGACTGCAGCATCCAGCGCCGCAACCAGAAACTCATCGAGGAAGCGCCCAGCACGCTCCCCGAGAGCCTGCGTCAGGAGATCCTGGCGGCCGGCGTGCGCCTGGCGAGCAGCATCAACTACACCGGCGCCGGCACCCTGGAATTCATCCTGGACCGCGACGGCAACTACTACTTCATGGAAATGAACACCCGCATCCAGGTGGAACACTGCGTCAGTGAAATGATCAGCAACCTGGACCTGGTGCGCATGCAGATCGAGATCGCCGCCGGCGAGGGCCTCAAGATCAGCCAGGAGGACGTGGTGCTGACCGGGCACGCCATCGAGTGCCGCATCAACGCCGAGGACCCCGACAAGGACTTCCGGCCCAGCGCCGGCAAGATCGACGAGGTGCACTTCGCGGGCGGCCCCGGCGTGCGCGTGGACACGCACACGTACAGCGGCTACAGCATCCCCCCGAACTACGACAGCCTGGTCGGGAAACTCATCGTGTGGCACGAGGACCGCGACAAGGCCATCCACCGCATGAAACGCGCCCTGGAAGAAACCGTCATCCAGGGCCCCAAGACCACCATCCCGCTGTACATCAAGATCATGGACAACCCCTTCTACAAACGGGGCGCGGTCATGACCAACTTCCTGAAAACCCGCATGGAGAACAAGGAAGGCTGAGCGCCAGCCCGCAACCCTTACCCTGAACGCCATGAGCGCCCGTCCCGAATTCCTTGCCCTGAAGGAGTTCGGGACTCTGCGTTATGACGTGAACGAGGACGGGTGGTGGCCGCTCGTCCAGGCCATCATGGGCATGAGTTCGCCCCTCAGCGATGACGAGGTCCGCATCCTCATCCTTGCGCTGGACCCGGCGGGACATGACCTGTACGGCGTGGTGTTCTGTTTCCTGGACCTCATCCGGGACTCGCCCGGCTGGCCCGGAAACGTCCTCTCCATGAAGCTGCCGGACGACAGTGTGTGGAACGCCTTGCTGATCGACTCAGCCCGAGGGCTGGCGCCATGAGTCTGGCGGACCGTGATGCGCTGCTCTCCCGGCTGGCAGGGGTCGCGTGGCCGGCGGGGCCGCTGCTGGACGCCCTGGCCCTGCTGCCAGAGGCGGACGTGCTGGATGTGGGCGCCGGGGCCGGGGGGCTGCTGCGGACCTTGCGGGAGCGGGGGCACCGGGGGCGACTGGCGGGGGTGGACCCTTCGCCCGGGCCCGGCGTGCAGGCCGGGATGGCGGGCGCCCTACCCTTCCCGGATGGGGCGTTCGACGCGGCGCTGTTCGTGCGGAGCCTGTCGCACGTGCCGGATGCCCGGGGGGCCCTGCGGGAGGCGCGGCGGGTGCTGCGGCCGGGCGGCCAGCTGGTCCTGGCGGTGCACGGCGCGGGTCACCTGCGGGCCCTGTGGCAGGCCGCGGGTGAGGCGGCTTCCGGACCGGGGCCAGAGGTGGCGCTGCTCGATCTGCTGCGCGCGGAGGGGTTCACGGCCGCTCGGCAGGACGTGCAGGCGCCGGTCAGGCTCTCCCGGACCCAGGGCACGCGGCTGATGGAGTTGTACGGCCGCGCGCCCCAGCGGGAAGAAGGGCGCTTCCAGCTGGAAGACGCCCTTCATCTGGTCGTGCTGACCGCCACGCCCTGAGGCGCCAGGTGCGCTCGGGTCCGGCTACTTGTCGAACTTCTCGTACCCGGCGGCGCTGCGGCGCTGCGCGCCCCGGGCGTAGTCCATCTGCATTTCCACGGTCTCGTGCTTGCCTTCGGTGAAGGTGCTGTCGTGAATCCAGTAGTTCAGGCGGTCGTCGCCGAGCTGCACCCAGAGTTTGTGCGGGTCCTGCTCGTCCTGCCAGAAGGTCACGCTGGAAAAGCTGTTGCCCTGTGCCCAGGCTTCGATGTCCTTCAGGACGCGGGCCGCTTTCGGGTGCGTCATCTGGTACTCGTCACCGCTGTGCTCCTGTCGGAATTTGATCTCTACCATGGGTTCAGAGTACCGGGCCGGAGGCGGCGGCGGGTCCCCCGGGGCGCGCGGCCGGCGTTGCATGAACTCCCGGTAAAGGCCGGGCGGTATCCTCGGCGGCAATGACGCAGAGTGCTGGCCCGGACGGACTGAAGGTCACGACGCTGAACGTGAACGGCCTGCGCAGCGCGCTGCGCAAGGGCCTGCACGACTGGGTGCAGGCTGCGCAGCCGGACGTGCTGCTGCTGCAGGAGGTCCGCGCCGACCCGATGCCGGACGCCCTGGCGGACCTGGGGTACGCGGGCGCGTGGTTCCCGGCGCAGAAACCCGGCTACAGCGGCGTGGCGCTGCTGGCCCGGCACCCGCT
Organism: Deinococcus ficus; assembly: GCF_003444775.1. Classification (NCBI taxonomy): domain Bacteria; kingdom Thermotogati; phylum Deinococcota; class Deinococci; order Deinococcales; family Deinococcaceae; genus Deinococcus; species Deinococcus ficus. The sequence goes on along the minus strand of NZ_CP021081.1, from coordinate 102,793 downwards.
GGAGGACGTGCGGGTGGGCATGCCGCACGACGACATGGACCGGGAGGGCCGGGTGGTGAGCGCGGTGGTGGGCGGCGTGCGGTTCGTGAGCGTGTACCTGCCCAGCGGCAGCAGCGGCCCGGAGCGGCAGGGCTTCAAGGACCGCGTGCTGCTGGACTACCAGGCGTGGGTCTCGGCCCTGCTGGCCGAGGGCACGCCCACCGTGATCGGTGGGGATTACAACATCGCGCACCAGAATATCGACCTGAAGAACTGGCGGTCCAACGCGAAGAACAGCGGGTTCCTGCCGCACGAGCGCGAGTGGCTGAGCGCGCACCTGCAGGCCGGGCTGGTGGACTGCCACCGCGACTGCCTGGGCGAGCAGGCCGAGTACACGTGGTGGAGTAACCGCGGGAACGCGTATGCGAACAACGTCGGCTGGCGCATCGATTACCTGCTGGCCAGCGGCGTGAACCTGCGCGGCGTGTGCGTGGACCGCGACGCGCGCCTGAGCGATCACGCGCCGCTGAGCGGCGTGGTGCAGCGCCCCTGAAACCGCGCCCCGGAGTCCCCCGTCAGGCGGCCATTTGACGTAAAGATCCCGTCAGGAACGGCGTGCTACTCTGAGTGTGCTGCCGGGTTCCGGAGGCCGCGCCCCCACAGGGTGACCCAGAGTGGTCCGTGGGTAAAGCGGCGCGGCCTGGGCCCGAGACAAGCGAAAACCAGTTCCCGTGGGCGGGAATGTGCGCCGTGACCGCGCAGGCAGGCCGACCGGACGACCCCTGCGCACGCGCGGCCCGCGACAGTAGCGAGCGAACAGAGCCTGAGAAATAAGCCCACGGGCGCGTCCTGCAAGACCCTGTCAGGTTCAGGTGCGTTCATGCCAAGAGTGAAAAAAGACAATGCCGCGAGTGCCGCGCAGAACCGTCAGGTGAAGAAAGCCGATCAGGCCGAGCCCGGCATGCCGGCGCCCCGCAAGGCCAGCGAAGCGAGCACAGCCGCCCCTCAGACCGGCGCGCGCCAGAAGGCCGCAGCGCCCCGCAGGACCCCCCTGCCGGAGGACACCGTAGACAACACGAAACCTGCCGCGAAACGCGGCCAGAAAAAAGACCGCCAGCCGGACGCCGTCACCCCGCCCGAGGTGGCCGTGACGGAAACGGCCCCGCAGGCGGCCGTCCCCAAGCCCAAGCGCGCCGCCCGGAAACCGGCAGAGGACACCGCCGCAGCCGTGCCTCCTGCCCGGACGACCCGCGCGAAGAAAACGGCGGCGGCCCCCGCACTGGAGGTCACCCCGGCCCTTGCCGAGCCGGCCCCGACCGCCCTGGAGCAGACTCCGGTGGAGTCCCCGGCACCCCGGCGCGGCCGCCAGCCGAAAGCGAAAGCCGCAACCCCGGCCGCCGCCGTGGACACCGGCACCGACGTGCCGGCTGTGGCTGAACCCCAGCCAGCCCCCTCCAAACCCGCGCGGGCGACCCGCGGCCGGGGCAAAGCGGTTCCCGTGCCCGAGGTGGAGGTCACCCCGACCGCCGAGGCCGGGCCGGTGGAACCGCCCGCGGCTGAGCCCGGACCGGCCAAGCGCCGCGGCCGGACCGCGAAGTCTGTGGATGCCGTGGCGGAGCCCGTCTCCCCGGCGGCGGATCTCGTGCCGCCCACGCCCGTGAAGCGCGGCCGCAGAAAGAAGGCGGACGTGGACGCCGAGGCCGCCCTGCCGGCCCTGACCGACGAGGTCGTCATCGAGCCGGAAGCGGCCGTGGTGGCCGAGCCGGTGATTCTGGACCCGCCCAAGCGCCGGGGCCGCAAGCCGAAGGCCGCGCCGGCCCCCGCGGAGGAGTTGCCGCCGCTGGCGGGCGTGGAGGAGGTGCACGCGACCGGGGACGCGCCGCTGGCGGTGCCCACCACGACAGGCGCGACGACCGGGCCGCTGGTGGACTCGCCGGTGGCCGTGCTGGAGCCGGAGGACCTCCCGGCCGAGCACACGCCCCCCGTGCGGGAAGGCCGCCAGGGCCGGCGCGGGACGCCGGTCAGTGTGACCGAACCGGACGAGGCCGCCGGGCAGGGCAACCCTGCGCAGGAGCTGGTGATCGCGCAGCTGCGCAAGCTGGGCCGCCCGCTGCACGTGCGCGACCTGGAAAAAACCTTTACCCGGCAGGCGCTGGAGAAGGTGGGCGGCTGGCGTGAGCTGGGCGACCTGCTGGAGGAACTGGTGGAGGCCGGCACGGTCATCCGCACCCGCAAGAAAACCTATGGGCTGCCGGAGGCGATGAGCCTGGTGCGCGGGCGCTTCCAGGCGTCGGCGGCGGGCTTCGGGTTCGTGATCCCGGACTCCGGCGGGGACGACTTCTACATTCCGGCGGAGCAGACGATGGAGGCCTGGAACGGCGACATCGTGCTGGTGCGCATGGAAGGTCGCGGGGACCGCGGCGACGACCGTGGCGCCCGCGGGTCCCGGCGCGGCCAGAAGGGCGACGGGAACCCGCGCGCCAGCGTGATCCGGATCGTGCAGCGGGCGTACTCGCAGCTGGTGGGCACGCTGGAATTCCATCACGGGCACCCGATCCTGAAACCGGACGACCACCGCGCCCGGCACCGCATCCTGCTGCTCCCGGAGGGCCTGGAGGGCCTGGAAGCCGGGGCGCGCGTGGTGACCGAGCTGTTCTGGCCGGAGCACACCGGCGAGGACGAGGTGTTCGGGCAGATCAAGCGCGTGCTGGGCGCCGAGGACGACCCGGAGACGGAAACCGAGGCGGTGATCGTGAAGTTCGGGCTGCGCGGCGAGTTCCCGCCCGAGGTGGAGGCGCAGGCGGCCGCAATTCCCACGCAGATTCCGCCGGAGGCCCTGGTGGGTCGGCTGGACCTGCGCGAGTTCAACATCTTCACCGTGGACGGCCGCGACGCCAAGGACTTTGACGACGCCATTCACATCCAGCCGACCCCGGAGGGGAACTTCGTGGTGGGCGTGCACATCGCGGACGTCAGCCACTACGTGCAGGAGGGCGCGCCGCTGGACGAGGAGGCGTACGCCCGCGCGACCAGCGTGTACCTGCCCGGCCGGGTGCTGCCCATGCTGCCCGAGCACCTCAGCAACGGCGTGTGCAGCCTGGTGCCGTACGAGGACCGCCTGACCCTGACGGCCATGGTGGAACTGTCCCCGGAAGGCGAGATCCTGCACGTGCAGCTCGCGCCCAGCGTGATCAACAGCAAGGCGCGCCTCACGTACGACGAGGTGCAGGCCTACAGCGAGGCGACCGCCACCCTGCCGGACCACGCCCGGCACCTGGAAGGCGACCTGCACCTGCTGCTGAAGATCACCAGCAAACTCCGCCAGAAGCGGCTGCGGGAAGGCAGCCTGGACTTCAAGATGCGCGAGGTCAAGGTGGACGTCGGCCCGGACGGCCGCATGGAACTCATTCCCATCCGCGAGGAAACCGCCCGCGGCATGATCGAGGACCTGATGCTGCTGGCGAACAAGGTCGTCGCGCACGAACTGCTGCAGCGCGAGATCCCGGCCCTGTTCCGCATCCACGAGGAACCCACCTTGCAACGCTTCCAGGAGGTCACGCAGGCCATCGGGCGTCTGGGCTTCGCGTTCCCGGGCGGGGAACCCACCCCGCAGGCGTACCAGGCGGTGCTGAAGCAGGTGCGCGGTACGCCGCGCGAGAGCGTGGTGAACACCCTGCTGCTGCGCAGCATGCAGCAGGCCAAGTACGCCGGCGAGAACCTGGGTCACTTCGGCCTGGCCTTCGACGAGTACCTGCACTTCACCAGCCCCATCCGCCGGTACCCGGACCTTCTGGTGCACCGCGTGCTGAAGGACATGCTCGCGGGCGACCTGAAGGCCGGCGGCCGCGAGGTCGCGCAGTTGCAGTCGCGCCTCCCGGAGATGGGCAATCACACCAGTGACCGTGAACGCGCGGCCGCCGAGGCCGAACGTGACCTGACGAAGTACTACCAGGCGAAGTGGGCTCAGGAGCACCTGAACCAGACCTTCACAGGGAACGTGTCGGGCGTGGTCGCCAGCGGGCTGTACGTGGCGCTGGACAACGGCGTGGAAGGCAAGCTGCACATCAGCAACCTGGACGACGACTACTACATCTTCATCGAGGACGCGCAGATGCTCCGGGGCCGCAGCCACGGGCGCACCTTCCGCCTGGGTGACCCCATGACCGTCACCATCAGCGCCGTGAACCCCCTGGCGCGCATGATCGACTTTACGCAGGAGAGTACCGACATGGACACTGACCACAAACCCCGCGCCCGCCGCCGCGAGGACCGCGAGGCCGAACGCCGCGAGAAGCTCGCGGGCGTGCAGCCCAGCGCCCCCCGCAAGTTCACGCTGGACGACCCGGCCCCCGTCATGAGCAGCCCCAGTGCCGGGCGCGGCCAGGGCGGCGCGGGCCGCAGCGGCGGCCGCGGGTACCAGCGCGCCGAGCGCGGCAGCAACGACCGCAGCGGCAGCCGCAGCAACCAGGCCCAGGGCCGCACGTTCGGCGGGATGGCCGTGGGCGAGCGCCCGGACCGCGGGGACCGGCAGGACCGCGGCGGCTCCCGCGGTGGGAACCCCCGGCGCGTGATCACCCTGGAACGCCCCCGCAACGAGCACCTGCGCCCGGTGAACATCACCGTGCAGCGCATGTACTTCGGGGACTGGACCATCGAGAACATGCCGCCCGAGGAAAGCCAGGGCGGCCGGGGCGACCGGTACCCCCGTCCGGACCGGGGCGGCAGCGAGCGCGGCGGCCGCGGGTACTCCCGGGGTGCGAACGACCGGGGTGCCGTGCGGAACCTCAACGGCGCCCAGGCCGGCGAGCAGCCCCGTCAGGCCCCGCCCGCCCCGCGGCCCCAGGCGCCGGTCCAGGCCGCTCCGGACGCGTCGGCTGACGCGGGCGGGGACGACGCCAAGCGCCGCCGGCGCCGCCGCGGACGCCGGGGCGGCAACGGCTCGGGCGCCGGCGGCACCGAGTAAGCCCCCGTTCATTCAGGGGAGGGCCCGGCGGGCCCTCCCCTTTCCCGTCCCCCGCGGGGGTCAGGTGGTGTGGGCGGCGGTGTCCTGCACGCTTTCCATCACGGCGCGGTACTCGTCCGGGGTGATGAACCCGGCCGCCAGCGCGTGCCCGGCAGCGGCGAGGCTGTCGCGCGCCAGCACGAGGTCCACGCCGGCCTTGCGGACTTCTCGGGCAAGGTCCAGCACCCCCTGGTCCCGCATGGCGTCGGTGGTGACGTCGCGGATGTACACGGCCAGCACCCGGTTCGGGTGGCGGCGCACGATCTCCGCGTAGATCTCCGGGTCCTTCTCGCCGCTGTCGCCCACCAGGATGAACGGCAGCTGCGGAAAGCGGGTCAGGATGCCCTCGATGACGCCGTGCTTGTACTCGCCGTGCCCCCGCAGCAGGTCGAACCCCCAGTTGCGCAGGAACAGCGGGCCCAGCGGAATGCGGCGGTAATCCAGGAAGCTCAGCAGCAGGTCGAAGAAATTCCATGGGCTGCTGCTCACGTAGAAGATCGGGTTGCGTTCCAGGCCGTCGCGGGTCAGGGCGCGGTACAGGGCCCCCACCCCGGGGAAGGGCAGGCGGGTGCGGGCGTTGCCGGTCAGGACGGTCTGGAGCATGCGGGGCACGCTGGTCACGTCCGACTGGATGACGGTGTCGTCCAGGTCGCTGATGATGCCGTAACGGGCGCAGTCGATGACCTGCACGCGGGCGCGGCGGCCCTGTCCCACCCCGGCCTGCCCGGTGCCCACCTGGCCGGTGCCGTCCGGCGCGTCGCGGCCCGGCATGGTCAGGGTGACCTGATGCCAGCCGGCGGGCAGGGGCTGCGCGGGCGTGAACTTCAGGTTGAAGTACCCGTCCAGGTCGCTGACGGCCTGCACGACCTGTCCGTCCAGGGTGCCCTGCACGGTGATGCCGCCGACCTCCCGGGAGAGCATGCGGCGCATCACGTTCGAGAAGTTCCTCAGCCGCGTGTCGCCCTTCATGGCGCGCTGCGGGGTGCGGGGCAGCAGCACCCGCCCGGAGAGTTCCACCTCGCGGGGGGTGCCCCAGCCCACGTACGCCTGCAGGATCAGTTTCCCGCGCGCGCGGCGGGGCTGCACGATGCCGTTGAAGGTCCGGTCCGCGAAACTCCCGCCGCGCTCCAGGGCGGGCAGCAGGGCCTTGAAGGCAGTCTTGAGCGCACTCACCCGCCCAGTCTAGGAGGCGCCGGGCGGCCCCGGCCGGGACGTGAAGGGACCCTCAGGTCACCCGTGCGGGCGGCCGTGCCCGTAGCGGCGGCGCATGAGCACCCGCGTGACGATCACGTCCGCCAGGGCGGGCAGCCGGCGGTCCAGCCACGCCAGCGCCCGGTACACGCCCGGGACGATCACCTCCCGCCGCGGGCGCTCCAGCACGTCCGCGACCGCGCGGGCCACCACCTCCGGCCCGGGCATGGGCAGCTGCGCGCGGGCGGTCATCTCGCTTTTCACGAACCCCGGCGCGATCAGGCTGACGTGCACGCCGCTGCCCAGCAGTTCCCGCCGCAGGGCCAGCGAGAAGCCCCGCATGCCGAACTTGCTGGCACTGTACATGCCGTTCGTCGCCGCGCGGCCCGCCACGCTCCCGATGTTCACCACGTGCCCGCTGCCCCGCGCCCGCATCTCCGGCAGCACCAGCCGCGTGAGCTCGATGGGCGCTTCCAGGTTCACCCGCAGCACCCGCAGGGGGTCCGGATCGTCCCACCACCAGCCCTGCTCCACCGTCACGCCCGCGTTGTTGACCAGCACGTCCACCCGCCCGAACACCGTCCGGGCCGTGTCCATCAGGAACGCCCGCGCGTCCGGCGAGGTCACGTCCACCGGCACCGCCACCGCCCGCGTGCCGGTGGGGTCCAGCTCCATCGCCAGGGCCAGCAGTTCCCCCGCCCGCCGCGCCGCCAGGACCAGCCGGTACCCGCGCGCCGCCAGTTCCACCGCCGTGGCCCGCCCGATCCCGCTGGACGCGCCGGTCAGGACCACCACCCGCCCCTGCTCCTGTGCCCCGGTCATGCGTGATGCTACCCGAAAGCCCCCGCTCAGGCGGCCGTCAGGACCGGATGACAGACTCCCGGGATCATGCCCCGCCTCCCGCTGCTCCTGCTCGCCACGGCCACCCTGCTCGGCGCGGGCGGCCACGCCATCCGGCTGGTCCCGATTCCCGCCCTGCCGCCCGGCACGCCCGCCCCCGTGCAGCCCCTGCCGGACCTGCCCGTCCTGCAACCCGACCCCGTCCGCCCCAGCCCGCCCACCCCCGCACCCACACCCGCCTACGCGCCCCGAGACCCCCTCTACCCCCGGCAGTGGAGCCTGCAGGCCATCCACATCCCGGAAGCCTGGGCCCTTACCCGCGGCGGGCCGGTCACGGTCGCCGTGCTCGACACCGGGTTCGTGAACTCCCCGGAACTCACCGGACGGGTCGTGAACGGGTACGACTTCGTGCGGGACGTCACCCGCGCGGGCGACGGCACCGGCCGCGACGCGGACGCCACCGCCCTCGGCCCCTACGCGTACCACGGCGAGGTCGTCGCCAACGTCATCGCCGCCGCCCACGACGGCCGCGGTATGGCCGGCATCAACCCCCAGGCGAAGATCGTGCACGTGCGCGTCGCCGGCACCGACGGCATGATTGATGTGCCCGATCTCGTTGACGGCCTGAAATGGGCCGCCGGCCTCAGCGTGCCCGGCGTACCCGCCAACCCCAACCCCGCCCGCATCCTGAACCTCAGCCTGTACGCCGACTTCATTCCCCTCACCCGCTGCGACGCCCGCGTGCAGGCCGCCCTGGACGCCGTGACCGCCCGCGGCGTGCTGGTCGTGGCCGGCGCCGCCAACGACGGCAAGGACGCCGCCGGGTACTCCCCCGCCGGCTGCCGCAACGTCCTGACCGTCACCAGCGTCCGCGAACAGGGCACCCGGCCCGCCTACGCCAACTGGGGCCGCACCGTCGGCCTCGCCGCGCCCGGCGGGGAACAGGGCCGAGGTATCACCGTCAGCAGCGTCAGCGGCCCCGGCGGCGAACGTAGCCCCGACGGCACCAGCATGGCCGCCCCGCATGTCACCGGCGTTGCCAGCCTGCTCCTCGGCGCCCGCGCCACCCTGACCCCGGCGCAACTGCGGGACCTGCTCACCCGCAACACCACGCCCTTTCCCGCCGGGGGCTGTGACCCCGACCCGCTGAAAAGCTGCGGCGCCGGCCTGCTGAACGCCCAGGCGGCCCTGAAGGCCCTCCTCACCCCCACCGCCCGCAAATAATCACGGCATACAAGGAAAACCCCCGCACGAGGCGGGGGCATTCCTTTCTTGGTGGCCAGGGCCGGACTTGAACCGGCGACCCAACGATTTTCAGTCGTTTGCTCTACCAGCTGAGCTACCTAGCCGTCTCCCCGGAGGGAGGTTGGCGGTCCGGACGGGATTTGAACCCGCGACCTTCTGCGTGACAGGCAGATATGCTAACCGCTACACTACCGGACCATTCTGGTGTTGCCGCCCGAAAAAGCAGCGGGGTTAAGGATACTGGGGCCTCCTGGGCTTGTCAACTTCGGACGGGGCTCAGAAGGGCACGGCGCGCACGACGCGCACGGGGTCGGTGCTGGCGGGGTCGAACATGAGCTCCAGGTACTCGCGGGATTGCAGGGCGTCGATCATGGCGAAGCGGTGGTCGTCCTCGAGGAGGATGCCGCCCTGGATCTGGGTGTGGCCGTACACACCGTACTGGAGCCCGGCCATGCGGACGTAGTCGGGCGCGTCGACGAACCAGCGTTTGGGGCTGTGGTCGGCGTAGAAGAGGTCGTCGTAGTGGGTGTGGGCCGGGAGGGGGCTGACGTGCGCAAAGTGCAGGTCGCCGCCCGCGCTGCCGACGCGCAGTTCACGCAGGAAGGTGCTCATCCACTCGTGCAGGTGGGCGGGGAGGGGCACGCCGCCATGCGCGGGGTCGAATTCCACGTGTTTGAGGCCGCTGCTGGTGCCAAGGACGAAGCGGGGGTGGAGCACGGCGTCGTCGTGGTTGCCGAGCAGGATGTGCACGGCGTGCGGCGCCTGAAGCTGGTACTCGCGCAGCCGGTCGAGCTGCCGGGCCTGTTCCCGGGCGGCGAGGGTCAGGTGGTCGGGGTCGCTGGCGTTGAAGCGGGGGAGTCCGGCGACGCGGGCGTACTCGCGTTCGTTCTTGGGGTGGACGAGGTCGCCGATCAGGACGACCTGGAACAGCCCGGCCTGGACGGGCGGGGTGGGGCGGCCCTGCGCGTCCGCGCAGCTGGCGGCACGCAGGGCCGCCCACATGGTGTCGAAGTCGGCGTGGACGTCCCCGATGGCGATGAACTTGCGCACGGGGCCGCTCAGCCTTTCAGGAGGGTCTGGAGGCGCTTGTAGATGTCGCGGCTTTCCTCGAGGGTCTCGCCGTACCCGCGCATGAGGATGCGGGCGGCCTCTCCGCCGCGTCCGGCGACCTTGAGCTGTTCGAGGAGGTCCTCAATGTGCCGGCGGGCCTTTTCCATCTGCGGGTCGCGGGGCGGTTCGGTGACGCGGGGCGGCGCGCTGGGCGCGGTGGGCAGGGGCGCTTCGGCGTCGAGGTCGGTGGTGTTGGCGCCGTCGTCCGGGTCGTACTCGACCCAGTGGCCTTCGCTGGCGGGCGCCACGCCGTACAGGCGGGCGGCGTCGGCCAGAGCGGCGAGTTTCGCGTCGGCGAGGGTGTGGGCGGTGGCGAGGCCCTCGCGGGTGAGGCCGCCGAGTTGCAGGTGGGCGCGCACGACGGGCGGCTGCACGCTGTCGCACGCCCAGGTCAGGGCCCAGGTGGGGTCGGCGCGGTCCAGGTGGGCGCTCAGGGCGTCCAGGTCGGGGGCGGGCGTGACGCGCGCCTGGTCGCCCCGGACTTCCAGGGTCGCCCAGCCGGTCATGCTGGCGCGCAGGGCTTCGCGGACGCGGTCGAGGTCGGCCATGCCGGGAAGTGTAGAGCATCTGCCCGGGGGGCGATTTCAGAAAACCGCCATTCTCACGGCGTGGAGGGGACGCATCCACCCCCGGCCGTGCGGGGCCGGGGGCAGCGAGGAGGGCGGTCACTTCAGGCTGTTCAGGGTCATCACCCGGGTCGGGCCCCAGTCTTTCGGGTCGGTGCTCATGGGCAGGTACTCGCCGCGGGCCCAGAGGGTCTGCTGGTCGCTGGCGTGCGGGCCGATGGGGCTGCCGCCCTGCCCGAGGCTGCCGATGTACAGGCTGCGGTTGGGGTCGCTGAGGTCCACGATCTGGCGGTAGCTGGGGCCGTGCGTCTGGCGGAAGGTGCCGGCCTCCGGCCGGGCGACGTTCACGGTGTTCGTGCCGCCGGGCGTGGGGGCGCTGTGGTTGAACACGTCCCGCAGGTACTTCACCTTGCCGAAGGCGCGGTGGTCGCTGGCGACGCGGTGCAGTTTGCCGTACGTCCAGCCGGCGGGGTCATCGCCCAGGCGGGCCTGCAGGTCGGTCACGGCCTGCCGCAGGGTGGCGGTGAGCAGTTGCGGGCAGTCCCTGATCTGCCGTGCGGCGTCCTGGCACAGGCGGCCGCCGCCGTCCAGGGCGTTCAGGACGGCCAAGCTGTTCACGGCGTGCTCGTTGCCGAGTTCGTCCTGCGCGAGTTTCTGCAACTGCATCAGCCATGCCTCGAAGATCAGCGCGGGCACGCTGTCCACCGTCTGGTTGCCGTCCCAGCCGCGCAGCAGTTCCAGCGCGCGGCGGCTGGATTCCCCGTCGGGCGTCGCGGCCAGCATCCGGGGTTTCAGGTCCTGCCACACCAGGCTGACGGTGTCCAGCTGCACGCGTTTCACGTCGTCCAGGGTGAGGCCGGTGGGCCGGCCGGTGAGCAGGTCGGTGATGCGCCGGGCGCGGTAGGGTTCGGCCCAGTTGCGGATGTTGCCGATCTCGTACGGGTAGCTGCCGGGCACCACGCGGTTGTTCGCGGTGACGACCAGCCCGTCGGCCGGGTTGAAGGTGTGCGGGAGGTCCTCGAAGGGAATGAATCCCTGCCACTCGCGGCTGCCGTCCCCGGGCACGGGCAGCGAGCCGTCCCAGCCGCGGCGCACCGGCATGCGGCCCGGCGCGTAGTAGCCGGTGTTGCCGTCCACGTCGGCGTACACGAAGTTCTGGCTGGGCGCCACGTAGGCGCTCAGGGCCCGGGTGAAGTCCGCCCAGTTAGCGGCGTAGTTCAGACCCAGGAAGGCGTCCATGGTGGTGTCCCCGGGGGCCAGGGCCGTCCACTTCAGGGCCACGGTCGGCCCGGCGGCCCTGGCGTCCTCGCCGGCCACGTCGCTGATGACGGGCCCGTGCGCGCTCTCGCGGACGACCAGTTGCACGTCCGGTTTGCCCTTCACCCTGATGACCTCGGTGCGCTGCGTGAGGCGCGTGCCCTCGGGTTCCAAGTACAGGTCCTGCACGTCCGGGTTCACGTTCGTGACCCCCCACGCCACGCGCTCGTTGCGGCCGATCACGATGGCCGGCAGGCCCGGGATGCTCGCGCCGATGGCCTTGAGGGTCGGGCCCTGGAGGTCCGCGAGGTACCACAGCATGGGGCTGGTCAGCGCCAGGTGAGGGTCGTCCGCCAGGATCGGCTTCCCGCTTTCCGTGCGGCTCCCGGCGATCACCCAGTCGTTGCTGCCCTTGCCGGGCACCCGTTCCATCCCCAGGCTCCGCGCCGCCGCGAGGTGCGCGCGCAATGTCTCCACGGTGCGTTCCGGCAGCAGGGCCGTATCCCCGGTGCCGGCCGGCCCCGCGGGCGGGGCCGCCGGGCGTGGCAGCTCGTCGGCGCTCAGGTTGGTGGGCGCGCCCTCCGGGTACGGCGGGAACACCTCGTTCAGCCCGGCCTCACCCAGCCGGTCCACCACGCGGCGGCCCAGCAGTTCCTCGTCGTAGTTGCCGCCCAGGTCGAAGGCCATCAGCTTGCTCCACGACACGCTGTCCACGTCCGACCATGCGTCCGGGGTGTAGCCCAGGATCCGGAACTCCACCGCTGTCTTCCCTTCCTGCATGGCGGCGTTCACGCCGGCGGTGTACGCCCGGATCAGGCGGCGGGAGCGGTCCGACAGGGCCGGCAGGGCCGACTCGGCGGCCCGCTGGAAGCCCCAGATGCGCAGGAACCGGTCCTGCGCCAGGGCCGGCTCGCCCAGCACCTCCGCCAGGCGCCCCTGGGCCACGCGGCGCTGGAAGTCCATCTGCCACGCCCGGTCCTGCCAGTGCACGAACCCCAGCGCGAACACCGCGTCCTCGTCACTGCCCTGCGCGCGGATGTGCGGCACGCCCCACTGGTCCCGCGTGACCGTGACCGGCCCGGACAGGCCCTGCACCACCGCGGCGCCCGCCACGCGCGGCAGCGCCGTGCTCCGCACCCACAGGAACGCCCCGCCGATCACGGCCGCCACGGCCAGGATCAGGCCCAGCAGCCCCCTCACCACCCATCCCACCCGGCGGCCTGCGCCGCGTCTTCCCGTCGCCATACGTGTTCCTCCTGCCTTGTTTTGAACCTGGTTCAGGAGAGCATACGCGTTCGCGCCGGCCACGTGGCCGGCGCGGGAACATGACGCCCGGAGGATCTCAGAACAGTTCGTCCCGCAGGGCGGCGTCCGCAGCCTGCAGCGCCGGGTGCCGGGGCAGGGCCTGCGCCTGCCGCAGCAGCCCGCCCACCGCCCCGTGCGACAGCCCCGCCAGCAGCGCCGAGGCGACCGGCGTGTCGAAGGTCGGCCGCAGGCCCGGGGGCGTGCAGTCCAGCACGCAGAACTCGAACGCCGTCAGTGCCGGCAGGTGATCCTGACGTGCCACGACCGCGCCGTACCCGTTCCCGAACCGGAAGGTCAGCACCTGCCCGCCCTCCAGCACCTGCACCTCCGGTACGGCGGACACGTCCGCGAACTCCAGGTGATCCACCACCAGAAAGCAGGGGTCCTCGAACCCGTCCGGGTCGAGCAGGTCGGTGGGGGGCAGGCGGTGGGCGGCGGAACTGGTCATCATGGCGGGCACCCCGAGTGCCCGGGCACGCGTCGGAAGCTCGTCCAGGGCAGGGTTCAGCGTAGGGGCGGGCCTCTGACACGGCCCTTACGCTCCCCTCACCCCCCCGCCACCCCAGGGGAGCCTCAAGGACACGGGCCGCCGAGGGTCAGGCGCCGGTGCTGATCACGTTGCAGGTGCAGCGCGCCATGCTGGTCACCCGGCCCCGCTCGTCGCGCAGTTCCACCGCCCACACCATCAGCGACCGGCCCCGGTACGTCAGGGTCGCCTCGCCCGTCACCCAGCCGCCCGTCACGCCGCGCACGTGCGTGGCGTTCAGGTCCACGCCCACCGCCAGTTGCCGCAGCGGGTCCAGGTTCAGCCAGCTGCCCACGCTCGCCAGTTCCTCCGCCAGCGCCAGGCTCGCCCCGCCGTGCAGCCGCCCGGCCGGCTGTCGGTTGCCGTCCACCGGCATGCGCGCCACGATCCGGGCCGGTTCCACGCTCAGGAACTCCACGCCCAGCCGCTCCCCCAGCGTCCCGGACAGTCCCCCGAAACGCGCCGCGAGTTCCTGCGGGGAGAGGCGCGCCATTTCCTCAGGCGTGGGCCAGTTCAGGTCCGGGTGCAACGTCATGCGCCCAGCATACCCACGCCGCCCGCTCCGGCCCTCAGTCGGGAATGAGGTCCGCCGGGTCCGGCAGCCGGCACGCCAGGAACCCCGCCTCGAACTCTGCGCGGTCCAGACCCCGGCCGATCACCACCAGCTCGCTGCGGCCGTCCGCGGCGTCCCAGGCGTCGGCGGTGAACAGGTCCCGCACCGCCTGGAACAGCACCCGCTGCGGGTACCCGTGCAGGCTCAGGAAGCCCTTCACGCGCAGCACCTCCGCCGGCCGGGCCAGGAAGTGCGACGTCATGAACCGCTGCCACGCGTACGGGTCCAGCGCCCTATCCGCGCGCAGCGTGAACGACGTCACGCCCGGCGTGTGCTGCACGGGCGCGGCGTCCTCCAGCACCGCCGGATCGAAGTCCCGCCGGGCCAGCAGCGCCGCCGCGTCCACCTGCCCCTGCTCCACCCGCACCACCCGCGCCAGCGGGTTCACGCTGCGGATCAGTGCCTCGGCGTGGTCCAGCGCCGCCGGGTCCGCGAGGTCCACCTTGTTCAGCACGACCACGTTCGCGTACGCCAGCTGCCGCCCCGCCTCCGGGTGGTCCGTCAGTGTCCGGCGCACGTGCCGGGCGTCCACCACGCCCACCAGGGTCGCCACGCGGAACGCCGCGCGGACCGTGCGGTCCAGCAGCGTGGTCAGGACGGGCGTGGGATCGGCCACGCCGCTGAGTTCCACGATCACCGCGTCCGGCTTCTGCTCCCGCAGGGCGATCTCCACCAGGGCGCGCAGCAGGTCGTCCCGGCCCGTGCAGCACAGGCACCCGGCCGTGAGTTCCTGCACGTCCTCCTCCAGGCGCTCGATCAGGCTGCCGTCCACGCCGGCCGCACCGAACTCGTTCACGATCACGCCCAGCCGGTGCGGCAGGCTGCGGATCAGGTGATTCACCAGCGTGGTCTTCCCCGCCCCGAGAAACCCGCCCACCACGATCACGGGCAGGCGCTCGTCCGGCACGGCCGGCGTCACGGACTCAGGAGACGTCATCCGGACAGCATACCCACCCCCACGCAGCACAGCGCCCGCCCCGGCACCTGACCGGGGCGGGCGTTCCAGGGGAGGTTACTTGCGGCTCTTCGCGCGGCCCTTGCCGAGCGCCTGGCCCTTCTCGTAACTCGCCTGCATCTTCTTGCGGGTCTCGGCCGCCAGGGCCTTGAAGTCCACCAGACCGGCCTCGATGTTCTCCGCGGTGGGCTTCAGCGCGCTGCCGCGGCGGGACACGGCCAGATCCCGGTTCACCTGATCGAACCACTTCTCGAACTTCGGGGTGGCGTCGAACAGCATTTCCTTCGCGTCACGCTGGTACGTGCCTTCCGTGCCGCGCTTCGTGAACGCCTTGGGCAGCGTAAAACGCTCGGGCAGGTACGCGCCTTCGATCTTGCCCTCCCGGACCGCTTCACGGAAGAGTTTGATGAACGAATCGCTGCGCTGGGGGTTGGTGAGTTCACGGACCTGCTCGCTGAGTCTCTTGTAAGGCATTGTCGTGCTCCTTGATCGGTTTACAGCCTGTTCACCGGGGCGCAACCCAGGTGATTGCGTGATGCCTGAACAGGCGGACGCGCTCAGTATGAAAGACCGGGCCGCCTGTTGTAAAGCATTGCCTTTGAGAAGAAACTCAGAAGAGGATTGACCTTTCCCGTCATCCTGATGATTCATGGGGCGCAAATTCGCTCCCAAAGCTTCGATTCTGAATGAACGGCCAAGCCCGAAAGAGGGGGTCCGGCTGAAGTGGATCGAGAGTCGTACATGCTTGACGGCGCACTTGAAATGCCAGAATGGGCCATCAAATATGGAGCAGCCAGGCATTTCCCCCGAGAAGGAAACACCCGGCCGGTAAGCCACGCCCCCTGACTGTAGAAAAGAACTCCCTGTCTAGCCCCTGAGACTGCCGTCAATCACTGCGGCTGGCTTTCATCCAGACCCACCCCGAACCCCTGGTCCAGCAGGCCCTCGTTGTACGCCCGGAACGCCAGCATGGTCTGCGTGCGCGTGATGCCCGGAATCTTGCGCAGGTGCCCGGTCACCACGTCATCCAGCTCGTCGTAATTGGCGAGCTTGATGATCGCGACGATGTCCCACTCGCCGGTCACGCTGTACACCTCACGCACGGCCGGCACGCCCGCCAGCGCGTCCGCCGTCTCGGGAATCTGCTGACGCTCAGCCTGCACCATCACGATCGCGGTCACCATGCCCCCATTCTCACCCGGGACCGGCCCGGCCGTGTCACATCGTCTGCCCCTGCCGTACCCTGCTCGCATGCCCGCCCCCCTTCCCCTGGCCCCCGGCGAGACCCGCACCCTGACCGGCGACCAAGCCCAGCGCGATCTGGGCGGCGCCCTGGCCGCGCATCTGCCGGCCGGCAGCGTGCTCTTCCTGGAAGGCGAACTCGGCGCGGGCAAGACCACCCTCACGCAGGGCCTGGTGGGGGCGCTGGGATTCACGGACGCCGTGACCAGCCCCACCTACGCCCTGATGCACGCCTACCCCACCCCGCAGGGCAGCGTGCTGCACGTGGACGCCTACCGCGTCCGGGACGTGAACGAACTGTACGAGATGGACCTGGAGGACCTAATCCGCACCGCCCGCCTCACCGTGATCGAGTGGGGCGAGGGGCTCTACGCCGACTACCCGGACGCGCCCATCCTTCACCTGGAGCACCTGGACGGCCGTCCAGACGAGCGCCGCATCACCCGCACACGCTGAACGGGGCTTCACGGGCGCGCGGCGTGCAGTTGCTATACTCCCCCCGCCCGCAGACCCCACCTGCCGGCCACCACACCTGCACTCGTAGCTCAGCTGGATAGAGCGGCCCCCTCCTAAGGGGCAGGCCCCGCGTTCGAATCGCGGCGAGTGCACCACCAGCACCCCCGCCCGGGCGGGGGCTTTTTCTGTCTGGCGGGCCGAGTGCCGCCCGGATGGTAAGGACTGGCCTCACCCCTGGTGGGGGTGGGGGTTCAGAATCGGGGGATGACGAGGCGTGTGGTGGGTGGCCTGGGCGTGTGGAGCCGGAGTTGAGGGGCGGGCCGGATCAGTTGCGACCGCCACGGGAGGCGAAAGCGGACCCGGGCGTGAAGTTGAATCCTGGGGACTTGCTGGAGACGCTGCGGATGGTGTGGCGGGCCAGTCCGCGGCACACGCTGGTGTACGCGGTGACCAGCCTGACCGGGAGTGCGTTGCCGGCCGCGAACCTGTACGTGGGCAAGTTGCTGCTGGATGAGGTGGCGCGGGCGGCGCAGGGGAACGTGACGTACGCAGCTCTGTTGACGCTGCTGGCGGTGCAGGTGGGTCTGACGGTGCTGGGGAGTCTGCTCTCGACGTTTCAGTCGGCGGCGCAGCAGCTGCTGGGGGACAGCTTGCAGCATGCGGTGAGCCGCCGGATTCTGGATAAGGCGGCGGGCATGAGCGTGGAGTCCTTTGAGAACGCGGACACGTACGACAAGTTGCAGCAGGCGTACCGGGAGGTGGGCACGCGGCCGTTGGGCGTGGCGTTGCAGCTGATCGGGCTGATCGGGGCGGTGGTGACGCTGGTGTCGGTGGGGGCGCTGATCGCGCAGTTGGGTGTGTGGGTGCTGCCGCTGATCTTGCTGGCGAGCCTGCCGGGCGTGTGGGTGAGTAACCGGTTCGGGGTGGAGAACTACCGGATGCTGCGCTGGCAGACGCATGACGCTCGGGTGCAGAACTACCTGGGAAGTCTGCTGACGTCGGACACGCTGGTGAAGGAGGTGCGGCTGTTCGGGTTCGAGCCGTACCTGCTGTCGCGCTGG
This sequence comes from Deinococcus ficus, assembly GCF_003444775.1. Taxonomy (NCBI): domain Bacteria; kingdom Thermotogati; phylum Deinococcota; class Deinococci; order Deinococcales; family Deinococcaceae; genus Deinococcus; species Deinococcus ficus. Next base: position 85,445 of record NZ_CP021081.1, on the reverse strand, counting down.
CGGGAGTACTACCTGGGGTTCCGGCGGCAGCTGGAGGACATCGTGCGCCGCCGGGCGGCGTGGGGGTTCGGGGCGTCGCTGGTGTCGGCTCTGCTGATCGGGCTGGCGAGCGCCCTGATTTTGCGGCGCGCGGCGGACGGAATGATCAGCGTGGGGGATTTCAGTGTGTTCATTCTGGGGATCGCGCAGGTGCAGGGGACGGTATCGGGGTTTCTGAACGGCCTGAGCGGCATCTATCAGAACCTGCTGTACATGCGGAACCTGTTCGGGTTCCTGGAGTTGCCGGACCGGGACCTGGATGCCGGGGAGGTGTGGAAGGGCCCGATTCACACCATCGAGTTCGAGGGGGTGGGGTTCCGGTACCCGCTGACGGACCGGGACGTGCTGAACGGTGTGAACTTCACGGTGCGGCGCGGGCAGGCGCTGGCGCTGGTCGGGGAGAACGGGGCGGGCAAGACGACCATCGTGAAGTTGCTGACGCGGCTGTTCGAGCCGACGGCCGGGCGGATCCTGCTGAACGGGCTGGACGCCACGCGGTTCTCGCCGCGGAGCGTGCAGCGGGAGATGAGCATCATCTTCCAGGATTTCGGGCAGTACCAGATGACCGTGCAGGACAACGTGGCGATTGCAGAGGTGGCGCGGCTGGAGGACGTGGCGGGCGTGGAGCAGGCCATCGGGCGGGCCGGGGCGGCGTACGTGGACACCCTGCCGGAGGGCCTGGGCACGCGCCTGGGGCGGCTGTTCCAGGGGGGCCGGCAGCTGTCGGGCGGGCAGTGGCAGCGCCTGGCGCTGGCGCGGCTGTACTTCCGGGACGCGTCGGTGCTGGTGTTCGACGAGCCGACGGCCGCGCTGGACGCCCGCGCGGAGTTCGAGACGATGGAGGCCCTGCGGGGGCAGGCGCGGGAGCGGATCACGTTCTTGATCTCGCACCGTTTCAGCACGGTGCGGCTGGCGGATTTCATCATCGTGCTGGAAGGCGGGGTGGTCACGGAGGCCGGCAGTCACGCCGAACTGCTCGCCCGGGACGGGAAGTACGCGGCGCTGTACCACCTGCAGGCGAGCGGGTACGCCAGTGACGCGGCCCGGCCGGAGCCGGCTGGGGCGGGGCCGAAACCCTGAACGGCCTTCATCGGGGTGTCATGGCAGCCCTGAGGCGCGTGAAGTGGCGTTTACCGGACTGGAGGGCAGGGAACACACTCGGCTGGGTAGCGTGAGGGTCTGCGCTTTGCCTTCCCGGTCGGTGGACGGCCGGGGAGTCGGGGACGTGCCCGCCTGCGCGGGGGCGTGACCCTCTCACGGCGGGGCGGGCGGCCGGACCGTGGGGTCCGGCCGCGCCCGGGCCGATGCCGGAAGGAGTGAACCCATGACGATGCGTGAAGAACCGGGAATGTCGGCCCCCGCGGCCACCCCCGACATGGTGCTGTCCGAACGCTCGCTGTTCGGGCTGCTGGGCGGCACGCTGTTGGCCCTAGGCCTCAGGAGCCGCTCGACGCTGGGCACTCTGCTGCTGGGCGGCGCGGGCGCCGGCCTGGGGTACCTGGCCTGGAAGGGCAGCAACCCCGTCGCGCCGGCCCTGAAGATCGAGGTGGGCGCCGACCCGGGCGAGATCGTGGTGCGGGAGGCCGTGACCATCGCCCGGCCGGTCTCGGGTCTGTACGAGTACTGGCGCACATTGGAGAATCTGCCGCGCCTGATGTCGCACCTGGAGAGCGTGGAGGTGCTGGACGGCAACCGCTCGAAGTGGACGGCGAAGGCCCCGCTGGGGCAGCACGTGAGCTGGGAGGCCGAGCGCACCGCGGAGGAGCCGGACCGGCGGATCGCTTGGCAGTCGCTGCCGGGGTCCATGATCGAGAACAGCGGTGAGGTGCTGTTCCGCGAGGCGCCTGGCGCGCGCGGCACGGAGATCGCGGTGCGCCTGTCGTACCGGCCGCCGCTGGGCACGACCGGCGCGGTGATTGCCCGGGCGTTCGGGCAGGAGCCGGCGCAGCAGCTGCGGGACGACCTGATGCGCTTCAAGCGGGAGCAGGAGCTGGGCTTCAACCCCACCACGAACGGGCAGACGAGCGGCCGCCCGGACGCCGGGAAGGCCATGAAGGACGAGGGCCCCAAGGCCGGACAGGACCAGCAGGGCGCCGAGCACGGCGCACAGGGCAACGCGCCCCAGGGAGGCACGGCATGAAGGCGATCGTCTGGCAGGGAACGAACAAGGTGGGCGTGGAAACCGTCCCGGACCCCACACTGCTGCTCCCCACCGACGCCATCGTGCGCATCACGTCCACGGCCATCTGCGGGTCGGACCTGCACCTCCTGGACGGGTTTATTCCCAGCATGGAAAAGGGCGACATCCTGGGTCACGAGTTCATGGGTGAGGTCGTGGAGGTCGGCCGCGAGGTCACCAAGCTGAAGGTCGGGGACCGCGTGGTGGTGCCGTTCAACATCTCCTGCGGGGTGTGCGACCACTGCGTGCGCGGGCATTACAGCGCCTGCGACAACAGCAACCCCAACCACCGCATGGCCGAGGCGCTGTACGGCGGCACCAGCGGCGGCGGGATCTACGGGTACTCGCACATGTACGGCGGGTACGCGGGCGGGCAGGCGCAGTACGTGCGGGTGCCGTTCGCGGACGTGAGCGGTTTCCGGATCGAGTCGGACCTGAAAGACGAGCAGGTGCTGTTCCTGACGGACATCTTCCCCACCGGCTACCAGGCGGCGCTGCAGTGCGACATCGTGCCCGGCCGGGACGTGGTGGCGGTGTTCGGGGCCGGGCCGGTGGGTCAGTTCGCGATCCGCAGCGCGTACCTGCTGGGCGCCGCGCACGTGATCGCCATCGACCGGTTCCCGGAGCGGCTGGCGATGGCCGAGGCGGCGGGCGCGCAGGCCATCAACTACGAGCAGGAGGACGTGCTGGTCGCGCTGCGTGAGGCGACCGGCGGGCGCGGCCCGGACCACGTGATCGACGCGGTGGGCATGGAGGCGCACGGGCACGGGCCGGGCGCGGCGATGGACCGTGCGCAGCAGAAGATGCGCCTGACCTTCGACCGGATCACGGCGCTGCGCTGGGCGATCCTGAGCTGCGCGAAGGGCGGCACCGTGAGCCTGCCGGGCGTGTACGGCGGGCTGGTGGACAAGATGCCCATGGGCGCGGCCTTCGCCAAGGGCCTGACCTTCCGCATGGGCCAGACGCACACCCACAAGCACGTGTACCCGCTGCTGTCGCGGATCGAGGCGGGCCAGATCGACCCGAGTTTCGTGATCACGCACCGCGCGTCCCTGGACCAGGCGCCGGACCTGTACAAGACCTTCCGGGACAAGCACGACGGCTGCATCAAGGTCGTGCTGAACCCCTGGGCATGAGGCGGGCCGCGTGAGGGGGCCGGCACGGCTGCTGCTGGGGGCCGGCGCGGCCCTCCTGGCGGCGCGGCGTCTGCGGGCCCGGCCGTACGACCTGAGCGGGAAGGTCGTGCTGATCACGGGCGGGTCGCGGGGCCTGGGGCTGGCCCTGGCGCGGGAACTGACCGGCCGGGGCGCGCGGGTGGCGCTGCTGGCCCGGGACGCCGCGGAACTGGACCGGGCGGTGCAGGACGTCCGGGCGCGGGGCGGGCAGGCGATCCGCGTGGTGGCGGACGTGACCGACGCCGCCAGCCTGGAGCGCGCCGTGCAGGCCACGGTGGCCCACTACGGGCAGCTGGACGTGGTGGTCAGCAACGCCGGGATCATCCAGGCCGGGCCGCTGACCGACATGACCGAGGCCGACTTCGAGCACATCATGCAGGTCAACGGCTTCGCCGCTCTGCGCGTGACCCGCGCGGCCCTGCCGCACCTGAAACGCGCGGGGGGCCGGGTGCTGATCGTGTCGTCCGTCGCGGCGAAGGCGGCCATTCCGCACCTGGGGCCCTACAGCGTGAGCAAGTTCGCGTCGTACGGGCTGGGGCAGGCGCTGCGGGCGGAACTGGCGCCGCACGGCGTCACGGTGACCACGGTCCTGCCGGCCCTGATGCGCACCGGCAGCGCCCGGCAGGTCACGGTCAGGGGGCAGTTCGAGAAGGAGTACGCGGTGTTCGCCACGCTGGACAACGTGCCGCTGCTGTCCCTGGACGCCCCCCGCGCCGCCCGGCAGATTGTGGGCGCGCTGGTCCGCGGGGACAGCGAGGCCATGATCGGCGGGCCCGCGCACCTGCTGCGCTGGGCGTCGGCACTGGCGCCGGGGCTCACGGCGGACGTCATGGCCCTGATCCAACGAACCCTGCCGGACTCCACCGGCCGCCCGGACGCCCGGCGCGGCGCGCAGGCCGAGACGCCCCTGACGCGGGGAAACCCCATCAAACAGGCGGCCGAACGCGACCTGAACCAGCTGTAGAGGCCGGAGCGAAAGAGAGGGGAGCCGGGCACGCGCCTCTCCCCTCTCTGTTGGTGTATGGCACAGAACCGTCCTGACCGCCCTGCTTTTGTAGCCGGTCCCGCAGGCCGCGCGCCCCGGGCCGTGACAGACTGCCCCGGATGCCGGATTACGACGTGCTGGTGGTGGGTGCGGGCCACAACGCCCTGGTCACGGCGGCCTACGCCGCGCAGGCGGGCCTGAGGGTGGGCGTGTTCGAGCGCCGCCACCTGCCGGGCGGGGCGGTCAGCACCGAGGAACTGGTGCCCGGGTACCGCTTCGATTACGGCGGCAGCGCGCACATCCTGATCCGCATGACGCCGGTGGAGCGCGAACTGGAACTCACCCGCTACGGGCTGCAGTACCTGGAACTGGACCCCATGTTTCACTGTTCGGACGGGGAGACGCCGTGGTTCATCTGGCGGGACGCCGAGCGCACCGCCGCGGAACTGGACGCCCTGTTTCCCGGGCAGGGGGAGGCGTACCGGCGCTTCCTGAAGGAGTGGACGCCGTTCGCGGAGAGCGTGGTGGACCTGTTCAACGCCACGCCCGGGCCGCTGGAGATGGGCCGCATGGCGATGAGGTCCGGGCAGGGCCGGGACGCGCTGCGGCAGCTGACGCGCATCCTGCGGCCGTACGGGGACGTGGCGGCTGAGCACTTCAGTGACGAGCACGTGCGGGCGCCGCTGGTGTGGATGGCGGCGCAGAGCGGGCCCCCACCCACCGAGGCGATCAGCGCGCCCTTCCTGCTGTGGCACCCGCTGTACCACAAGGGCGGCGTGGCCCGGCCCAAAGGCGGCAGCGGCACCCTGACGAAGGTGCTGGCGCGCGTGGTCACCGCGCACGGCGGTGAGGTGCACCTGAACGCCCCGGTGCGGGACATCGTGGTGCGGGGCGGGCGGGCCTGCGGCGTGCGGCTGGAGGACGGACAGGAGGTCACGGCGCGGGTGGTGGTGTCGGGCACGCACGTCCTGACGACCGCCCGCGCCCTGCCGGACGAGTACGTGCCGCCCGCCGCACGGGAGGTGCGGGTGGGCAACGGCTTCGGGATGATCCTGCGCCTCGCGCTGGACCGGCCCGTGCAGTACCGGCACCACCGCGAACCGGAGAGCCGCGTGGGCCTGGGCCTGCTGATCCGGAACGAGCGGCAATTGATGCGCAGTTACGGGCAGTACCTGGGCGGCGAACCGGCCAGTGACCCGCCGCTGGTCGCCATGAGTTTCAGCGCCGTGGACGACTCGCTGGCCCCGCCCGGCGGGGAGGTGCTGTGGCTGTGGGCGCAGTACTACCCGTACCAGCTCGCCCGTGGCAGCTGGGAGACGCGCGCCGCGGAGGCGAGGGAGAGCATCCTGACTGCCTTCGAGCATTACGCGCCCGGCACGCGGGACAGCATCGTGGGGGAACTGGTGCAGACGCCGCTGTGGCTGGAGAGAGAGTTGGGCCTGCACCGCGGGAACGTCATGCACCTGGAGATGACCACCGACCAGATGTTCGCGCTGCGGCCCTGGCTGGGTGCCGGCAACTACCGCTGGCCGGGCGTGCAGGGCCTGTACCTCACGGGGGCCAGCACGCACCCGGGCGGCGGGATCATGGGCGCCTCCGGCCGCAACGCCGCGCGGGTGCTGCTGCGGGACCTGACCCGCCGGGGCGGCCGATGACGTACCTGCAGTACCACCTGGTGTTCATCGTGCCGCTGCTGCTGGTCCTGGCGGTGGTCACGGCCCGGCGCCGCGGCGCGCTGGCCGGGCCGTACCAGCCGGACGACCGGCACGCCTGGATGGGGTACTGGGCGCTGCCGGTGATCGCCTTCCTGTACACCACGCCCTGGGACAACTACCTGGTGTACCGCGAGGTGTGGACCTACCCGCCGGACCGGGTGCTGGGCCGGATCGGGTACGTGCCGTACGAGGAGTACGCGTTTTTCATCCTGCAGACCCTGATCACCGGGCTGTTCCTGCTGTGGCTGCTGCGCCGCGACGCGGCCGGGCGGGGCCAGGAGGCGGTGCCCCGCCGGGACGCGGCCCTGGTGCGTTGGGGCGGCGCGGCTTTCCTGATGGGCCTGTCGCTGCTGGGCGCGTGGTGCCTGCGCAGCGAGCAGAGCCTGTACCTGGGCCTGATCCTGGCGTGGGCGATGCCGGTCCTGGCGGGGCAGTGGGCGTTCGGCGGGGACCTCGTGATGCGCCGCGCGCGGGTGTACTGGACGGCCGTGCTGGTCCCCACCGCGTACCTGTGGCTGACGGACGCCGTGGCGATCTCCCAGGGCATCTGGGCCATCTCGGACCGCTACACGCTGGGCCCCGGCGTGGGGCCGCTGCCGCTGGAGGAGATGGTCTTCTTCCTGATCACGAACCTGCTGGTGGTCACGGGCGTGATGCTGTTCCTGCACCGCGAGGCCCTGCCCCGCGTGCAGAGCGGGCTGCGCTGGCTGACGCCGTGGCTGGGCGTGACCATCCTGGCGTTCCTGCTGCGCATCCCCGTGCCGCTGTGGCCGGCCGGGTTCCCGCTGCTCGCCACCCTGAGCACCAGCCTGCTCACCCTGGCCGCGTGGCTGTTCGTGGCGCGGCACGCGGGCGCGGCACGCGCGACCGGGATGGCGGCCCTGGGCGTCACGCTGGGCTGGGCGGTGGAGAAACTGGGCAGCGTGACCGGCTGGCCCTTCGGGGTGTACTCCTACGACGGCGCGCCCGGGCCGCTGCTGGGGGGCGTGCCGCTGCTCGTACCGCTGGGGTGGTTCGCCATGCCGGTCGTGACCACCCTGCTCGCCCGGGGCCGCGCGTGGCTGTCGGGCCTGCTGCTGGCCGCCTGGGACGCCGGCCTGGAACCCCTGATGACCGGGCACGGCTTCTGGACCTGGGCGGACCCGCGCCCGCTGTGGAGCGGCGCGCCCCTGCTGAACTTCCTGGGTTGGTGGGCGGTCGGGACGGGGCTGGCATGGTTGTTCACGCGCCTGGCACCCGTGATGTTCACCCGGCCGGAGCGGCCCAGTCCCGCGCTGGCGTTCGGGCTGGAGGTGTTCTTCCTGCCGGGCGGGCTGCTGCTGCTGGGCCAGCCGGGCGCGGCGCTGGGCACGCTGCTTCTGATGGGCGCGGCCGGCCTGCTCGCCCGCACCCTGGCGGACCGGCGGGGGCGCGGGGCGACGCGGCCCGCGGTGACTCGGTGAGCGCCGCCCCCGCCACCGCACGGGCGGCGCGAGCCATGCTGAACGCCAGCATCCGCCGCAGCGTGCGGCGGGACCTGGGCGGCGTGTGGGCGGCGGGGCCCCTCCCGGCCGGCGGCGCGGTCCTGGCGCCGAACCACGCGTCATGGTGGGACGGGTACCTGCTGCGCGAACTCGCCGCGCACGCCGGCCGGCCGGTGCAGGTGCTGATGGACGCCGGGCAGTACGCCCGCTTTCCCTTCCTGCGGCTGGTCGGGGCAGTGCCGCCCAGCGGCCTGCGGACCCTGGTGGGCGCGGCGCGGGCGGGCGCGTGGGTGGTGGTGTTCCCGGAGGGCCGGATCGGGCCGGGGCCGCTGCAGCCCCTGCACCCGGGCGCGGCGTGGGTGGCGCGGACGGCCGGGGTGCCGCTGGTGCCGGTCGCGGTGCGGGTGGTGGTGCGCGGCGCGCGCTGGCCGGAAGCGTACCTGCGCGCCGGAGCCCCTTGTGAACCGGACGGACTGGAAGGGGCGCTGGGAGCCGTGCTCGGTGAGCTGGACGCCGCGCTGCACGCCGCGGACCCGGAGCGGCCCCTGCCCGGGTACACGCCGATCACGGCCGGGCGCCGCGAGCCGCCGGACGTGCCGCTCGCCTCGCGCCTGCTGGCCCGCCTGACCCGGGGCGTGGAATGACGCGCGACCTGCTGCGCCTGATTCCGGCCGCGTTCCTGGGCGTGAAACTGGTCACGCTGGCCGTGAACCTGTGGACCTTCCCGCGCCTGACCCGCCCGCCGGGGCCGCACCCGGCGCGGGCGCGGGTGTCAGTGCTGGTGCCCGCGCGGGACGAGGCGCACAACCTGCGGGACAGCCTGCCGGGCCTGCTGGCCCAGGGCGCGGGCGAGGTGATCGTCCTGGACGACGGCAGCCGCGACGGCACCGCCGACGTGGCCCGGACGCTGGGCGCGCGCGTGCTGCCCGGGGCGCCCCTCCCGGCCGGCTGGACCGGGAAGGCCTGGGCGTGCTGGCAGCTGGCCGGAGCGGCGAGCGGTGAGTGGCTGCTGTTCACCGACGCGGACGTCAGCTGGCACCCGGGGGCGCTGGACGCCCTGCTGCACGCCTGGGACCGGGACCGCCCGGGCCTGCTGAGCGTGTTTCCGCGGCAGGCGAACGTGGGGGTCGGTGAGCGGCTGCTCACGCCGCTGGTGGACGACGTGCTGCTGTCCTTCCTGCCCGCGCCGGTCCTGCGGATCCCGCACCGCACCGCCAGCGCCGCGAACGGGCAGGTAATGCTGTTCCGCCGGGAGGCGTACGCGGCGTCCGGCGGGCACGCGGGCGTGCGGGCCCTGCTGCTGGAGGACGTGGCCCTGGCCCGCGCCGTGAAGGCCAGCGGTCAGGGGGCCATGCTGGCGCTCGGCCGGGACCTCATCAGCGTGCGGATGTACCGCTCCTTCCCGGAGTCCGTGCGGGGGTTCGGGAAGAACGCCCTGCCCATGCACGGTGGGTCCCGCGCCGCCCTGCTGGGTTCGTGGGCGCTGAACCTGGCCGCGTACACCCTGCCGCTGCTGCGCCGCGACCGGCCCCTGATCGCGCTGGGCTTGCTGGGGGGCCTGCTGGTGCGCCGCATCACGGGCCGCACCCGCCCGGCCGACCTGGCGGAGGTGGCGCTGCTGCCGGCCGTGCCGCTGCTGTCCCTGCCGGTGTTCGTGCGGGCGTGGCGGCGCACGGTGGCCTGGAAGGGCCGCCGGTACGCGCAGGGGGCACCGTGAGGGTGGTCGTGATCGGGGCGGGGTTCGCCGGGCTGGCCGCGGCGCTGCGGCTGCGGCAGGCGGGCGCGGACGTGACGGTCGTGGACGTCCTGCCCGGCCCGGGCGGCAAGGCGGCGCTGGGCTGGGCGGACGTGCCCAGCGGGCCCACGGTGGTCACCATGCCCGGCCTGTTCCGCGCGCTGGCCGACCGGCTGGACTGGCCAGCCCCGGACCTGACGCTGGCCTCCCCGCTCACCACGTACCATGCCCTCAGCGGCCGGACCTTTGCGCCGCAAGCGGCGCTGCATGGCGGGCTGGCCGCCACCCTGGCGCAGCTCACGCCTGCCGAACGCCCGCGCTTCCTGGCACTGCTGAACACCGCCCGCGAGATCTACGAGGGCGCAGCCGGGACGTTCCTGTTCGCGCCGCCTCCCGGCCTGCCGGCCCTCGCGCGGTACGGCCTCCGGCACGGACTGGCGGCGAAACCGGGGCTGTCCCTCGCGCAGCTGGTGCACAACGGTCCCTTTCTCACGCCGTTCTGGCTGCGGTTCGCCACGTACCTGGGCGCCGATCCGTACCGCGCGCCGGCGGTGCTGCACAACATCGCCTGGGTGGAACTGGGCGAGGGCGTGTGGCACCTGCGCGGGGGCCTGCGCGCGCTGGCCGGGCAGCTGCACGCGGAAGCCGAGCGGCGCGGCGTGGAGTTCCGCTGGAACACCCGCGTGGAGCGGCTGGAGACGCAGGGCGGCCGGATCACGGCCGCGCACACCGGGACCGGCTCCCTCCGGGCGGATGCCTGGGTGAGCGCCGTGGACCACCACCTCACCCGCGCGTGGCTGGGCCGGCCCGTCACGGCGCCGCGCCTGGGGGTCAGCGGGTTCGCGCTGCAACTCCGGCTGGAGGACACGCACGCGCCCGCCCACCACCTGTTCTGGCCGGCCGACTACGCCCGCGAGTGGGCCGACATTCGCGCCGGCCGCCTCCCGCGTGACCCCACGCTGTACCTGCACCTGGACGGCCGGGCCGGCTTCCTGCTGGTGAATGCCCCCCCGCGCGAGGTGCTGGGCGGGGACCGGGAGGCGTACGCGGCGTTCCTGCGGCGCACCCTGCACGCCCGGTTCCCGCTGGCGGTCACGGAGGCCCGCGCGCTCACGCCCGCCGAGTACGCCCGGACCTCCCTGCACGGCGCGCTGTACGGCCGCGCCCCGCACGGCCTGACCGGCAGCCTGCGCCCCGGCTGGACCATCCAGGGCGTGCGGAATCTCGCGCAGGTGGGCGGCACCGTCCACCCGGGCGGCGGGGTGCCGCTGTCGGTGCTGTCCGGCTGGAACGGCGCCGGCACCCTACTGGGGCTGCCGTACGACCCGCTTCAGCCCCCTACTTCAGGCTGAGGTTCAGGTCCTCGGCGATGAGTCGGGCGGTCATCTTGGCGGACATCATCACGGCGGGCGTGCCCGCGCCGGGCTGGGCGCCCGCGCCGACGAGGTAGAGGTTCCGGACGTCCTCGCTGCGGTTGTGCGGGCGGAAGAAAGCGCTCTGTGCGAGGAGGGGTTCCGGGCCGAAGGCGTTGCCGAGGTGGCTGTCCAGGGTGCCTGCGAAGTAGTCGGGGGTGACGTACTCGCTGTGCGTGAGCCGCCCGCGCAGACCAGGGATGATGCCGCGCCCCTCCAGGTAGGCGTACACCCGGTCCACGAGTTTCGGCCCCTCCACGGTCCAGTCCAGGCCGCTGGCGGCGTTCGGGACGGGAATCAGGGTGTAGGCGGCGTGGTGGCCGGGCGGGGCGAGGCTGGGGTCGGTGAGGGTGGGGACGTGCAGGTACTGGCTGAAGTCCCGGCCCAGGGTCTTGTCCCCGAAGATCTCGCGCAGCAGGGCCTCGTAGCGGGGGCCGAGCAGGATGTTGTGGTGCTGGAGGTTCAGGGGGCGGCCGTCGTCGCGGAAGCCGAAGTAGATGACGAGCAGGCTCATGCTCTGCCGGGCGGCCTTCACGCGCAGGTCGTTGTTCACGAGCCGGGCGGCGGCGGGCACGCGTTTGAGGTAGGTGTTCGCCCAGTCGCCGTTGCTGATCACGAGGTCGGCGGGGAGCTCCTCGCCGCTGTCCAGCGTGACGCCCCGCGCGACGCGGGGGCCGACGGGGCGGGTGACGGGCCGGCCCCACTCGTCGGTCACGGTGATGCCCTGCACGCCCGCGCCGTACCGCACTTCCCCGCCGAGTTCGCGGTACTTGCGTTCCAGCGCCCGGACGAGCGCGCCGGTGCCGCCCATGGCGTAGTGCACGCCCCAGGTTTTCTCCACGAAGTGGATCATGGCGTAGATGGCGGGGACGCTCAGGGGGTTGCCGCCCACCAGCAGCGTCTCGAAGGAGAACACCTGCCGCAGCTTGTCGGACTGGAAGTACCTGCTGGTGAAGCTGAAGAGCGTGCGCACGGCGTCCAGTTTCAGCAGGTCCGGCACGACGCGCAGCATGGTGCCCACGTCCCCGAAGTGCGTGTACCCCAGTTCCAGGAAGCCGCGTTCGAAGATCGCCTGGGCGTCTTTGTGGAAGCGTTCGTACCCGGCGAGGTCCTGCGGGGCGAGTTCCCCGATCTGGCGGCGGGTGTTCTCAGGGTCGCCGTCGTAGTCGAAGAAGGTGCCGTCGTCGAACACGATGCGGTAGAAGGGCAGGATGGGCCGCAGCTGCACGTACTCGCGGGTGCGGGGCCCGCCGCTGTCGCCGGTCTTCACGCGCTCGGCGCCCCTCACGTCGTCCGGGAAGTCCGGGCCGTCCAGGGCCGGCTGGCCGCGTTCCAGGCGGAACAGTTCCTCCAGGAAGTGCGGCACGGTGATCACGGTGGGGCCCATGTCGAACACGTAGCCGTCCGGGGTGCGTTTCTGGTACCCGCGCCCGCCGGGGCCGTCGAGGCGTTCGACGATCACGGTGTCCAGCCCGAGGCTCTGCAGGCGGATGCCGAGGCTCAGGCCGCCGAAGCCCGCGCCGATGATCACGGCGCGTTTCGGTCGGGTGGGGACGGCGTTCTCGGTGGGGCGGCGGGCGGCGGCAGGCAGGTCAGTCAAGGGCAGTCCTCTGGAGGGCGGAATCTGGGGGCGTGGGTCAGCTGGAGCGCATGGCGGGGCTATCCAGGGCGTCGGGCAGCGGTGGGCCGGGGCGCAGTTCACGCCAGACCTCGGCGGCGGCCAGCTGCAGGCGGCGGCGGCCGGGGAGGTGCGCGCGGCGGGTGAAGTTGTCGTACCCGCCCTGCTCCAGGGCGTCCAGGATGCCCTCGTACAGCCGCGCGGCGACCTGCACGCCCAGCCGGGGGCGGCCGTGCAGCATGGGCAGCCCGGCGCGGCCCTGCGTGTACCACGCGCGGGCCTGCGCGCTGAGTTCCCGCATCAGCGCGCGGTACTCGGGCGTGACCGCGCCAGTGCGGGCCATGCGGTTCAGGTCGGCGCGGGTCACGCCGTGCGCGGCCATGCGGTCGGCCGGGAGGTACACGCGGCCCATGTTGAGGTCCTCGCCGACGTCCCGCAGGATGTTCGTGAGCTGCATCGCCTGCCCCAGCGCCAGGGCGGCGCGCAGGGTGTCCTCGCCGCCGCGGTACGCGCCGATGGGCGCGATCATCAGACCCACCACGCCCGCCACCCGGCGGCAGTACACCTCCAGGTCCGCCAGGGTGGCGTACTCGCGGCCGTCCAGGTCCATCAGGAAGCCCTGGTGCAGTTCCTCGAAGGCCGATTCGGGTATCGGGAAGCGCCGCGTGGCCCAGGCCAGCGCGCGGCTGTAGGGGTAGGCCTCGGCCTGCACGCCGGCCGGGTCGGTCCAGGCGGCGGCGATGGCCGCGCGCCAGTCAGCGAGGTTCTCGCGCGTGGCCGCGCGTTCGTGGGCGCCCGGGCCGGTCACGGCGTCCACCAGGTCGTCCCCGACGCGGCAGGCGGCGTACACCGCCCACACGGCGTGCCGGGCTTCCCGGGGGTACAGCAGGGACGCGAGGTAGAAGGTGTGGCTGGAGCGCCGCGTGACGGCCTGGCACCAGTGCAGGGCGTCCCGCGTCCCGGGGGGCACGGGCGCGGACCGGCGGGGTGCGGGGGGCGTCATGCCAGCAGTAAACGCGGGGACGGAAGTCCCACACCGCACGCTGGGCTACGAAGCGCCGGCCTGCGGCGGGCCGTGCGCGCATGGGAAGTGCGCAATAGTGCTGTGACACCCGGACTCTTATAGTGGGGTGAGAGGTTTCTCATGACGAACGCGGTGTATGCCATGACGGTGCAGGCCCTTTCAGGCGTGGTGTCTGAACGGGCCGCAGAAACGATGGTCCGGACGGTGCTGCGCGACCAGCAGCTCACGCCGGAAAGCGTCACGGCCCAGGACATGCAGAGGGTGCTGTCCGGGCCGCTGCTGGCCCGGCTGCAGAGCGTGATGCCCCGGGAACGCGCCCAGATGGAACTCAGGCAGCTGTCCATGAGCATGGCCGCGCGCTACCCCAAGGCGCCCACCCTGTTCCTGGAGCCCGCCCCCGAGGACCGCTCGGCGGCCGCCTGGGCGACCCACGCGGACGACGCGCTCACCGCGACCGGCTGGGGGGACGTGGATCTGGGCGCCGACGACTTCGAGTTCGACGACCCGGAGTACACCGCCTCGGCCGTCAAACGCCACTTCCGCCTGGACGACCCGGCCGAGCAGGAGGACCTGATCCAGACCCTGGCCCGGGTGGTGGGCGTGCAGAGCGTGCTGGTGTGCCGCGCCAACGGCGAGGTCATCAAGGCCCGCTCGCTGCGCGACAGCACCGCGCTGGGCGGCGTGGTCGCCGCGACCGCCCTGCTGTTCCAGCGCCGCGCGCTGCAGCTGCTGTCCGTGGACCTGGACGGCCGGACCGTGTGCATGCGGCCCCTGGGCGCGTACTGCGTGGCGGTCGTGGCCGGCCCGCAGGTGAACGTGGGGCGGCTGCTGGTGGACCTGCAGCAGCTTCAGGTGGTGGCGTGACCCAGGCCGCCCTGTCCCGCACTGCCCTCACCCTCGGCCTCGCCCTGCTGGGCGCGGCCGGCGCGCAGGACCTCACCGCCTACCGCGAGGTGGCCGGCAGCCTGGACACCGCCGCCCGCGTCCGCCCGGGTTCCGCGCCGCAGGCGCTGGCGCAGCTGGACCGGGCCGTGGCGGCCTTCGACACCCTGGAACCCACCCTGCAAAACCGCAAGCTGGCCTCCGGCGTGCGGGACGCCATGGGCGCGGCGCGCGCCGCGCTGGGCCGCAGCCCGGCCGAGCTGCAGGCGCAGGTGGAACTCGCGCGTGGCCTGCTGCGCAAGGCGCTGATGGACCAGACCCTCTCGGGCCTGTCGGGGGGCGGCGGGAACGGCGCGGCGCAGCTGCAGCTGCTGGCCCGCGAGTTCGGGCTGCAGGGCGCGTCCGGGCAGGCGCTGGTCACCGCCGGGACGAGCGGGCAGCTGCCCGAGGTGGCGTGGCGGCTGCAGCGCGCCGCGACCGGCAAGGTGAACGCCGCGCTGGGCAGCGTGCAGCCCCGGCAGGACGCCGCGTCGTACCTGGCGCTGGCCCGCGCGACCGGGTGGTTCAGCGTCGTGCAGGACGCCGCCGGCGTGGGCGACCTGCGGCTCTCGCAGTTCGGGAACGCCCTGCGGCAGCTGGCCGGCGGGGACACCGCCGGGCTGACCGGCTCGCTGCAGGACCTGCGCCGCGGCATGCGGGCCTTCACGGCCACCCTGGCCGCCCCGCCCGCGGCCGGCACGACCGGCCGCACCACCCCGGCTCCTGAGCCGGCCGCGCCGCCCACGACCGTGACCCCGGCGGCGCCCGATCCCGCCCCCACGCCCACCCCGGCGCCCGTGACCGGCGGGAGCAGCATGGTGAGCGGCCAGACCGACGTGTACGCCGCGCTGGCCCGCGCGCATGCGGCGGCCAGCGCCGGGGACACGCCGGCGGCGCGCGAGCACCTGGCGGTGGCGTGGCAGGCGCTGGGCGGCGTGACGGACACGCTGCGGCAGGCCGAGGGCTTCGCGGCACTGAACCGCCGCCTGGAGGGCGCGCAGGCCCTGCATCCGTTGCGCCCGCAGGACGTGGAGGCCCTGATGGGCCAGCTGGCGAACGTGGAACGCGCCAGCCAGGGCCAGCCGCCCCTGACCCTGAACGCGGTGTCCGGCGCGGGCATGCAGGCGCTGAGCGGCTGGGCGCGGGCGGGGCTGCTGGCCCTGCTGGCGGCGCTGGCGGTGGTGCCGCTGCGGTACCTGCACCTGGCGTTCGGGGGCCGCAACGCCTACTGGCGCGCCATTGCGGCGGGCGTGGCGCTGCTGTTCACGCCGCTGTTCCTGGAGGGCCTGGGCGGCCTGCTGGGCGCGCTGGGCGACACCCTGAACTCGCCGCTGCGCGCGGCGCTGAACCTGACCCTCACGCAGGGCGGGTACGGGCTGTGGCTGTGGGTGGTGCTCAGTGCCGCGGCGGCGGGGCTGCTCACCTACGGCTTCCGGGGCCTGTGCGAGCAGTTCGGCCTGATCGGCGGGCGCCGTGCGGCCGTGAACGTGAACCAGACCCAGATCATCGACTGGGACGAGGAGGTCTGACCGCATGAGCCTGACCCGACTGCCCGTCAAGATGCTGGGGGACATGGTGTCGCCCCGCGCGCTGGAACGGATCTTCCAGGACGCCGCGATCGCGCGCGGCACGACCGTGGAGGCGCTGGACGTCCCCACCCTGGAAGACATCCTGAAAAAGGAAGTCTTCAAACGCCTGCAGCTCAGCGTGCCCGCCCCCCTGGCGAAAAAGCGCGTGTCCGAGGTGCTCGCTGAACTGATGAAGTCCACCCAGGAACGCATGTTCGCCGGGCCGGACGCGGCGTCCATCGCGACGCTGGAGGAAAGCGCGCGGCGCTTCGCGCTGTACTTCGACTGGCCGGAAGCGCAGCGCCTGCGCGGCATCCTGGGCGTCGTCCGGGACGAGGAGAAGGCCGGGCGGGACGTGCGGCCGCTGACCCAGGAGGGCTTCAGCCTGATCGGGCTGATGGAGCGCCGCCTGGAAGAGGGCCTGGTCGCGCAGGCGCAGGACCTCGCGGAACTGCGGGCCACCTTCACGCGCGTGGAGGGCCTCGGGAACCGCGACGTGCGGCGCCTGGAAACGCTGATCACGCAGATCGACGAGGCGCAGGGCCAGGGCACGCTGCTGCCCGCCGAGGTGGAACGCGCCCGGGACCTGACCTTCAAGCTGCGCAAGCTGCTGGAGTCCTCGGTGGTGCAGCCGCTGGGCGGCCTGTCCCCCGACCTGGACCCGGAAGTGCAGGCGCGCGTGCAGGCGCTGGAGCAGGAGCACACCGGCAAGGTCTTCTCGGGCCTGGAGCGCGAGTTCGCGCCGCTGCTGCGCGCCCGCGAGGACCTGGAGGCGCAGCGTCAGGCGTTCGCGCGCCAGCAGCAGGCCGGGAAGCTCAGCAGCGAGGCGCTGGACGCCTGGCGCGCCGACCTCACCGCCCGCCGCGCCGAAGTGGTGGAGGGCCAGCGGCAGGAGTACCTGCGGCTGGAAGAGCAGCTGAACGCCCTGCAGGGCGGCGCGGACGTGCGCGTGCTGCTGGACTCGGCGCGCATGGCGCTGGACAGCGGCGCGATGATCAGCGACGAGCTGGACGAGCTGCGCCGCACCGTGGGCGTGCTGCAGGCCGGGCAGGGCGCCGCCGGGGAGCTGCTCAGCCTGAACCGGGACCTGATGGCCCTGGAGCGCGACGCGCGTGGCGTGCCCGGCGCCAGCGAGGAACTCGCGCCGCTGCTGGCGGACGCGCTGGCCGCGGTGGGCCGTGGGGAGCGCATCGACCCGGCGCCGCTGTGGGAGATCCTGGAGCGGCACATGGGCGCCGCCGCGCAGCAGCGCGAGAACTTCGACGTCCGTGCCGAGCACGTGATCCGCGAGTACGACGCGGTGCGCGGCCTGGCCGGCGAGACCACGCAGCGCCTGGGCCGGCTGGCCGACACGCTGCGCGCCCAGCGCCGCCTGGGCGCCATGAGCGCCGAGGCGCGCGAGCGGTACGTGCAGACCATCGTGGACGCCGAGGCCCTGCTGGCCGAGGCGCAGGCCGAGCACCGCGCGGCGCAGGAGGTGACGTCCACCTTCGGGCAGGACGCCCTGAGCGGGCTGCTGGACGTGTTCGACCTGGGCGGCGGGGACGGCAGTGGCGGGGGCCTGTTCGGTGCTCTGGACGATGCCCCTCCCAGTGCCCCGGCCAGCCCACAGGCGGACGCGCTGGCGGACGACTCCCTGGAGTCCTGGGTGGTGGAGGGCGGGCAGGTCGTGGACGGCTCCGACGACCCCACGGCCCGCCGGGTGGTGGACCTGCTGGCCGCCGCGCAGGCACTGGGCCTGACCCGCGTGGACCTGGGCGGCCCGCAGGGCGAGTGGGCGGCGCACAGTGACGGGCAGGGCGGCTGGCGCGTGGCGCGCGCGGCGACCCGGGATCCCCTGGACCGCGTGGCGCGGCCCTGGCTGGAAACCGGCGAGGTGTAAGGCCCCCGCCCCCCATGGCCCCCGGCTCCGCTCAGGCGGGCCGGGGGCCGCCGCCTGGGCGCAGCTGCGAGAGCACCGCGCCGGCCAGGATCAGGCCGCCGCCGGCCAGCAGGGTGGGCCGCAGCGCCTCCTGCAACACCACGGCGGCCAGCAGCACCGTGAACAGCGGCTCAAGGGTGCCCAGCAGGCTGGCCCGCGCGGCGCCCAGGTGCCGCACTGCGCCGTACAGCGCGGGCACCGCGACCAGGGTGGGAATCAGCGCCATGCCCAGCACGGCGCCCCACTGCGCGCCGGTGGCGGGCAGGGTCAGCGTGCCGCTGAGGGCGGCGCGGGCGGCGAAGTACGCCCCGGCGGTCAGGGCCATGAAGGCGGTGCCGGTCCAGGCGCTCTGCCCGGCCAGCCAGCGTTCGGACACCATCAGGTACAGGGCGTACAGCGCGCCCGCCCCGGCGCCCAGCAGCAGGCCCAGGGGATCGCGGTCGGCCGGGCCAGGCAGCCCGACCACCAGGCCCAGCCCGGCGGCGGTGAGGCCCACCGCGGCCAGCTGCGTGCGGGCGGGCACGTGCCCGCGCAGCCACGCGAACAGGATCACGAAGGCCGGCGCGAGGTACAGCAGCAGGCCGGTGGCGCCGGCCGTGATGCGCCCCAGCGCCCCGAAGTAACAGGTGGTGGCCAGGGCGTACAGGCCGCCCACCGCCAGCATCCGCAGCGCCTGAGGCCGGGTCACGCCGCGCGCGGTCAGGGGAAGCAGCAGGGCCGCGACCAGACTGAAGCGCAGCGCCAGGGTGGCGTCGCTGGGCAGGCCGGCCTGCGCGGCCAGCTTGCCCCAGATGCCCAGGGTGGAGAAGGCCGCGGCGGCCAGCAGCGCCCACAGCACCCCGGCCTGCAGTGCGGACCGGGCGGCGGCGCGGTGGACGGTCGGGGCGGCGGTCATGGCGGGCAGTGTAGTGCCGGCGCCGGCACGCCCGGGGCGGCCCTGCTAGCCTGGGCAGGTGAGTTCCGCCGGCCCGCCTTCTGCCCTGTCCTGGCTGGTGGCGCTGCCCCTTCCGATTCCCGCGTACGAGTTCACCGCCCCCCACGGCTGGACGGCCGCCGGTCCGGGCGGGGCGGTGCCGCTGGGCTGCCGGGTGCTGGTGCCCTGGCGCGGCGAACTGGTCACGGCGCTGGTGGTGGCGCCCGGCTCGGCGCGGGGCGGGCACCGGCTGCGGGAGGCGGTGCACGTGCTGGACGACCCGGCCTGCCCGTGGGTGAGTCCGGCGACGGTGCGGGCGGTGACGGCCTGGGCGGCGGACGCGCGCATCCCGGCGGGGCTGGTGTGGGGGGACCTGCTGGCGTGCGGGTGGGAGCCGGCGTACGCGCACCGGGTGAGGGCGGTGACGGACGCGGACCTGAGCAGTTTCGCGCGCCGGCCGCCGGGGCCGGGCTGGACGGACGCCGGGGGGTTCCCGGCCGCGCTGCTGGACGCCATCCGCGAGCAGGGGCTGCTGGAGGAGGAGTTCACGGCCGTGCCGCGGCTGCGCAGCGTGGTGCAGGCCCGCGCGCTGGACGAGGTGCCGCCGGCCGCGCGGACGGTGAGCGTGCTGCGGGCCGCCGACCCGCTGCCGCCGGGCCTGACCCCGAAGCAGAGGCAGGCATGTGTGTGGCTGGCCGAGCACGGCCCGCAGGACACCCTGAGCGGCTGGGCGAAGGCGGCCGGGGTGAGCGCGGGCGTGGTGAGCGGCGCGGTGCAGGCGGGCGGCGCGGCGCACGTCCCGGAACCCGCCCCGCCCCCCCCAGCCTGGACGTGGTTGCAGGAGCGCGGCCCGGTGGACTCGCTGAGTGCCTGGGCGAGCGGCGCGTCCGGAGACGGGCACGCGCTGAGCCCCACGCAGGCGGGCACGCTGGTCATGCGCGGCTGGGCGGACGTGGCGCAGCGGCCGGCCCTGGCGCCGGACCTGCCGGCGCCCGCCGCGGCGGTGACGGCCGGGGACCCGGACCGCCTGCCGGAGGCGCCGGTGTGGCGGCTGCACGGGGGTCGGCCGGGGGCGCGGTTCCGGGCGCTGGCGCCGCGCGTGCAGCGGCTGCTGGCGCAGGGCCGCAGCGTGCTGGTGGTTGCCCCGGACCACCGGACGCTGCGCCGCGCCTGGGACGCCCTGAGCGGCCTGGCCGCGGCGGCCGGGACGGGCGCGGCGCAGCTGTGCGGGCCGCTCTCGGACGTGCAGCGCCTGCACACCTGGGAGCAGGTCCGCACCGGGGAGGTGCGGCTGGTGGTCGGCAGTTCGCTGGCGCTGTGCGCGCCACTGGCGGACCTGGCGCTGCTGGTGGTGCTGGAGGAAGGCAGCGACGCGCACAAGTTGCAGAGCGGCTCACGGGCCTTCGTGCCGGACTTGGCCGCGCGGGTCGCCGCGGAGCACGAGGCGGCGCTGGCGCTGGTGGGCGCGGTTCCGGCGGTGGAGAGCATCCCGCATCCGGGTGCGGTGCTGCCGCCGGCCCGGGTGCGGCTGCACGTGGTGGATTACGCCAACCCGCCGCAGCAGCCGGAGTTGGGGCCGCTGAGCGGCGTGCACCTCACGCCCGGCGACCTGGGGTATCCGCTGAGTCACGATCTGGTGCGGCTGCTGCGGCAGGTGCAGGAGCGCGGGCGGCAGGCCGCGCTCCTGGCGCCGCGGCGGGGGTACTCGGCGCTGCTGCGCTGCCCCAGCTGCGAGCACACCCCGCAGTGCCGGCACTGCGACGTGCCGCTGCGGTTTCACCAGGAGTCCCGGCAGCTGACCTGCCACCAGTGCGGGTACCGGGAGGTGCTGCCGGACCGCTGCGACCACTGTGGGGAGCGGATGTGGCGCGCCCGCGGCCCGGGCACCGAGTGGATCGAGCAGGAGGTCAGGCGCCTGCTGCCGGGGCTGCCGGTGTACCGCGTGGACCGGGACCGGCAGGACGACCTGAGTCCGCTGTACGCCGGGGAGAGCGGGGTGATGGTGGGCACGCAGCTGCTGCTGTCGCAGGAGGCGCCGCCGAACCTCGCGCTGATCGGGGTGACGCTGGCGGACACCTGGCTGAACGTGTCGGATTTCCGCGCCAGTGAGCGCTACCACCGCCTGCTGCGGCAGCTGACCGAGTGGCACGTGGAGAAGCCGCCGATGCTGGTGGTGCAGACCTTCCAGGCGGATCACCCGGCCCTGCGGGTGCTGGCCGACGGCCGGGACGCCCTGGCCTACCCGGCCGCGGAGGAGCGCGTCCGGAAGGAGCTCGGGTACCCGCCGCACGCCCGCCTCGCGCAGGTGGAACTCACGGCCCGGGAGGCGAAACGGGCGCAGGTGGCCGCGCAGGAGCTTGCCGACGCGCTGCACGGGGCGGGCGCGACGGCGCAGGAGGTGCTGGGTCCGGCGCCCAGCCCGGTGGCGCGGCTCAGGGGCGTGTACCCGTACCACCTGCTGCTGCGTGCCCGCAGCGACGCGCGGCTGGGCGAGCTGCTGCGGGTGCTGGATTCCCGCACGTGGAAAGCCCGGCTGCGGGTGGACGTGAACCCCCGCTCCGGGCTGTGACTGCTGCCGGTTACTTCTTTGTGCCGACCAGGAAGATGTTCGGCCAGGGCCGGTAGTCGCTTCTCAGGGTGTCCTGCCGGAACACCTTGCCGGCCCGGGTGAACTGGCGGGTCACCTCGATCACAGCGCCGGGCGCGGCCCAGTCCACCTGCTTGCGCTGCCCGGCCGGCAGGCTGGGGTCGGGAATCAGGCGGTCTTTCGGCGCGGGCGTGGATTTCAGGGTCTTCGGCTGGCCGATCTGCACCGTGAAGTCCCGGGCCTTGCCGAACACGTGGATGCGCAGCTGGTGGGTCTGGTCGTCCCAGTCGGCCTGGAACCACAGGGCGCCGCCGGTGTCGTTGGCGAACTTCAGGTCCTGGGTGGGCTGGTAGATGGTGGCGTCCAGGCCCTGTGGGTCGTAGTAGTACACCTGGTAGCTGTGGTTGCGGCGTTCCACGACCGGGAGGCCCGCCTGGTACAGGGTGCGGAAGGCGGTGGTGCTGACCTGGCAGATGCCGCCGCCCAGCCCGGTGGCGGTGCGTTCCCCGGCGATCACGAGGCCCGGCACGTACCCGGCGCGGGCGTTCACGGGGCCGATGAAGCCGTTGAAGGAGAAGGTCTTGCCCTCGAACAGCCGGTCCTGGAAAAAGCGCGTGCCGACGTGGATGTTGGTGATGCGGGCGGCGCTGCTGCCGTTGTAGTTCGTCTCGCCGGTGCCGAGGTGCGCGGTGATGCCGCGGCTCACGAAGTACTCCAGCGTGCGTTTCGGGGCGGTCTGGCCGGTCACGGCGACGTTCGCGGTGACGCCCCGGGGGTCTTTCAGGGCGGCGAGGACGTTCGCGCGGGTTTTCGCGGCGTCCACGGTCAGGCCGTTGCGCTGCACCAGCGCCCAGCCGTCATCGGTTTCCTGGAAGCGGGCGTCCTGCGGCGCGGTGGGCAGGGCCTTGAGGAAGGCGGTCAGGTCGGCGTCCAGGCTCTGGGTGATCTTGCCGGCGGCGCGGAGCTGCGCGGCGCGCGGGCCGGGGATGGTCAGGGTGCGCAGGAACGGCACGGTGCCCTTCTTCCCGTCCACCACGGCCGGCAGGTCCGCCTGCACGGTGATCAGCAGCGGCGCGGCCGGTTTCGGTTCGGGTTTGGGGGCCGGGGTGACCGGGGCGGGCGCCGGGCTGGGGGTGGGCGCGGGGGCCGGCACGGGTGCAGGTTCCGGGGCCGGAGTGGGCACCGGCTCGGGCGCCGGGCTGGGTTCCGGGGTGGGGTCCGGCGCGGGCGGCGTGACCGGCGGCGGGGTGCCGGGCGGCAGGGCGGGAACGCTCGTCTGCGCGCTGGAGGGCGGGTTCACCGCACCCAGCAGGAGCAGGCTCAGGGCCAGGGCGGACGCCAGGGCAGGGGGGCGGGGCATGCGGCGCAGTATCCCACGCGCCCCCCGGCCGCCGATGAACGCACGTTACGAAGCCGGGTGGGGTGCTCAGTGCACGGACTGCAGCGGTTCCGGCGCCTGTCCCTGCAGCTGCCGGATGATCTCGGCCACGGCCAGGTCGGCGTGGAAGCGGCCGTTCTCGATGAACACCTGGTTGGTCTTGCCCGCGAAGCCCGCGCTGCCGGCCACGAAGAGTCCCGGCACGCTGCTTTCGTAGTGCTCGGTCAGGACGAGGCACTCGTCCGGGTGCTGCGCGAGGCCCAGGCCGGAGAGGAAACTCAGGTCCGGGCGGTAGCCGGTCAGCGCGAACGTGAAGTGGGTGGGCAGGTCCCAGGTGGTGCCGTCCGGGCGCTGCACGCGCACGTGCTCGGGGTGGATCTCCACGACCTGCGACTCGAAGTGCGCGGTGATGCTGCCTTCCTTGATGCGGTTTTCCAGGTCGGGCCGCACCCAGTACTTGATGGTTCTTTTCAGTTCGGGCGCGCGGACGATCATGGTGACGTTCGCGCCGCCGCGCCAGAGGTCCAGGGCGGCGTCGGCGGCGCTGTTCCCGGCGCCGATCACGGTGACGTTCAGGCCCATGAAGGGGTGCGCCTCGGTGTAGTAGTGGCTGACGTTCTCGCCGTCCTCGCCGGGGATGCCCAGGTGCACGGGGTTGTCGTAGTACCCGGTTGCCACGACGACGCGCCGCGCCTCGACGACGCCGGGCGTGCCGTCGCGCTTCTCGATTTCCAGCGTGAAGCCGGCCGGGGCGGCGTGCACTCTCGTGACCTCGGTGTACTGCTCGACGTTCAGCGCCTCGCGCTGCGTGACCAGGCGGTAGTACATCAGGGCGTCGCGGCGGTCGGGTTTGTCGTGCCCGGTGACCATGGGGTGGTTGCCGATCTCCAGTTCGGGCGCGGTGGTGAAGAAGGTCATGTAGGTGGGGTACTCGAAGATGGCGTTCACCACGCATCCGCGTTCCAGCACCACGTAGCTCAGGCCCGCGCGTTTGCAGGCGATGGCGGCGGCCAGGCCGACGGGGCCCGCCCCGACGATGGCGACATCAATCAGGCTCATGTCCGGCATTCTTTCAGGTGCCGCGCGGGAAAACGGTGAGGCCCGGCCACCTGGGCGGCCGGGGTCCGTCACTGCCTGGGTTGCGCGCTCAGCCTTCGCGCAGGGTGCCGTCCACGAGGGTCACGACGCGGTCGCACAGGTCCAGCACGCGCTCGTCGTGCGTGACCATCACGGCGGCCCTGCCGCGCCCGTGCACGGCGTGGGCGAGCAGCTCCACGACCTCGCGGCCGCGGGGGCCGTCGAGGCTGGCGGTGGGTTCGTCGGCCAGGATCAGCTGCGGGTCGTTCATCAGGGCGCGGGCGACGGCGACGCGCTGGCGCTGCCCGCCGCTGAGCTGCGCGGGGTACTGCCGGGCGCGGCCTGCGAGGCCCAGGGTGTCCAGCAGCTCGTCGGCCAGGGTGCCGGGCGCGCGGCCGCCCTGCCCGGCGAGGCGGGGGACCAGGGTGAGCTGTTCGTGCACGGTCAGGAAGGGAATCAGGTTGCTGCTCTGCAGCACGAACCCCAGGTGCGAGAGCCGGAAGGCGGGGAGGTCCCGGGCGGGCAGGGTGCCCAGGTCCTGCCCGGCGATCACGACCTGCCCGGCGCTGGGCCGCAGCAGGGCGCCGGCGAGGGCCAGCAGGGTGCTCTTGCCGCTGCCGCTGGGGCCGTTCACGGCGACGAGCTCGCCGGGGCGGACGTGCAGGGTGGTGGGGTGCAGGGCGGTGATCTGGCCCTCGCCGTCGCCGTACGTGCGGCTGACGCCGTGCAGGGACAGGGTGGGCGGGGCCAGCGGGGTGGGGGTGGGGGCGGAATAGTCGAGCAGGGCGGTCATGCGGGGTCTCCTGGGGGGGCGGGTCAGACGGGGGTGCCGATGGCGATCAGCGGGTCCACCCGGGCGATGGCGCGCAGGCTGAGCAGGCTGCTCAGGGCGGCCACGGCGAGCAGCAGCCCCGAGGCGGCCAGCACGGTGGGGGCGGTCAGGGTGAAGGGCAGGCTGCCGGGCAGCAGCTGCGCCGCGGCCAGGGTGAGCAGCGCGGCGGCGGTCACGGCACCGGCGGTCAGAAGCAGCATCTGCGTGACGAGGCTGCCGGCCAGGGTGCGGGTGCGGGCGCCGATGGCCTTGAGCAGCCCGAACTGCGGGGTTTTCTGCAGGGTGATCACGTAGAAGAACGCGGCCATCACGAAGGCCGCCACCGCCACCAGGAAGACCTGGATCATGGTCAGGCTGCCCTGTTCCTCCTGGTAGCCGGGCAGCACCTGCAGGGTTTCGGCGCGGGTGTGCAGGCCCAGGCCGGCGGGCAGGGGGCGGGGCAGGTCGCCCTGCACGGCCACGGCGTTCACGGCACCGCGGCTGCGGGGGTTCAGGGCCTGCCAGCGGTCCAGCGTGACGTACAGGACCGGCTGGTGGTTCAGGCGCGCGCCGCGGGTGAAGCCGATGACGCGCACGGTGTCCCCGCCGGGTTTGAGGGTGAGGGTGTCGCCGAGCTGCACGCCGTCCTCCCGCAGGCTCTCGTCCACCACGGCGTCCGGGGTGGCGGCGGTCAGGGCGCGGCCCTGGGTGGCGGCGGGGGCCATGAAGCGGCCGGGGGCCACGCCGAGCAGCACGCCGCTGAGCTGCCGGTCGCCGCGGCTGAAGCTCACGAAGGTCTGCGCGACGGGTGTGGCGGGCGTGGGGCCGGCGGCCTGCCGGACGGCGTCCACGTCGGCGGGGGTCAGGAAGGAGCGGGTGAAGACGCCCTCGGCGTCGTGGGTGGTCACGAAGTGCCGGGCGGGCGTGCCGAGCAGCAGGGCGGCGTTGTCGTGGGCGAGGCCGCGGGTCAGGCCGGTGAGCATGAACACCATGAAGGCGATCAGGGTGACGACCGCGCCGAGCAGCAGGGAGCGGACGGGGTGGTGGCGCAGTTCGCGCAGGGCGAGGTACATGGGGGCCTCCTGGCAGGGGTGGGAAATTCCGGTCTGTTGTGACTGACCGGTCGGTCATGAGTATACCGACCGGTCAGTCAGGAGAATGAGTATGCCTCCCCCCTGGCGGCCGCGCTCCGTATCATCGGCGGCATGCCCGATGCCCGGCCTGTCCTGCACGCCATCCGCCACCGCCGCACCGCCGACCTGCTGAAACTCCGGCCCGATCCCGTCCCCCAGGACGTCCTGGAGGCCGTGCTCACCGCCGCCACCTGGGCCCCCACCCACGGCAACCGGCAGCCGTGGCGCTTCACGGTCTTCACCGGCGAGGGCCGTCACCGCCTCGGCGACCTGTTCGCGCGGGCCTACGCGGCCAGCACTGCCAAAGACGCCGCCAATCCCGACGTGCAGGCCAACCAGCGCGTGCGGGTCCTGAAGGCCCCGGTGTGGATCAGCCTGGAACTGCACATTCCCCAGCCGCCGAAACTTCCCCATTGGGAGGAAGAACACGCCCTGGCGGCCGCCGCGCAGAACATGCTGCTGGCCGCCACCGCGCACGGCCTGGCCAGCAAGTGGGTGAGCGGCCCGGCCATGGTCAGCCCCCTGACCGCCGCGGAACTCGGCGCGCCGGAACTGCGCGGCTTTATCTTCCTGGGGTACGCCGAAACCACCCCGCCCGACCGGCCCCGCGCGCCTCTGGAGGACAAGGTCGTGTGGGTGCGGGAGTAGTTACAGAGGAGCAGCTACAGGTTCGCCTGGAAGAACGCCACGCTGCGGCGCAGCGCCACGCCCAGATTCCCGCTGAGGTTGTGGTTGTCGCCGTCGTAGCGGTACGCCGTGAACGGCTGCTGCGCGGCGCGCAGGTCGTTCGCCAGCGCCACCTGGAAGCTGTAGGGCACGTCCTTGTCGGCGGTGCCGTGATGCAGCTGCAGCGGGCGGCCCCGCAGGTCTTTCAGGTACGCGTTGGGACTCAGGAGCCGCAGGTACCGGCGGTTCAGGGGGTCCAGCGTGGGCCGGGGCGTGCCCGGCGCGCGGTTCCAGTCGGTGGCGAGGACGTCGTACCCGGCGATCACGCCCGCCCACAGGCTGGCGGCCTTCAGGTCCGGGTCCACCAGCATGGCCCGCAGGCTCAGCTGCCCGCCCATGCTGTGCCCCCACAGGCCCAGCCGCCTCGCGTTCACGCGCGGGTCCTTTTTCAGGCTGGCGGCGGCGTTCAGGACGTCCACGGTGTACCCGGGGTCCTGGTAGCCGCCCCGGGCGTCCCCCTGGCTGTCGCCGTGCCCGCGGTAATCGCTTTTGAGCGTCACGAACCCGGCGCGCGCGAAGGCGTCCTGATACGCCACGTACCGCTCGGTGGTGCGGTACTCGTCCGGGGGGATGTACCCGTGGTTGAACACGATGGCCGGCCACCCGCCCGCCGGGGGCGTGCCACGCGGGACGGTGAGCAGCCCGTAGATGGTCAGGCCCTCGGACTGGTAGCTCACGACCTGCCGGGTGTAGTTGCTGCCGGCGTTCAGGGTGCGCTCGACCTTCAGGGCGCTGCCCGGGTACGTGCGGGCCCGCAGCGCCTGAATGCTGACCGGCTGCCGCGCCACGAAGGCGCGCATGGCCTCGTCCGTCACGCGGCCCAGCGCGTCGGTGCTCAGGGTGTCCGGCGGGTCCGCCCCAGGATCGGCAGTGCCGGCCGGGTCGGCGGGCGTCCGCGGGGTGGGGGCGTCCGGCTCGCCGCTGGGGGCCGCAGCGCCCTGCCAGGGCACCCGGAACGGCAGGCGCTCCGGCTGCATGACCGCGACGAACGCCGCGCCCAGCACCAGCAGCAGCGCGAACCGGATCAGGGCCCGCATGCGCCCCGCCTCACAGGTTGGCCTTGAAGAACGCCACGCTGCGGTTCAGGGCGACGGTCAGGTGACGGCTGAGGTTGTGGTTGTCCCCGGGGTACACGTAGCTCTGCACGCCCTTCCCGGCGGCGATCAGCTGCGCGCGCAGGGTGGTGTGGAACAGCACCGGGACGTCCTCGTCGGCACTGCCGATGTGCAGCTGCACCGGCCCGCCCAGGTCCTTCAGGTACGTGTTGGCACTCAGGCCCGCCCAGAAGGCGGGATTCTGCGCGGGCGTGCCGTATTTCGCCACCGCCGCCGTTCGCAGGTTAAGCACCCGCTGCGGGATGCTGGCGGGCGGGCGGTTGTTCCACTGCGTCATCATCTGGTGGTAGTCGCCGACCACCCCGGCCCAGATCACCCCGGCCCTGATGCTGGGGTCGATGACCATGGCGCGCAGCGTCAGGAAGCCGCCCATGCTGTGCCCCCACATGCCCACGCGCTTCGCGTTCACCCGCGCGTCTTTCCTGAGGCTGCTCAGGGCGTTCATGACGTCGGTGGTGTAGCCGGGCGAATAGTACCCGCCGAGCGGCTCACCCTGACTGCGGCCGTGCCCGCGGTAATCGCTTTTCAGTGTGACGAAGCCGCTGCGGGCGAAGGCGTCCTGGTACGCCACGTACCGTTCGGTGGTGCGGTACACGGCGGGCGGCACGTACCCGTGGTTGAACACCACCGCCGGCCAGCCGCCCTTCGGCGGGGTGCCGTTCGGGACCGTCAGCAGCGCGTAGATGGTCAGGCCTTCGGACTGGTAGCTCACCACCTGCCGGGTGTAGTTGCTGCCGCGCGCCAGGGTCTGCACGACCTTCAGGGCGCTGCCCGGGTACATGCGCTGCCGCGCGGCCTGAATGCTCAGGTCGGCCACGTCCACCTTCGCAATGGCGGCCGCAGACTGCGCCTGCACGGCCGGAACGGTCAGGCTGCCCAGCAGCGCCACGGAAAGCAGAAGTCGGTTCACCCTTCAACGTTAAACAGACCCGCCCGGCCAGAACAGCGCCCCAGCGCACCGTGCCGCCCCCGCGCGCGTTCAGGAATACTTCAGCCTTCCCCCACGAACCGCGCCTCCTCCGGCACGGCCGGCATGGGCTTGGCCGGCACCCAGTACGCCGCCCGGGCCGGCACCTGCACCACCTGCCCCTCCGGGTAGCGCAGCGCGCTGAGTTTCCCCCCGAACGCGCAGCCGGTGTCCAGGTTCACCGTGCCGTTCAGGGCGCGCACGTCCAGGTGCGGCGTGTGCCCGTACACGACCAGCGCCCCGCCCCGGTACCCGGCCGCCCAGTCCCCCCGGACCGGCAGGCCGTACTCGTCCTTCTGGCCGTTCACGTCGCCATACAGCGCGAACGTCCGCACCCGGCCCCCCACCCGCCCGTGGTAGCGCTCCGGCAGGCCCGCGTGCGCCACCACCACCCGCCCGCCGTCCAGCACGAGGTGCGTGGGCAGGCTCCCCAAAAATGCCCGCACCTGCCCGGCGAAGGCCTCGCCGCGCGCATGCACCTGCGCCAGCGTGACGTCCAGGCCGTGCACCGGTTTCACGCTGCGGCCCTCCAGCGCGCGGGCCAGTTTCTCGTCGTGGTTGCCCAGCAGGCACAGCCCGGCACTGCTGCGGACCAGGGTCATCACCAGTTGCAGCACGCCCGCGCTGTCCGGCCCGCGGTCCACCAGGTCCCCCACGAACACCGCCGTGCGGCCCGGCGGCGGCGTGACGCTCAGGTCCTCCCCCACTGCGTATCCCAGCGCGCCCAGCAGGTCCCGCAGTTCCGGCAGGCAGCCGTGCACGTCCCCGATGAAATCGAACGGCCCACGCAGGTCCGACCGGTCCGGCGCAAGCGGCACGCGCCGCACGCCGCTCCCCTCCAGGCCGGGGCCGCGGCGCACCCACA
Organism: Deinococcus ficus; assembly: GCF_003444775.1. NCBI lineage: Bacteria > Thermotogati > Deinococcota > Deinococci > Deinococcales > Deinococcaceae > Deinococcus > Deinococcus ficus. Next base: position 56,118 of record NZ_CP021081.1, on the reverse strand, counting down.
CCCTCCGGAAGCCCTCCTTCTCCAGGCCGCCCAGCGTGCGGTGCAGCTCCGTCACCTGCGCCTGCACGGCGTCCGTGCGGGGCAGGTCCGCGCGGGGCGGGTCCAGCACCACCGCCGACGCCGGCAGATCGTGCGCGCGCGCCAGCGCCACCAGCGGGGCCCGGTCCATCGGGCGGACCAGCGGCCCCGCGATCACCGTCAGCAGCCCCCGTGAGAGCCGCGCGCCCGCCACGTGCAGCAGGGCGTCCAGACCCCCGGCCGCGTCACCGCCCACCCAGGCCCGGAAGGTGCCCGGGTCCAGCACCTCCTCCGGCGCGAAATGCCGCGCGGCCCACCCGGCCGGGTCACTGCCGTCCGCGCCGATCACGGCGATCAGGCCCCGCGCGGGAACGTGCAGCGGACCGGACGTGGCGGCAGGCAGGGCGGACATGGCCCCGCATGCTGGCACATTCCGCCCCGGCGCCGCGCAGGCAGGGAGCGCCGGACGCCCGGGGCGGATTCCCTTGACCCGCCCGGTCAGGGGAGTATCTTCAGCGCACAAGCCGCTCATGACCTCCGAGGTCAACCGTTGACTTCCCGTTCACATGAGCTGGAAAGGAACAGGTGATTCACGAATGCCCGTTCGTATTGTGAGTCTCGCCGCGCACAGCGGCACCGGCAAAACCACGCTGGCCGAAGCCCTGCTGCACCGCAGCGGGGCGATCTCACGTGTGGGCCGCGTCGAGGACGGCACCACCCAGAGCGACCACACCGAGGAAGAACACGCCCACGGCTTTTCCATCAAGACCGGCGTGCTCCGCTTCAAACACCGTGACACCGACATCACCGTGCTCGACACCCCCGGCTTCGCCGACTTCGTGCGCGAAATCCGCGGCGGCATGCGCGCCTCCGACAGCGCCGTCATCCTCGTCAGCGGCACCGGCGGCGTCGAGGTCGGCACCGAACGCGTCTGGGCGCACGCCGACAACCTCGGCATGCCCCGCATCGTCGCCGTCACCAAGATGGACCGCGAACGCGCCCACTACCTGGCCACCCTCGCCGAACTCCGCGCCAGCCTCCCCGGCCCCATCGTGCCCGCCTTCATCCCCGACGGCGAAGGCCCTGACTTCAGGGGCGTCATCAACGTCCTCACCGCCCACCCCGACGAGTACAGCGGCGAAACCCGCCACGCCCTCGAAGAAGCCCGCAGCACCCTCGTGGACGCCATCGTCGAAACCGACGACGACCTCATGAACCGCTACCTCGAAGGCGAGGACATCAGCCAGGACGAACTCGCGAAGGCCTTCTACGCCGGCGTGCACGCCGGCAAGATCTACCCCGCCATCCCCATCAGCGCCACCACCCAGACCGGCATCCCCGAACTCATGGACCTGATGGTCGACGGCCTGCGCAGCGCCCAGGAACGCGGCGAACTCACCGGCATCGACGGTCAGACCCGCGCCCCCACCCCCGACGCGCCCTTCAGCGCCCGCGTGTGGCGCATGAGCATCGACCCCTACGTCGGCAAGATCGCCTACCTCCGCGTCTGGAGCGGCACCCTCAAAGCCGGCGACACCATCCGCAACACCACCCGCGACGTGGACCTCAAACCCGCCCACCTGTACGTCATGAACGGCAAGGACCTCACCGAAGTTCCCGAACTCACCGCCGGCATGATCGGCGTCATCACCAAAAACGACCAGCTGCACACCGGCGACACCCTCGCCGACCCCCAGCACCCCATCCAGTACGACCCCCTCAACCTCCCCGACGTCGTCTACACCGTCGCCCTGCACCCCAAAACCCGCCAGGACGAAGACCGGATCGGCGACGCCATCGCCAAACTCCTCGAAGAAGACCCCACCCTCCACTACGGCCGCGAACCCCAGACCGGCGAGATGCTCCTCGGCGGCATGGGCGAAATGCACACCAACATCGCCGTGGAAAAACTCGCCGCGCTCGGCGTGAACGTCACCGTCACCCCCCCCCAGATCCCCTACCGCGAAACCATCCGCGCCAAAGCCAAAGCCCAGGGCAAACACAAAAAACAAAGCGGCGGACACGGCCAGTACGGCGACTGCCACCTCCAGGTCGAACCCGGCCAGGGCTACCACTTCAAAAGCGCTGTCGTCGGCGGCGCCATCCCCGGCAAGTACATCCCCAGCATCGAAAAAGGCGTGCAGGACACCATGGAAAAAGGCGCCCTGGCCGGCTACCCCCTCCAGGACGTCCACTTCACCGTCCTCGACGGCAGCTACCACGAAGTCGACAGCAGCGACATGGCCTTCCGCACCGCCGGCAGCCTCGCCGCCCGCGCCGCCCTCGAACAGGCCCGCCCCGTCCTCCTCGAACCCGTCATGCTCCTCAAAGTCCGCGCGCCCGCCCAGTACACCGGCGACATCATGGGCGACCTCCAGGGCCGCCGCGCCCGCGTGCAGGGCATGGAACCCGACGGCACCGTCTTCACCATCAGCGCCATCGTTCCCCAGAGCGAACTTCAGACCTACAACGCCGACCTGCGCAGCATGACCGGCGACCGCGGCGCCTACTCCCTCAAACCCCACGGCTACCAGGAAGTCCCCGAACACCTCGCCAAAAAAGTCGTCGAGGAAAGAAAATTCCAGGCAGCAGCGCAGAGCTGAGGATTGAACGAACCGTTACATCTTGCCGACGATCAGAAAAACCTTCTCTGATTTCTGAATGCCGTAGTAAGGGATAGTTCCAGGGACAACCAAGGAAGAAATATCAACCTGCTGGCCTTGCTCCAGCAGGTTCTTCAGTTTCGGATACACATCCTCCAGTTTGCGCAAAGCTTCATTATCCATTTCAACCTCCTCTTTCGTGCTACTCGGCAGAGTGCGGGAGAGGGGAACAATAATGTAAAGTGTGGGCTCAGACGGACCAGGAACCGAAGACGAATCGTACACTTTACGGAGCTCAACCCAGTGGGCTCCACTTTTATAAGGCGGCAGAAGGTACTGATCAACAATGCCACCAGAACGAACATCTGTAATAAGGGTTTTCGTGCCTCCAACATCGGTCACTTTGTTCTGGTGATGACATGAGGACAGCAAGAAGAGGGCGCATAAGCTAAGAAGAGATTCCTTCATCACTCACCTCGGATTCGGAAGAAGGAGTTTCGCAGAGCCAGCGGCACTTTTCTGGGTAATGCTGAGTGAGGCAAAGTCTATCGTGAAGGCAACATTTTTCTTGACAGACCCGTAATTAATATACTCTTTGCCCAAACCCGTCAGCTCGAAACGGCCATTTACATCATCAGGAGTACTTGTAGCTATATCAGCGTCACCTGGGTTGAAATTATACATGTCCTTCATTTTAATATGAATGCTTGTATTTATTAGCGTTGGCCCAGATTTTTTATAGATAAAATTGTAGGAGACGTCCGCCCAGGCCTGATGCTTACCAATCGCCTTCTGCCAGTTTTCTGTTGCAGGCTCAGGATACCTTGCACCCCGACCAACATAAATAGTAGCTGTTGACCCCGACATCGAATATTTGAGACCTTGTTTGTAATTTCCGCCTGCTAACGAGTTCCGGATTCCGAATTTGACATCCTCAGTCAGCGCGTCATGCACCCGCTTTCCAGCCGGGTCGTATTTGAGGAACCTCTCGTAGTTCACATTACGGGCTTGCCCTCCTGCACGTAGGAAATGCATATAGGCAAAGATCGCGTCCTTCAAGTCGGGGCGCAGTCCAAGGAGAGCTCCCGCAATGTGCATCCACTTCGTCCACGCCGCGTAGTCCTGTAAGGTCGGTTTAACCATTTTCGATTTGTCCAGCTTGCCGCCAGCACCTGCAAGAAAGCCATGATCAAAGGCAAGATCCTTCGGATCACCCTTATTCAGGGGCAAGAGAGGTTGGAACTCGTAAGCGTTTAGTTTCGGTGTCTGCCCGATCTCTGCTACGGCACCACGCCCAGCATTCGCCTTTCTCGCCTCCGCCTGCGCTGTCGCTGCGACTTGGACCAGCTTCTTTCTCAGATCAGTCGTACCCTCCGGGGTTCTCTGAACTGAATAGGTTGCCGAGGGGACGCTCTGTCGCAGTCTGCCTCCGCTTGACTGCCATTTAAGTGCAGGAGAACCACTAGCCAGCCGCTTCCCCATCGCCCGCGCTTCTGCTTCCAGACCTGCATCCGGGTCAATGCCTTTGCCGACCTTGCCCTGGCTCTGCTGCACCGTATGCGTCACCTCATGCGCCAGGAGTTCCAGCCCGGACTGCGTGTTCGGGTTGAATTTCCCACTCCGGAAGTAGATATCCGTCCCCGTCGTGAACGCCACAGCGCTCACGCCCTTCGCCAGCTTGTCCGCCTCCGCATCATCATGAATCCGCACCGCGCTCAGGTCATGATTCAATCCCTGTTCCAGATGACGCTGCACCGCGGCCGGGAGCGGGTTCCCGCTCCCTCTGCGCGCCTGAATCCGTTCCATGACCGGTTTCGTGGCCTGCTCGTCCAGTTCTGCCAGGTGCCGTTGGAGGGAATGAAGTTGCAACGCCTGCGCGTCCTGCTGGCGTTGCAGGGCATCGGCCTGGGTCGCTTCGTCCACCGCCCGTTGCAGGCTCAGGCGTTCACCGGGCGGGAGTTGACTCAGCGCAGCTCGGGGAATCGTGCGGGTCAGGGCATGCCGTTGCAGGCTCACCGCGTGTTCAGCGAAAGCCGAGTGCCGCTGAAGGGCCGGGCTGGGGTCATGTTTCACGCTGTGCACCAGGGCCGCGGCCACCTGACGTTGCAGAGTGGCGAACGCCTGCATGGACCGCGCATCCATCCTCGTGCCGTCCACCTGCTCGGCCCGGTGACGCATCACCGTCACCCACTCCCCGGCTGCCTGCGGGTGGGAGGGGATGACGCCCGGAGTGCGTTCGCTGGCCTGCCGTTGTAAGGCTGTCTGAATCGCGTCCGCGGGAAGTGTGGCGCTCAGGTCAGTCACCTGACGTTGCAGGGGCAACCGTTGCGCGCTCAAGTGCTCCTCTTCCTGCCGGTGCAGACTCGCCGCCCGCAACACCGGAATCACAGCCTGTCGCTGCGCAGCGGTCGGTGTACACGTGAACCGCTGCATCGCCCGCTGAACGGGCACATGGTGGGAGACGGCCGGAACCTCGGCCCTGACGGTGGGCTGGTGGGGTCCGGCGGAGGGAGTGAGTGGACGTTTGCGCTGGTATTCCATGCGTTGAAGCCTCCGCTGTCGGTGCAACTCTACCGAAGGGTTCTGGCAGGCGGGGACGATTTTGCCGGGCGGATGGCCTGCTAGCCTGCCGGGATGAGGGTCTGGGTGGCGCTGGACGGGGTGGGGCATCCGCTGGACGCCCCGCCGGGCGGCGTGTGGGAGCAGGCGCTGCCGACCCTGCGGGCGCTGGTGGATGGGGGAGTGGCGCTGGACGCGACGCTGGGCGTGCCGGGGTTGCCGCAGTCGGGGACGGGGCAGGCGTGCTGGCTGACGGGCCGGGACGCGGTGGCGGTGATGGGGGAGCATTTCGGGCCGCAGCCGGGGCCGACGCTGCGCCGGCTGCTGGACGAGCACGCGTTGCCGGGGCGGCTGGCGCGGGCGGGGGGGCGGGTGGCGCTGCTGAACCATTACGCGCCGGCGTTTCTGGAGGCGCCGGCGCGGCGGGGGCGGCTGGGCTGCTTTCCGTATGCGTTCCGGGCGGCGGGGGGGCCACTGAATCCGCCGGGCCTGCCGGCGGTGCGGGTTTCGCTGGGGCTGGGGTACGAGCCGCCGTGGGAGGAGGCGTTCCTGGGGCTGGACGGGGTGGTGCGCCTGGGGGGCGAGGTGGCGCGGGCGGCGCGGGCGGCGGACCTGCTGGTGGTGGACCTGTGGTTCAGTGACCTGCTGGGGCACGCGGGGGGAACGCCGACGCCGGTGGGGGTGCTCAGGGCAGGGCGGGCGTATCTGGAGCGGGTGGACGCCTTCGTGCGGGGGTTGCTGGACGGCGGGGCGGAGGTGGTGCTGAGCAGCGATCACGGGAACCTGGAGGACCTGCGTGTGAAGTCGCACACGGTGGCGCGGGTGCCGCTGGCATGGTCGGGCGGGCGGGTGGAAGGGGTGGCGGACGTGGTGCAGGGGGGCGCGTGGGTGGCACGCTGGGCGGGGTTGCCCGTGGATGCCGGGGCCTGACGGGGGGCGCGTGGGTGGCACGCTGGGCGGGGTTGCCCGTGGATGCCGGGGCCTGACGGGGGACGAGCGGGTGGGGCTTGAGCGTGCCTTGACCCCCGGTGGCGGGGGATTGCGGGCCGAGCGTGAGCGTGTTTACAGTGGAGCATGTCACGTGACATGTCGCCCCGTTCAGCGGTTCTGACGCCCCGGCAGTGGGAGGTGCTGCGTGCCGTGCTGTGGCTGGAAAAACAGGGCGGGGACAGCTGCCTGACCGCGTCGGCGCTGGCGGAGGACCTGGGGCTGGCGCGGCAGAACCTGCGGGACCACCTGCTCACGCTGCACGGGCGGGGCTTCCTGAATTACCACGCCCGGCCGCGGCAGGTGGCGCTGGTCTCGCTGACTCCGGCGGCGCGGGCGGCGCTGGGCGCCCCGGCGGGCTTTCCGCTGCTGGGGGAGGTGGCGGCCGGGCCGCCCGCCCTGGCGGACGGTGGCGTGCAGGAGCGCGTGACGCGCCTGGACGACATCCTGCCCATGCGGGAGGGGGATTTCCTGCTGCGGGTGCGGGGGGAGAGCATGCTGGGCCTGGGCATCTTCCCGGGGGACGTGGTGGCGATCCGCCCGGCGGACGTCGCGCAGAACGGTGAGGTGGCGCTGGTGCTGATTCCCGGGGAGAACGCCGGGACCCTCAAGCGCTGGCAGCAGCGCGGGCGGGCGGTGACGTTGCACAGCGAGAACCCGGCCTTCGAGCCGATGCGCTTTCCGGTCTCGGACGTGCAGGTGCAGGGCGTGCTGGTGGGGCACATCGGGCTGGGCGGCGCGCGGCGCAGCGCGCGGGGCCGGCCGTGAGTACGCGGATCGCGGCGCTGCTGCTGGAGCCGTTCGCGCTGTGGCACGCCGAGCATGAGCACGGCCTGGACCTGCCGCTGGCCGTGACGGACGCCGGCCGGGTGCGGTGCGCGAGCGCGGCGGCGCTGGCGGGGGGCGTGCAGCCGGGCATGCGGGTGTCGGGGGCGCTGTCGCGCGTGCCGGAACTGCACGCGGTGCCCCTGAGTGCCCCGGCGCTGGAGACCGCCTGGGCGGAGGTGTGCGCGGGCCTCCCGGCGTACAGCCCGCGCCTGGAGGTGGGCGGGGTGGGGCGCGCGCTGCTGACCCTCACGCCGGCCGGGGCGGCGGAACTCGCCTCGGCGCTGCACGCCCGCGTGGGCCTGGCGGACACCCGGGAGCTGGCGCTGCTGGCCGCGCTGGATGCCGGGACCGGGGGCGTGCGGGCGGTGGCGGACCCGGCCGCGTTCCGCCGGGCACTGCCGCTGGAAGCGCTGCGCGGCGTGGGCCTGAGCGCCGAGCTGCACGCGCGCCTGACGTGGCTGGGGGTGGGCACGGTCGGAGAGCTGCTGAGGTGGAGCAAGGCGCAGCAGGCGGCGTACCTGGGGGCCGAGTGGACGGTGCTGAAACCGTACCTGCACGGCGCGAACAGCGGCGGCGTGGGGCGGGCGCGGCTGCCGGCCGAGGTGCGGGTGGCGCGGCAGTTCGACGACCCGCTGTTCGAGCCGCGGGACCTGAGTGCCGCGGCGCAGGCGCTATGCCCGGCGCTGCTGGAGGCGCTGGCGGGCCGGTCGCCGCAGCGGCTGACGGTCCGGGCCGGCGTGGCGGGCCTGACGCTGAGCGCCACCCGGACCGTGAAGGAGGACCTGCGCGCGCCCGGAGTGCTGCACCGCGCGGTGCTGCGCGCCCTGGATGATGCAAACGCCGCGCACCTGGGGGTGGAGGCGCTGGAGGTCGTGCTGAGCGGCCTGGACCGCCTGGGCGGGCAGAACGACCTGTGGAGCCGCGCGGCTGCCCGGGACGCGGCGGAGCTGGCCGAGCGGCGCTTCCCGGGCGTGATGCGGCAGGTGCAGTGGCTGGACCCCTTCAGCGTGGCGGCCGGCACGGCGTACCGCTGGGTGAGTGCCCTGACGCGGGACGCGCCTGCGCCGGCTCCTGTGGCCTCCGTCCGCCGCGCGCCGGTGGCCGTGAGGGCCTGAGATGCGCGCGGTCGGGGAGCAGATCGAGGTGCAGGTCCGCGGGGGGCAGCCGCAGCGGCTGCGCTGGCACGGGCGGGCGTACGCGGTGCGGGCGGTGCTGGATTCGTGGCGCTGGGCGGGCCGCTGGTGGCTGCACGAGCGCCCGCGCGACTACTGGCTGCTGGACGCCCGCGGCCTGACCGCCGAGGTCTACCGCGTGCAGGGGCCGGGCGGGCCGTCGTGGGTGCTCGCGCGGGTGGCGGACTGAGGCGGCGGCCGTGCCTGCCCCGCGCCTGACCACGCTGCTCACCGCGCGGTCCTTCTTCTCGCCGGGCGCGGGCGTGTGCAGCCCCGCGGCGCTGGTGCGGGAGGCGGCGCGGCGCGGCTTTACCGGGCTGGGCCTGACGGACGAGGTGAGCACGGCCGGCAGCGTGGAACTGGTCCGGGCGGGGCAGGCCACAGGGCTGCACACGCCGGTCGGGGCGACGCTGCCAGTCGTGTTCCCGATAGGGGTGTTTCCGGTGACGCTGCTGGCCGGGAACCGCGCGGGCTTCCGGGGCGTGAACGAACTGCTCACGCTCGCCCTGGCCCGGGAGGAGCGGCGCGTGACCCTGCCGGAACTGCTGGAGCACGCCGCGGACGTGTTTCTGCTCACCGGCGGGCGGGACGGGTTCCCGGCGGGCCTGCTGGCGCAGAAGCGGGTGAGCGAGGTGCTGGGCACGCTGGAGACGCTGAGGGCGGCGTTCCCACACCGGCTGTTCGTGAGCCTGTTTCACGGGGGGCAGCCGGGGGACGGGCGGCGCGCGCGGCAGTTGTGGCTGCTGGCGCGGGAGGTGGGCGTCCCGGCGGTGGCGGCCCCGGGGATCGCCATGGCCCACCACCGGCAGTTCCCGCTGCTGGACGCCCTGGCCTGCGCGCGGCTGGGCATCGACGTGCACACGCCGCACGCGCAGCGGCCCCGCAACGACGCGGCGTGCCTGCGCACCCCGGCGGCGTGGGGGCGGGTGCTGCCGTACCCGGACGCGCTGGCGAACGCCGACCGGCTGGCCGCGGAGTGCCGCGTGGAGCTGCTGGGGCAAGGATTCAGCGTGCCCGCGCCCCACGTCCCGGCCGGGCAGTCGCCGCTGGCGTTCCTGCGGGCGCGGTGCGAGGCGGCCCTGCCGGAGCGTTACCCGGCCCCGGAGGGCGCGCGGCGGGCGCGGGCGCAGCTGGAAAAGGAACTGGCGGTGGCGGCCGAACTGAACCTGGCGGGGTTTTTCCTGGTGGCGGCGGAGGTCACGGACTTCTGCCGGGGCGAGGGAATTCTCGCGGCGGGCCGGGGCAGCGCGGCGGGGAGCGTGCTGTGTCACCTGCTGGGCATCACGAACGAGGAACCGCTGCGGCACAACCTGCTGTTCGAACGCTTCCTGCACACCGGCCTGACCAGCATGCCGGACGTGGACATCGACATCGCGTCGCACCGGCGGCGGGAGGTGATCGCCTGGGTGGAGGAGCGCTTCCGCGGCACCGGGAGCGGGGAGGCGATGGTCGCCAACCGCATCACGTACCGCCTGCCGAGCGCGGTGCAGGACCTGGGCCGGGCGCTGGGCGTGCCGCCGGAACTGCGCGACCGGCTGACGCGGGCGCTGGGCCGCGACTTCCGGCATCTCGCGCCGGCGCAGGCGGCCCGGGCGGCGCCGGCCTTCGACGAGGTGCTGGGGTCCGCGCCGGTGAAGGGCACGCTGCTGGAATTGCTGGCGCTGATGGAGGACGGGTTCGTGCGGCACCTCGCGCCGCACTCGGGCGGGGTGGTGCTCAGCGCGCAGCCGCTGACGCAGTTCTCGCCGCTGGTGACCAGTTCCGGCGGGATCCGCATGCTGATGCTGAACAAGGACGACGCCGAGGACGCCGGCCTGATCAAGCTGGACCTGCTGGGGCTGCGGATGCTCGCCGCGCTGGAACGCGCGCGGGAGGAGGTGGTGCGCCTGGGCGGGCCGTACCTGGACTTCGGCGAGATCCAGAACCACGACGACCCGCGCGTGTGGGCGCGGCTGTCGCGTGGGGACACGCTGGGCGTCTTCCAGGTGGAAAGCCCCGGACAGACGCGCCTGAGCACGCAGCTGCGCGCCCGGACCCGCGAGCAGCTGGCGCACCAGATCGCGCTGTTCCGCCCCGGGCCCATCCAGTCGAACACCGTGCACCCGTACGTGCGCCGCGCCCGGGGGCAGGAGCGGGTGCCGGACGTGATGGAGCCCGTGCGCGGCATCCTGGCGCCCACGCACGGCGTGATCCTGTTCCAGGAGCAGATTCTGCGGCTCATCCACCACTTCGCGGGGCTGCCGTGGGCCGAGGCCGAACGGTTCCGCAAGGCGCTGAGCCGCCATCCGCGCGGCCCGGAACGGGAGGCGCTGCGCCAGCGCTTCATGCTGGGCGCCGCCCGCACGCACGGGGCGTTCCCGTTCGAGTCCGAGGAGGTGTTCGAGTGGTGCGCGGCCTTCCAGGGCTTCGGGTTCGCGGAAAGCCACGCGCACGCCTTCGCGTTCCACACGTACGCGAGCGCCTGGGTGCGCGAGCACTGGCCGGCGCCCTTCCTGGCGGGGGTGTTGCAGGAGGCGCCGGGCATGTGGCCGGCCGGGACGCTGGTGCAGGAAGCGGCGCGCTGGGGCGTGCGGATGCTGCCGCTGGACGTGAACCGCTCGCACGTGCGCTACCGCGCCGAGGCGAGGGACGCCGTGCGGGTCCCGCTGGGCGCGGTGCAGGGCGTGAACGAGGCCGACGCGCAGGCCATCGTCCTGGACCGCCACGCCCACGGGCCGTACCTGGATCTCGCGGCCCTGCACGGCCGGGTGCGCCTGAAGCCCGGCACGCTGGACGCCCTGGCCCGCGCAGGTGCCTTCGACGCGCTGCACGCCCGCCGGGAGGCGCTGTACCGCGCGGGCGTGCTGGAACAGGCCCTGCGGCCCGGGGAGGCGCCGCTGCTCTCCCCCGTGCCTGACCCGCCGCCCCTGCCGCCGCTGACCGACGCCGAACGCCTCGCCTGGGACCACGGCACCAAGCGCCTCTCGGAGGGCGGCCTGCATCCCATCGGCCTGCTGCGCGGCGCCCTGAACGACCTGGGCTGCGTGCCGCTCTCGCGGGTGGGACACCGGGTGCAGGTGCGCACTGCGGGCCTGATCGTGGCCCGGCAGCGTCCCCCGACCGCACGCGGGTACGCCTTCTTCGTGCTGGAGGACGGCCCGCACCGCGCGCAGATGGTGATCTCCCCGGACCTGTGGGACGCGCACCGGCAGCTGCTGCGCGACGCCCGCGCCCTGATCGTGGACGCCTACGCCGAACGGGAGGGGCAGGCGGTCACGCTGCGCGCGGTGCGGCTCGCGGCGCTGGACGTGCCGTACCGGGTGCGCGGCTACAGCTACGGGTAGCGCCGGATCGCCCGGGAACCGTGAACGCCCCGGTCATCCGCAGGCGGGCCGGGGCTGGGGAGAATGCCGGCATGTTCATGAATGCGCTGATGGCCTTCATTCCGATCAGCCTGCTGCTCAAGTACGTGTTTCATTCGCCGCCGCTGTGGGTGTTCGCGGCGGCGGTCCTGGCGATCGTGCCGCTGGCCGATTGGCTGCGCCGGGCGACGGAGCATGTGGCGGTACACGCCGGCCCGACGATCGGCGGGCTGCTGAACGTCACGTTCGGGAACATGGCGGAGCTGATCATCGCGATTTTCATCCTGCTGAGCGGGAATGTGGAGGTCGTCAAGGCGCAGATCACGGGGTCGATCATCGGGAACGCGCTGCTGGGGCTGGGGCTGGCGATCGTGGCGGCCGGGCTGGCGCGGGCGCCGCAGCGGTTCAACGCGGCGAACGCGGGGCAGCTCAGCGCCATGCTGTTCCTGACGGTGATCACCCTGACGCTGCCGGCGGTGTTCGATTACACCGAGCAGCTGCCGGGCTTCGCGGCGGAGGCGGGGCAGCGCGGGAACCTGGACGAGAAGCTCAGTCTGGGCGTGGCGGTCATCCTGATCGTGGTGTACCTGCTGAACCTGGTGTACACGCTGGTGACGCACAAGGACGTGTTCGCGCTGGCGGACTCGGACGAGGGCGGGCACGGGCAGCCGGCGCAGCCCTGGTCGCTGCCGCTGAGTCTGGGGGTGCTGCTGGGCGGCACGGCCCTGATCGCCCTGGAGTCCGAGATGCTGTCGGGCGCGCTGGAGGCCACGGCGGGCCAGCTGGGCCTGAGCGAGTTCTTCCTGGGGGTGATCGTGCTGGCGGTCGTGGGGAACTTCGCGGAGTACCTCGCGGCGGTGTACTTCGCGCGGCAGGGGCAGATGGGGCTGGCGGTGAACATCGCCATCGGCGCGACGGTTCAGGTGGCGCTGCTCACGGCGCCGCTGCTGGTGCTGATCGGGTACTTCCTGGGGCACCCGATGAACCTGGTGTTCGGCAGTCCGCTGGAGATCATCGCGATCATCGCGGTGGCGCTGACGGTCACGGCCGTGACGAAGGACGGGGAGACCACGTGGTTCGAGGGGGTGCTGCTGCTGGCGGTGTACGCGGCGCTGGCGCTGGCCTTCTACTTCGTCACGCCGCGCGGCGCGGAGGGGGCGGGCGAGGCGGCGCTGCATCTGGTGCGCGCGCTGGCCGCCTGAGCGGGGGACACGGGCACTGGGGCGCTGGTCTAAGCTGGGGGGATAATGACCACCCCTTCCCCTGCCGTGAACATTCCCGACCTGATCCGCAAGAAACGCGACGGGGGCGAGCACACCCGCGCGGAACTGGAGACGCTGGTGCTCGGGTACACGCGCGGCGAGGTGCCGGACTACCAGATCAGCGCGTGGCTGATGGCGGTGTTCCTGCGCGGCATGACCCCGCAGGAGACCGCGGACCTGACGCTGGTGATGGCCGGCAGCGGCGACGAGATGAACCTGGGGGACCTGCCCCGCACGGTGGACAAGCACTCAACGGGCGGCGTGGGGGACAAGACCAGCCTGATTCTCACGCCGATGCTCTCGGCGCTGGGCCTGACGGTCGCGAAGATGAGCGGTCGGGGGCTGGCGCACACGGGCGGCACCATCGACAAGTTGGAGAGCATTCCGGGCTGGACGCCGGAACTGGAGGAGGACCGGTTCCTGGCGCAGGCGCGCGAGATCGGGCTGAGCCTGGTCGGGCAGAGCAAGGACCTCGCGCCGGCCGACGGGAAGCTGTACGCGCTGCGCGACGTGACTGGCACGGTGGACTGCCTGCCGCTGATCGCCAGCAGCATCATGAGCAAGAAGCTCGCGTCCGGCGCGCACACGGTCGTGCTGGACGTGAAGGTGGGCGCGGGCGCGTTCATGCGCACCCTGGACGACGGGCGGGGTCTGGCGCGGGCGATGGTGGACATCGGCACCCGCGCGGGGCGGCAGGTGCGGGCGGTGCTGACCGACATGGACACCCCGCTGGGGCACATGGCCGGCAACAGCCTGGAGGTGCTGGAGGCGCTGGACACCCTGCGCGGCGAGGGCCCGGAGGACCTGACGGACCTGTGCGTGTCGCTGGCCGCCGAGGCGCTCAGCGCGTACGGCGAGGACGAGCAGGCGGCCCGCGCCCGCGCGGCGCAGACCCTGCAGGACGGCTCGGCCCTGGCGAAGTTCCGGGCGTTCGTGGCCGCGCAGGGCGGCGACCCGACGTTCGTGGACGACCCCGCGAAGTTCGATGTGGCGCCGGGCCGCGCGGAGATCACCGCGCCGGCGGCGGGCTTCGTGCAGAGCATCGACGCGCTGGGCGTGGGGCGCGCAGTGCTGGCGCTGGGCGGCGGCCGGGAACGCAAGGGCGAGGCCATCGATCACGGCGTGGGCGTGGAGGTCCTGAAAAAACCCGGGGACGCCGTGCAGGCGGGCGAGACCGTGATCCGCGTCTACCACCGGGACGGGCGCGGCCTGGAGGTGGCGCGCGGCCTGCTGGAGGCCGGCCTGAGCGTGGGCGCGCAGGCGCCGCAGGCGCAGCCGCTGATTCTGGACCGCGTGAACTGAGCCGCCGCTCAGGGCAGGCGTTTCACGTCACACAGGGCGTCCACGGTTTCCGGGGCGCCCTCGGCGACGATCACGGTCTCGTTCTCGCCGACCATGCCCAGGCAGCGGGCCTGTTCGCGCAGGTACTCGGGCGTGCGGGCGTTCGCCTGGGCTTCTTTCAGGATGCGCACGTCGCGTTCCAGGCCCTGCACGCGGGCCTGCGTGGCGCGGGTCTCCTGCGTCCAGGTCACGGCGCGGTAGGCGCTCTGCGCCAGCTGGAAGCTGAGCTGCACGATGCCCAGGCCGGCCAGCAGGCTGGCGAGCATCATGGTGACGGGCAGCCGCTGCGCCTGGCGCCACACCAGCCGCAGGCCGCGTTCCGGAGCGGGAGGGGGTGGAGGGGCGCCTTCTTCCATACGCGGCCCAGGATAGCGGGCGCACATGAACAGGGGCGCGGGGGGTGGGGCAGCCCCGGGAACTACACTGGGCGGATGAGCGAGACGTCTGCCCCTCCCGCCGCCCCGGACCGGACGCGGATGCCGGACCTGAACTGGTCCGACGCGCACCGCGCGCAGCTTCAGATGCGCTACAGCGACATCGACACCAACCACCACGTGAACAACGGCCGGTACGGCGAGTACCTGGAAAACGCCCGCATTCAGCTGATGCACGACGTGGGCCTGTGGGGCGAGGGCGAGCGCGCCGTGCTGGCCCGCATGGAGATGGATTACGTGCAGGAGATCCGCTGGGGGCAGGCGCTGGTCGTCGAATCCCTGATCGAGAAGATCGGGCGCAGCAGCTGGACGGTCATGGCGCGCATCCTCGCGGACGGGATGCCGTGCGCGTTCGCGAGGACCGTGATCGTGCGCGTGAACGCCGAACACCGCCCGGAACCCATCCCGGACGGCGTGCGCGAGGCGCTGCGGCCCCTGATGGTCCGCGGGTGACCGGGGGCCGCTTCGAGGAGCGGGTGCTGTACCAGGGGGACCCCTGGGTGCGCCTGGACACCCTGCCGCGCCTGCTGGCCGAGGGCTGGCGGCGCACCCTGGCGGAGGGCGGGGTGGTCAGCGTGATCCGCACGCCCTTCCAGTGGGTGATGGCCAGCCCCGTGATCGAGATCGAGACCGGCGGGTACATGGGCGACGTGGGCCTGTACGTGCCCGAGGTGCAGCTGCGCGAGGCGCTGGTCCTGCTCGGCGAGGACCCGGACGGCACGCCGGACCCCTGACGTTCTTTCATCCCTGCGAGGATTTCCCATGACCGACACCCCCACCTCCGCCCTTCCCTCCCCCCTCCCCGGCCCCGTGAGCATCGGCGTGGACATCGGCGGCACCAAGATCGCCTACGGCGTGCTGCACGGGGACCAGTTGCTGTCCCGGCACGTGCATCCCACCCCCGACACCGGCTGGGAAGCGGTGCTGGACGCCGTGGCCGCGCAGGTGCAGGCCCTGCAGCAGGAGCACCCGGACGCCCGGCTGATCGGCGTGGGCGTGCCCGGCCCGCTGAACGCCGAGCGCACCCGCGTGAAGTTCGCGCCGAACATCTACGGGTTCACGGACGTGCCCCTGGTGGACGGCCTGCGTGACCGCCTGCACCAGCGCGTGATCCTGGAAAACGACGCCAAGGCCGCCGCGCTGGCCGAGGCGCACCTGGGCGCGGCGCGCGGCACCGAGAGCAGCGTGTACGTGACGGTCAGCACCGGGATCGGCAGCGGCATCGTCCTGAACGGCCGGCTGTGGCGCGGCCGGCACGGCATCGCCGGGGAGCTGGGGCACATCACCGTGCAGCCCGGCGGGCCGGTCAGCGGCGCCGGCCTGGACGGCGCGCTGGAGGCGGTCGCCAGCGGCACCGCCATCGCCCGGGATGCCAGCTACACCCTGAACCGCGACGTGAGCACCAAGGAAGCCTTCGCGCTGGCCGAGCAGGGCCACCCCGGGGTGCGGCGCGTGGTGCAGCAGGCCATGAAGCACATCGGCGTGGCCCTGGCCGACCTGCAGAAGGTGCTGGACCCGGAGGTGTTCGTGCTGGGCGGCGGGGTCGCCAGCGTCGGGGATTACTTCTTCAGCGGCGTGCAGGCCGCCGCGAACGAGTACGCGGTGGGCTTCGCGCCCGTCACGATCCGCCGCGCCCAGCTGGGCGGGGACGCGGGCGTGGTGGGCGCGGCCCTGGCGGCGCAGCACGGCTGAGGAACCCTGAGGGGCCGGCGGCCCCTCAGCGGGTCAGGCGGTCGTCGCCGGGCGCCACCGCGAACACCCCACCCCACGGCCGGTAGCGGCTGCGGAACACGTCCTGCCGCACGTCGCCCCCGCCGGGGCGCAGCACCTCCCGGACCACGGCCACCGTGGCGCCCGGGGCGGGCATGTCCACGCGCCGCGCCGTGCCGGGCGCCAGGGCCGGATCGGCCAGGAAGGTCGGGGCCGGCGGGGTCACCCGGTCCCGCACGCGGGTGGGCAGCAGTTGCACGCGCCGGCCGTCGGAGCGGCCGAACAGGTGCACGTTCAGCTGCCCGGCCGCCGCGTCCCAGTCGGTCTGGAGGAGGAGCGGGCCGGGCGTGTCGTTGCGCCAGCGCAGGTCCTTGGCGGGAGCGTACACCGCGGCGTCCAGGCCCGGCGCGCCGTAGTAGCCGACCTGCACGGAGTGCGCGTGGCGTTCCGTGATCGGCAGGCCGGCCAGCAGCGCCGCGCGGAAGGCGGTGGTGCTCACCTGACACAGGCCGCCGCCGTCCTCCAGGTTCAGGGTGCCGCCCGTGATCACGTACCCGCGCCGGAACCCGCGGGCGGCGGACACCGGGCCGATCAGGGCGTTGAAGCTCAGTTCCGCGCCGCGCGCCAGCCACTGGCCGTGCAGCCGCGCGGCGCCCACGCGGATGTTGTGCACCCGGAAGTCGGGACTGCCGGTAAACGAGGACGTGCCGGTCGCCAGGTGCGTGAGGCGCTGCGCGGCCGCCCAGCGCACGCTGCGGGCCGGGGCGACCAGCCGCACCGCCACCTGCACGCCCGCGTCCCCGCGTTGCAGCGCGCGGGCGACGCGGGCGTCGGTGAGGGCGCGGTCCACCTGCCAGCCGGTGGTGGCCTGCGCCACCCAGCCGCTCCCCACGCGGCGGAACCGCACGTCCCGCGGCCGGCGCGCCTCGATGGCCCGGTAGGCGCGGTCCAGCACGGGGCGCAGCGCGGCCGGAATGCCCCCTGTCCCGCTCACCCGGGTGCCGGCCGCCTGAGCGCCGAGCGGCAGGGAGCGGTGCAGCACGGGCCGCGTGACCACTCCGCCCCGCAGCACGGGTTCGGGGGCACTCCAGCGCAGGGTGAGCGCGCCGGCCCCGCTGAGGGGACCGGCGGAGCTCAGGGCGGCGGCCAGCAGCGTGCCGGCCAGTGACCGCAGGAGACGCGTCATGCCCGGGGGGTCACTGGGGGGGCAGGATCACGGAATCGATCACGTGGATGACGCCGTTGCTGGCCGCGATATCCGCGCGGGTGACGGTGGCGTCGTTAATCATCACGCGGCCGTTCATGGTGCGGATAGCGATGTCGGCGCCGTTGGCGGTGGTGGCGCTGCTGAGCTTCACGACCTGCCCCGAGGTCACGCGGCCGGGCACCACGTGGTACAGCAGCACGGCGCGCAGCTGGTCCGGGTTGTTCAGCAGGGCGTCCAGGTCCGCCTTGGGCAGCTTCGCGAAGGCGGCGTTGGTCGGCGCAAACACGGTGTACGGGCCGGCGCCGTTCAGGGTGTCCACCAGGCCGGCGGCCTGCACGGCGGTCAGCAGGGTGCTGAAGTTCGGGTCGTTGGCGACGATGGCCGCGATGGTGCGGCCGGACGGCACGGCGCTGCCCCCACCGGCAACGACGGTAGACGGAAGCAGCAGGGCGGCAAGCATCAGCATCTTTTTCATAGTCAACCTCCGCAACACATCAAAGACCCCTCTCTGATGACAGAGAACGGCAACGAAACACTAGATTCACCCGACAGTTCTCGAGGAACAAGGGCATTGTGCGGGGCCTTCAAAAATTTCAACGTACGGCCGCCCACAATGAAAAGAGAGGGTCATTTCCTTCCATCAGGAAGGATCTGAGGCCCGTGCAGCACTGTGAGAAGCACCCGGGCCGGCGGGGGCCGGGCACCGGGTCAGGCCGAGATTCGGTGCTCCCGTTTCAGCTGGAGGCGGACCGGCCGGGCACGGTTTCGGCCGCGCTCACCCACCAGCCCGGGTACCGGACGTGAAGCGCCTGCGCCGCCTGCACCGCCTGTTCATGGGTGGCCGCCAGCGCGAAGCAGGTGCTGCCGCTGCCGCTCATCAGCGGGGAGTGCAGGCCCGCGCCTTCCAGGGCGGCCAGTGCCTCGCCGATCAGGGAATGCCGGGCCACCACGGCCGGCTGCAGGGCGTTGTGGTAGGGCACCGGCTCTCCCGTCCGCAGCGCCTCCGTGATCGCCGCGAGGTCCAGGGGGGGCGTGTACGCGCTGCGCTCGCCCAGCCAGGTGTACGCGTCGCGGGCGCTGACCTCCACGCCAGGGTTCAGCAGCACCAGCGCCGCCGCGGGCAGATCCAGGGCACGCAGGCGCTCCCCGATGCCCTCGGCCAGCGCGGGGCCGCCCAGCAGGAAGAAGGGCACGTCCGCGCCCAGGCGCACGGCGACGGCCGCGAGGTCCACCGGGGCCGGGTACAGCTCATGCAGGGCCAGCAGGGTGGCGGCGGCGTCGCTGCTGCCGCCCCCCAGCCCGGACGCGAGCGGCAGGGTCTTGTGCAGGGTGATGTGCACGCCGCCCGGCTGCCCGGCGGCGTGCAGGTAGTCGCGGGCGGCGCGGTACACCAGGTTCCGCTCGTCAGTGGGCAGGTCTGCGCCCCGCACGGTCAGGTGCAGGTCCGGGGCGGGCGTGAACGTCAGGGCGTCCCCCACGGTCAGGGGCACCATCAGGCTGTGCAGGTCGTGGTACCCGTCAGCGCGGCGCCCGAGGACGCTCAGGCCCAGGTTCACCTTGGCGGGCGCGAAGCGCGTCAGGGCCGGGGTCACCGCGGTCCCCCGGCGTCCCAGGTGGCGGCCAGCGCCGCGGCGAGGTGCAGGTCCCCGGGCGTGGTGACCTTGAAGAGCCGCGCGTCGCCCGGCACCAGCCGCACCTGACCACCGCCGCGGGTGATCAGGCTGGCGTCGTCCGTCACCTGCGTGCCGTCCCGCGCGGCCTGCTCGTGCGCGGCCAGCAGGGCGGCGCGCCGGAACGCCTGCGGCGTCTGCACCGCCCACAGGCCCTCCCGGGCCACCAGCTCGCCCCAGCGGCCCGGCAGTCCCGCGCGGACCAGGGTGTCGGCCACCGGCAGCGCGACCGTGGCGGCGCCCGTCTCGGCCACGGCCTCCAGCAGGTCCAGCACCACGTTCTCCGGCAGGAAGGGCCGGGCGGCGTCGTGAATCAGGACGGTGTCGGCGGCCGTGGCGTGCAGCAGCCGGCGCACGCTCGCCTGCCGGGTGCTCCCGCCCACCACGGCCTGCACGTCCAGCGCGGCCAGGTCGGCCGGCAGGGGCAGGTCCTCAGGCAGGGCGACCAGCACCTCGTCCACCAGGGGGCGCAGGGCGGCCACGCTGCGGGCCAGCAGGCTCCGGCCGGCCACCTCCACGAACGCCTTCGGGCCCAGGCCCAGGCGCGTGCCGGACCCCGCGGCGGGGATCAGGGCCGCCACCCGGCCGGCGCCCAGCAGGCAGGGGGCGCTCACACGGGGCCCCCGGCCGCGCCGTCCCGCCAGCGGCGGAAGCCGGGCACGTCCAGCCCGAACTGGTCCAGCACCCGGGCGGTCACGAAGCGCAGCAGGTCGTTCAGGTCCTCAGGGGCGTGGTAGAAGCCGGGGCTGGCGGTCATCACGGTCGCGCCGGCGTCGTGCGCGGCGAGCAGGTTCACGAGCATGGGCCGCGGCAGCGGGTCTTCCCGGACGACCAGCACCAGCCGCCGGCGTTCTTTCAGGGTGACGTGCGCCGCGCGGGTGATCAGCGTGTCCGTGAAGCCCTGCGCGACCTTGGCGAGCGTGCCGGCGCTGCACGGCAAGAGCACCATGCCGTCGGTGCGGAAGGACCCGCTGGCGATCCCGGCAGCCAAGTCCCGGTCCTCATGCACGTGCGTGGCCAGGGCCGTGAGGTCCGCCAGCTGCGGGCCGCCCCCCTCGGCGGTCATGACGCGCTTGGCGCCGCTGCTCACCACCAGGTGCGTCTCCACACCCAGCTCGCGCAGCAGGCGCAGCAGGTCCGGGACGTACGGCATCCCGCTGCCGCCGGACACGCCCACGACCAGCCGCGGGGGCCTGGCGCCGCTCACGCGCCGCCCTCCCGGTGCGCGCGGCGGCGGCGCTGCACCTCGGCCGTGACCAGCACCGCGGCGTTCAGCAGGTACAGGCCCGCCAGCAGGGTCAGCAGGGCGCCACTCACGGCCGGCCCGGCCGGGTCGGGCAGCGTGGGGAAGCGCAGCAGGCTGCTCAGGGGCAGCAGGGCCGCGATCACGGTCGCCCAGGCGATCAGCAGCACCAGTCCCCAGGCGCCGTCCAGGAACGCGCTGCCCGGAATCAGCCAGCCCAGCACCCGGTACGCCCCGGGGCGACCCAGGTCCGCGTCGGTGGCGGCGCGGGGCAGCAGCAGGCTCAGGAACAGGCTCAGGCCCAGCAGAGCGGTGAGCAGAATCAGCCAGCCCAGCGGGCGCGGCTCGCCGGCCGGGGTGGTCAGGACCGACAGGGGCGCGCGCAGGAAGCGCTCCAGCAGCGTGCCCAGGTCCCCGGTCACGGCCCGCGTGAGGCTGCGCTGGTCCGGGTAGCACAGCCGCGGCTCGCCGGGCCGGTACCCGGCCTGGAAGGTCGTTTCGGGCGTGCGGGGGTTCAGGCCCAGGTTGTACGCCGCGGCCGCGAGGCCCGGCTGAGCGGCCAGCGCGGCGCGATACAGCTCCCGGGCCTGCGGTTCGTCTCCGCGGGTCTGGGCGATCACGCCCAGGTTGTTGCGGGCGCAGGCGTCCGGCAGGGCGCGGGTGTAGCGCTCTCTGGCGGCGCCGTCGTCCCCGTCGAGCTGCGCGGCCAGTCCGGTGAGCAGGAAGGTGTCCGCGCCGGGCTGCAGGTCCAGCGCGCCCAGCTGCGCGCTCACCCACCCGCCGCCGTACGTGCCGGTGGACAGCGCCGCCGAGCGCAGGCCGGCCCCGGCGTCGTTCGACCACTGCCAGCCGATCAGGACCACGAACAGCGCCGCGGCCAGCAGCGCCAGCGCGAAGCGCTGCGGCAGGCTGGCGTACCCCAGCAGGCCCCGCCGGGCGCGGGACAGCGGCCGGGTCAGCCACGCGCGGTACCGGCCGCCCATCGGGCGGGTGTCCTGGCCCTGCTGCCGCCACGCGCGGGCGGCCAGGGTGACGAGCCCGCCAGCCAGGGCGATCACCAGGGCCAGCGCCGCCAGCCGCACCACGTCCCGCACGTCGCGGGTGCCTTCCAGGCCCAGGTTGTACAGGGTGCCGCGGCGCAGGTCGCGGGTGAACTGCCGCCAGTCCTCGGCCTCGCCGGCGCGGCCCTGGGCGTCCAGCAGTTCGGCGTAGCGGGCGTACAGGGCGGGGGCGCCCTCGAAGCGGGGGTGCAGGGTGCGCAGGTGGCGCATCCACACCTCGGCGCGGCCCAGCTTGTTCTGCGTGAGCAGCGTGCCGGCGTAGGCGCTGGGGTTGCCGTAGGCGCCCAGCGCGGCGCGGTTCACCGGGAGTTCCGGGTCGAAGCCGCGGGCGGCGGCGTCCTTGCGGGCGCGGTCCAGGGCGACGTCGGCGGCGCTGGGGAACCCGGCGGCGTCCAGCCGGGCGGCGAGCTGCCCCCAGGCGGGGAAGGGCAGTGTGGTGTCCAGGGCGCGGCGCAGCGCACTCAGGCGGGCATAGGGGTCGCTGTCGGGGGTGCGGGCGGCCTGCCGCAGGGCCAGGAAGGGGTTGGTGGGGTCCTCCTGCGCGGCGCGGTTCAGGTCCGCGGCGGGCACGGCGTCGGCCACGCGGGCCAGCCAGCCGGTCACGGCCGGGTCGGGGGGCGGCACGACGCGTTCCTGCACGGTCAGGCTGTCGCCCTGGCGTTCCAGGGTGAACAGTTCGGCGTACCCGCTGCCCTGCACGCCCACGCGCACGGCGCTGCCCACGGCCTCCAGGCTGGTGACGGTGCCGGTCAGGTCGGCGCGGCCCACGACCTCGCCCGCGGCGGTGTAGGCGTACACGGCGGGTCCCACGCCCAGGTAGGTGGTGCCGCTCACCTCCAGCGGGCCGGTGAGGGTGCCGGCGGCGTCCGGGTAGGTGCGCTGCCACGCGAGGCGGGGGCCGTTCTCGTAGCGCAGGGTGCGGCCTTCGAGCACCGGCACGGCCTGCGCGGGGGCGTGCAGGGCGGCCAGGGTCAGCGGCAGCAGGAAGGACCGGGCGCGGGGGGTCATGCGGGGCGGGGGCTCAGCAGCAGGTGAACGGCGCGCACGGCCATGGCGGCGCCGCCCGCGAGCAGGTCGCTGAGGCCGCCGGTGCGCACGGCGAGGTACAGGCCGAGCGGGACGGCCACGGCGGTCGCGAACGGCACGGCGTTCAGTTTCACGTGCCGCTGCAGCAGCGCGCGGTACAGCGGGATGATCACGGCGGCGACCAGCAGCATGCCCAGCAGCGTCCAGGGGGCCAGGATCAGCAGCGCGCCGATCAGGGGGGCGATACCGCCGCCGCCCCGGAAGCCGAAGAAGGCTGGGTAGCAGTGCCCCAGCGTCACGAACAGCGGCGCGATCCAGGTGAGGTCCGGGGTGAGCCAGCGGGCCAGCAGGGCGGCCAGCACGCCCTTGAGGATGTCGCCGGCGGCGACCAGCAGCGCGGCCTGCAGGCCGTACTGGCGGTAGGTGCCGCTTCCGCCGGGCAGGTCCCGGTCGCGGATGTCGTCGCCGCGCAGGCGGGAGTACAGCACGCCCATCACGAGCGAACCGAGCAGGAAGGAGAGGGCGGCGACCAGCACAGGCATTGCCGTGCATTCTAGGGCGGAATTCCCGGCCGGCGGCGGGGACGCCCGGCCGGGGCGGGCTGGATACACTGCGCGCATGACGCCCCCGGACGCCGCCCGCCCCGCCGAGCCCCTGTCCCGCGCGGAGCTGCGGCGGTACGCGCGGCCGCTCATGGTTCCGGAGTGGCTGGACGCCGGCGCGCAGGAGCGGGTGCGGGCGGCGCGGGTGCTGGTGGTGGGCGCGGGCGGCCTGGGCGGGCCGGTGATCGCGGGGCTGGCCGGGGCGGGCGTGGGGGAACTCGTGATCGCCGACGGGGATACCGTGGACGTCAGCAACCTGCACCGTCAGCTGCTGTACGCCACGTCGGACGTGGGGCGGGGCAAGGCGGCGGTGGCGGCGGCGCGCGCGCAGGCGATCAATCCGTTCGTGCGGGTGCGGACGCTGGGGTTCCTGGACGGCCCGGCGCTGGCGGAGCTGGTGGGGCAGGTGGACGTGGTGGTGGACGCCACCGACAACTTCGAGGCGCGGTACGCGGTCGCGGACGCGTGCATGGCGGCGGACCGGGTGTGGGTGTGGGGCGCGGCGGCCGGCACGACCGGCATGCTGAGCGTGTTCGGGCCCGGGCCGGACGGAGGGCGGCTGGGCCTGCGGGACGTGTTCCCCACGCCGGACGGCGCGGAGTCGTGCGCGGAGGCCGGGGTGCTCGGGCCGGTGCCGAACGTCGTGGGGCACCTGATGGCCCTGGAGGTCCTGAAGGTGTTGGGCGGGGTGGGCCGGACTGCCTGGGGGGAGCTGTGGACCTGGGACGCCCTGGCGGGCCGGGAGCGGCGCCTGCGGCTGCGTGCGCCGGCCGCCACGCCTGGCACGTGAAGCGTTCGTTCATGAACCACATGGGCCTGCGTCACGGAAATTCCGCGTCCTGCTGAGCACTTTCCCGATTCCACGGTGTTTTCAGGGACCCGGATGCGCCTCAGATACCCATGGAAGCGCCTGCCAGCCGGCGTTTTCCGGGGTTGACGTGCGGGGCGCTTGTGTTACTGTGCCTTTGAGCCGACCTGACTGTCACAGGCCATGAAGAACGTGCTGGACTGCGTGTTGCACCCCTCTTCATGCCGCCGGGTCCGTTGGCGATCTGCTCAATTCAGTGACTGGAGGTCCAGCATGGCCAGAGCAAGCAAGCCCGCCGCCACGAAATCCACCGCCACGAATCGCAGCTCCAACGGAAACAGCGGGAACGGGGGGAATGGCGGAAACCGCAGCAACAAGATCGCCAAGACCCAGATGATCGAGATGGTCGCCGACCGCACCAGCCTGAACAAGAAGCAGGCCGGGGACGCCGTCGCCTGCGTCCTGGAAGGCATCGTGACGGCCCTGCAGCAGGGCAAGAGCGTGGGCCTCCCGGGCCTGGGCACCCTGAGCGTCACGCAGACGGCCGCCCGGCAGGGCGTGCGGCCCGGCACCAGCCAGCGCATCACCATTCCCGCGGGGAAGAAGGTCCGCTTCAAGGCGGCCAGCACCCTCAAGGGCACCCTCTAGGGCGCGTCCGTGCCCGCGACCGGGACGGCCCAGGCGGGCGCGTCCCGGTTTTAGTTTTCCTTCATCTCCTGGGTCCAGGCGTGCTTTTGTGATCCGCCGTACCCGGCGGCGCGCAGCGGGCCTCTACGGTGACCGCATGAAACCCGTCATGATTCTCACTGCCTTGGTCCTCGCCGGGACGGCCGCCGCCAAGCCCGTCGTGGTGGGCAGCAAACTCGACCCGGAAGCGCAGATCCTGGGCCAGATGATCGTCCTCACCCTGAAAAACGCCGGACTGGAAGTCACCGACCGCACCAACCTCGGCGACACCGGCGTGAACCGCAAGGCGATCCTGGCCGGTGAGATCGACGTGTACCCCGAGTACACCGGGAATGCCGTGTACCTCTTCCCGCAGGCGAAGATCAGCGCGAAGCAGGCCGGCAACCCGGGCACCATCTACGGCCTGGCCCGGCAGCTGGACTCCAAGAACGGCATCACTTGGCTCAAGCCCGCGAACGTGAACAACACCTGGGTGATCGCCGTGCCGCAGCAGCTCGCGCAAAGCGCGAAGCTCAGCACCGTGGCGGACCTCGCGCGGTACCTCAAGGCCGGCGGGAAGTTCAAGATCGCGGGCAGCCCGGAGTTCTTCAACCGCCCGGACACCATGCCCGCTTTCGAGCAGGTGTACGGCTTCAAGCTCTCGGCCGCGCAGAAACTCGTGCTGGCCGGTGCGACCCCCCCGCAGACGCAGCAGGCCGCGGCCAACGGCACGAACGGCGTGAACGCCGCGATGGCCTACGGCACGGACGGCAGCCTCGCGGCGCTGAAGATGGTGGCCCTGAAGGACCCCAAGGGCGCGCAGGCGGTGTACCAGCCCGCCCCGATCATCCGCACCGCGACCCTCAAGGCCAACCCGCAGATTGAGGCGCTGCTGAACAAGACCTTCGCCACGCTGAGCCAGGCGACGCTGCAGGGCCTGAACGCCAAGGTGGCGCTGGAGGGCCGCACCGCGCAGAGCGTCGCGCAGGAGTACCTGAAGAGCAAGGGCCTGATCCGCTGAGTGCGGCCCGCCCCCGTCGCCCCGGCGCCTGAGGCGCGTCGCGCGTCTCCCCCACCGGCCCTGCGGGGGGACGTGCAGGCCGTGTTCTGGCTGGCCGCCGCACCCATGCTGGCCGGCGCGCTGCTGCCCTGGGTAACGCTGCGCCCCAACCGCCTGGCCCCCGGGGAAACACTGGGGGTACCTGTGGCGATGGCGGCCGGGCTGGTGATGCTGGCCCTGTTGCCCGCCCTGGCGGCCCGCCGCCGGCCGGCCTGGACGGGCCTGCTGGCGGCGCTGGCCGTCACGGCGGCCTTCGGTGTGCTGGGCGCACGGACCCACGCGGCCCTGGCCGGGCAGGCCGAGTTCGCCCGGGCCAGCGCGTCCTCCGGCTTCTGGCTGTTCCTGCCCGGCGCCCTGACCGCCGCGTACGGCGCCGGCCTTGCGGCGCCCCGGACGCGGTGGACATCGTGGCTGTGGCTGCCTGCCCTGCTGGCCCTGGCGCTGGGGGGAACACTGAGCGGCTGGTCGGTGCTTGTCGAGGCCCGCAACGAGGGGCCCCGCTGGGGGCAGGAACTGCTCA
>NZ_CP021081.1:0-25000 GCF_003444775.1 Deinococcus ficus | reverse complement strand
GATGGCCCCGGAACACGGCGTGCACCGCCTCGTGCGCGTCTCGCCGTTTGACAGCAACAACCGCCGCCAGACCAGCTTCGCCAGCGTGGACGTGGTGCCGGAAGTACCGGAAGAGGAAATCGACATTCACATCCCCGATTCGGACCTGCGCCGCGACGTGTTCCGTTCGCAGGGTGCGGGCGGGCAGGGCGTGAACACCACCGACTCCGCCGTGCGCCTCACCCACCTACCGACCGGGATCGCGGTGGCCTGCCAGATCACGCGCTCGCAGATCAAGAACCACGAGCTGGCCCTGCAGATCCTCAAGCAGCGCCTGTACGACATCGAGATGAAAAAGCGTGAGGCGGAGGAACTTGCCGCCCGCGGCGCCCAGGCGAAGGTGGAGTGGGGCAGCCAGATGCGCTCCTACGTGCTGGACAAGCAGTACATCAAGGACCACCGCACCGGGATCATGAGCCACAACCCGGCCGACATCCTGGACGGCGACCTGGACGAACTGATGTGGGCGGGCCTGGAATGGATGGCCGGCAAACGCGTCGCCGACGAGGGCGGCGACGACGAGTAAGGCTGCGCCGGGGGCAGGCCCGCCTTCCCCCCCGGCGACCCACCCCGCCGCTCCGGCGGTTTCGTGACCACCTCACGGGCGGGGCGTATACCCTGGGGCATCACTGCTCTGCCCGGCCTGTTCCGTCTTCCCTTCCGCCCTTTCTTTCAGGCCGCGTCCGAGCTACTGAGCTGCACCGAGACTTGCCATGAGTGATCCCCAGTCTATCCCCGGTTACACCCTCCTGCGCCCCGTGGGCCGCGGGAACACGTCGCAGGTGTACCTGGCGTCCGACCCGGACGGTCAGCGTGTCGCCCTGAAACTTCCTCACGACAGCACCCTGCAGCATCAGGAGGCCGCGGAGCGATTCGGCAACGAGGTCCGCCTGACGCTGCAGTTGCGTCACCCGCACCTCGTGCGCGGGTACGCCGGCATGCCCTTCGGGACGCAGGCCTTCCTGTCCATGCGGTACTACCCGGGGGGTGCCCTGGACGAGCAGCTCGTGGATCTCCCGGAACGCCGGCTGCCGACCCTGGAGGCCGCGCGGGTCCTGACGGACGTTGCCTCGGCCCTGGTGTACCTGCACGAGGCGGGGGCCGTGCATCAGGACGTCAAGCCGCAGAACGTGTACGTGGACGGCGGCCGCGCCGCACTGGGCGACCTGGGCAGCACCTACTTCACGTCGCAGGGCGGCAAGGTCAGCGGCAGCCCGTACTACATGGCGCCCGAGATCTACCACGGTGAGTCCAGCAGCAGTGCCAGCGACGTGTACAGCCTGGGCATCATGATGTATGAGCTGCTGACCGGCGCGCGGCCCTTTCAGGGCAGCACGTACGAGGAGCTGATGGTCTCGCACCTCACGCGCTTCCCGCAGCCGCTGTCGCACCTGAGCCCGGAGATTCCGCGTTCCGTGGCCCGCTTGGCTGAGCAGGCCCTCGCCAAACGTGCCGTGGACCGGCCCGCGGCTGCCACGCTGCACCAGGCGCTACAGGCCTTCATAGGTGAGACCCCGCCTGAACCGGAGGGCCCGATGCCCGCGGCACCCAGTAAGGCGATGGGCCGGCACGCCCCCGCCCCGCCCCGCACCCCGGAGAACGCGAAGGGCCCGGCCGCGCCGGAGGGCCGCAGCTGGAACCCGTTCAAACGCCGAAAGTAATGCCCTTACAAGAAGCGGCCCGACCATGGACTGGTCGGGCCGCCTTCTTCTGCCTGGGTTACAGCACCAGAACGATGGGTTTTTCCAGGGTGTCGGCGATCATTCCGAGGAACTGCGCGGCCTGCGCGGTGTCGGCGTTGCCGTTGAAGCTCAGGGTGGCCTGCCCGTTCGCCTCGCGGCCCACGCTGAGGGTCGCGGTGTGCGGGTAGTGCAGGTCATCCAGGCCGTAGTGCCCGGCGTCCACGATCAGCAGGTCCGGGGTGCCGTCGAACGCCGCGCCCAGGTTGCCCACGTAGTCGCGGAAGGCGCCGCCGGGCAGGCTCAGGGCCTGGCTGCGGGCGTGGTCGTGCAGGGCCACGCCGTTCAGGCCCAGGGTCCCGGCGTGGCGCTGCGCGGCGCGGGCGACCAGCTGGGTCAGGGTGACGTCACGGTCGAGCGCCTCGGTGAGCTGCGCGACCAGCGTGGCGGCGGGCTGCACGTTCACCTGACGGCGCAGGTACGTGCCGAACCAGACCGCATCACCCTGCGGCTGCGCGGCCACGGCGGGCGCCAGGGGAGCCGGAACGAAGGGTGCCTCGGGTTCGGGGGTGGGCTCGGTGACGTCCGCGACCGGGGCCGGGCTGACCTCGGCTTCGGGGGCGGGCTGCTCGGCCACGACCGGTTCCGGCATGACGGCCGTCTGCGGCTCGGGCTCCACGGCGACGGGTTCCTCGACAACCGGTTCGGCCACGGCCACGGGAGCCACTTCGGCCACCGGGGCGGGCGTGAACGCGGGGGTACTCACCTGGATGCGGGGCGGCTCCACGACAGCCGGGGCCGCTTCGGCCACCACGGGCGCGGGGGCGGGTTCCGGGGTGACGGGGGGCGCCGGGGGGTCCTTGTGGTACAGGCGGGAGAGCAGGCTGCCCAGCCCGGCCGCGGCGGTCGCCGGTGCGGCGGCAGGTTCGGGCGTGACGGGCGCCGGCACGGGGTCCGGGGTGACCGGGAGCACGGGGGCCGCGGCCGCAGGGGCAGGGGTCACCGGCGCGGGGGCGCTGACCGGCTCGTCGTCCAGCTCGAAGTCCTCTTCCTCCAGGCGGGTGGGCGTGGCGGCGGGCACGTTGGGGGCGCTGCTGGCGGCCGGGCGGGTCTGGGTGACGAAGGTGGCGATGTCCTCTTCCACGCCGGCGCCCTTGAGCATGTTGGCGTCGAACATGCCGCCGCCGGGGATGTCCTCGCCGTTCCAGTCGGGCGGCGGGGCGTCCACGGGGGTGGAGGGCGGGTCTTCCTCGCCGGTCATGACGCGGGACAGGTAGTTGAGGATGTCCTGTTCGACGATCATGCCGCCCTCGCCGGTGCCGCTCAGTTTCTCCCAGTCAATTCCGTTCGCTTCTGCCAGGATCTTGGCGAGCGGTGCAATGCGTTCCATTCCATCTCCCCCTTTGTGAGCTGATACTCAGTGTACTTGGTGATGCTGCCCCGGTCACCGCCGGAATGCCGCCCGGGCCCTCAGGTGGCCCGCGGCCCCCTGCGCGCCGCCACGGGGAACCGCGCCGGGCCGGGCGGTCGGCCCGGGGCGGCAATGGGTGGGGCTTTCATCATTCGCTCAGGGTGGCGTGCCGGGCCTGACAGCGTTCTTTCAGGGCGCGGGGGCGCCCGGAACGCCGGGGTGCGGTGCTACCCTGCGGGGAGTCGCGCCGCCCTGGGCCCGCACCCGCCCCGCCAGGGCCGTGCCGGAGCTGCCGGGCGCGCCCCAGAACCCCAGGAGTCCAGATGCTGATATTCGACGAGATGCAGTCGCGTGGTCACGAGGCCGTGACCCTGATCCAACATGCACCCAGCGGCCTGCATGCCGTCCTGGCCGTTCACTCCACCGTGTTGGGCCCCGCCATCGCGGGCGTGCGCCTGTTCGAGCAGGACGAGACGATCGCCCTGAAAGGCGCCCTGGCCCTCTCGGAGAGCCTGACGCTGAAGGCCGCGCTGGCCGGACTGAACTACGGCGGGGGTGCGTGCGTGGTCATGATGCCGGAGTCCGGCGTGGACGACCCGCACGCCCGTGAGGCGCTGTTCCGGGCGCTGGGCCGGCAGGTGCGTCCCCTGGAGTCGCGGGTGGTCCTCACCGAGGACATCGGCGTGGGCCCCTCGGACATCGGGTTTCTCGCGCAGGAGACGCCGGGCACGCTGGGCATGCACACCGACACCAGCGCCATCACGGCGTACGGCGTGTACCGCGGCATCAAGGCCAGCGCCCGCTACGCGCTGGGCAGCGAGAGCATGCGCGGGGTGCGCGTGGCGATCCTGGGCGTGGGGGCGGTCGGCCGGGCGCTGGCCGGGCACCTGCACCGCGAGGGCGCCAAACTCACCCTGGCGGACGTCCGCCCCGAACGGGCCCAGGCGCTCGCGGAGGAACTGGACGGCAGCGCGGTCGTGCCGTGCAGCGAGATCCTGGACCTGCCGTGCGACGTGCTGGCCCCCTGCGGGTACGGGCACAGCATCAAGTCCGCGGACGTGACGCGGCTGCAGTGCCGCCTGATCGCCGGCGGGGAGCACCACCCCCTGACCCGCAACGGGGAGGCGGCCGTGAAGGAGGCGGGGATCATCTACATCCCGGATTACGCGATCAACGCGGCCGGGCTGATCGCCGCAGCCACCGGCGCGGACGCCCCGCAGGCGGCCGAGCAGGTGTACACCACGGTGAGCCGGATCGTGGCGGCCGCCGAGACGTACATGAAAGCGCCGCACGTGGTGGCGCGCCGCATGGCCGAGCGGCGCATCGACCTGATCGGCAGCCTGGGGCGCGCGTGAGCGGCGACCAGGGCCGGGGCGGGCACGACTTGCCACGCGAGGGCCTGACCGGGCACAGCGGCCCCTTCGTGATCGGCGTGGCGGGCGGGTCCGGCAGTGGCAAGACGACCGTTACCCGGCGCGTGATCGAGACGGTCGGCGGGAGCGGCGTGGCGGTCCTGAACCAGGACAACTACTACCGC
This sequence comes from Deinococcus ficus, assembly GCF_003444775.1. Classification (NCBI taxonomy): domain Bacteria; kingdom Thermotogati; phylum Deinococcota; class Deinococci; order Deinococcales; family Deinococcaceae; genus Deinococcus; species Deinococcus ficus. The sequence continues at coordinate 20,334 of NZ_CP021081.1, read as the reverse complement.
GACCAGTCCGGCATTCCCTTCGACGCGCGCCTGAGCACCAACTACGACCACCCGGCGGCGTTCGACTGGCCGCTGCTGCGCGAGCACCTGGACGCCCTGCTGTCCGGCGTGCCGATCGGGATGCCGGAATACGACTTCACGCAGCACACCCGCAGCGACCGCACGACCACCGTGCTGCCCGCGGGCGTGGTGGTGCTGGAGGGCTTCTTCGCGCTGTACGACGAGACCCTGCGCGACCGCATGAACCTGAAGGTCTTCGTGGACGCCGACGCGGACGTGCGCTTCATCCGCCGCCTGCTGCGCGACACGCAGGAACGCGGCCGCACGCCGGACAGCGTGATTCACCAGTACCTGGAGTTCGTGCGGCCCATGCACCTGAGTTTCGTGGAACCCACCAAACGCTACGCGGACGTGATCATCCCCCACGGCGGCATGAACGAGCCCGCACTGGACATGCTGGCCGCCCGCATCCGCGCGACCGTCTGAGCCCGCAGCCCGCCCCTGCACCTTTGGGCGGACGCGCGCCGGGTCCCGGCCGCCTAGCGTGCCGGGGTGAACTGCCGCGCCGCCTCCCGACTGGTCCCTGTCTCACTCCCCGGGCCGGTCCCGAGGCAGGGCTCTGCGTTTAGGATGAACGGGTGAGCGTTTCCCGCCCGTCCCCCGCGGACCCTGACCTGACCCTGCCCCCCAACGGCCTGCCCGCCCCCACCCGCCACCGCCTGCAACCGCTGCTGCTGGGGGTGCTGGCCCTGAGCGCCGTGCCGGCCGCGCTGCTGGCCGCCGACCGGGTGGCCTTCGAGAACAGCGAGAAGACCGTGGCGCTGGTCATGGACTACCCCGCCCTGGCCGCGCAGGCCAAGGAAACCGGGCAGACCCCGGAGACGCTGCTCGCGCACTACCGCTCGCTGGGCGTGAACGGCGTCGCGGTGTACGAGGACGTGGTCGGGTCGGCCGTGCAGAAGGGCCGGGCGCTGCTGCTCAGCGGCGCGGACCTCAAGTCCCGCAACCCGGACCTGCCGGGCATCGACCCGCAGAAGACGTACCTGCGGTCCATCGAGGCCGGCACCGTGGAGGACCTCGCCAGACGCTTCAACTTCCAGGCGTTGATCGAGGAGCGCACCATCGGCGGGCAGACCTGGTACGAGTGGCCGATCGACCCGCGGTTCCTGCCGGCCGGGCCCGACACGGCGCTCATCGACAGCCTGAAGTCCCAGGGCTACGTGACCCTGTACCGTCCCTACGACGACCAGCGGGTCCTGAACGTCGGGGCGGACTGGCCGGACGTGCCGTTCATCGCGTTCAACGGCACCGAGGTGATCGGCGCCCGCGACCCCGAGCAACTGCAGGCCATCCGGGAGAAGCTCGGCAACCGCGTGCCCGCCCTGATCGAGGGGTCCAGGCAGACCGGCCTGAACGACCTGATCCGGGGCCGCACAGCCGCGCGCATGTTCAGCCTGAACGCCACCTGGCAGGGCCGCCTGAGCCCCGAGGAGGTCGCCAGCAAGTACGCCCTGGCCGCGCGGGAGCGCACGCAGCGGCTGCTGTACCTGCGGCCCTTCCCCACGCAGGCGGAGACGGACGCGTTCCTCACCCGCCTGGGCGGGCAGCTGGACCGCGCCGGCATCGAGGTCGGCACGCCCGAAATCCGCAACTACGATCCCAGCAGCCTGCTGCGCGCCCTGAGCCTGCTGGGGCCGCTGGCGGCGCTGCTGCTGCTGGGCCTGAGCTACCCGCTGCCGCGCGTGGGCCTGCTCGTGGCGGGCCTGGCGGGCCTGGGGGCGCTGGCCCTGAACGGCCTGCAGCCTTTCCCGGCCTTCGCGCTGATCGCCGCGATCACCTTCCCGGCGCTGGGCATCGTGCTGCGCCGCGCGCGGATCACCGACTGGTTCATCGCCACCGGCCTGAGCCTGCTGGGCGTGCTGTTCGTGTCCGCGCTGGGCGCCAGCCGCGACAGCATGCTGGGTCTCGACCCCTTCCGCGGAGTGGGCCTCACGCTGCTGGCCCCCCTGGGCTTGGTGCTGCTGAGCTTCCTGCCCCGCCAGGACATCCGGCGGACCGCGCAGGACCTCTTCCGTCGGCCGTTCTCCACCGGGGATCTCCTGATCCTGGGGCTGGCCGGCGCGGCCTTCGCGGTGGCGTTCCTGCGGCGCGGGAACACGTCCAGCGTCGGCGTGAGCAACACCGAGGCGAAGATCCGTCAGGACCTGCAGGACGCCATCATCCGCCCGCGCTTCAAGGAGGTGCTGGGGCACCCGCTGCTGCTGGTGGGCCTGTCGGGCGTGCTGCCCGGCTACCTGGGCGCGCTGGGCCTGCTGGGCGGCGTGATGGGACAGGCCAGCATCCTGAATACCTTCAGCCACTTCCACACGCCCCTGCTGATCAGCGCCACCCGGGCCTTCATCGGGCTGGGCGTGGGTCTGGTGGTGGGCCTGATCGCGGTGGAGGTCCTGAAGTGGCTGATCCGCACCTGGAACACCTACGGCGGCTGGAACGGCGGGCAGGCCCCGCGGGAGCTGAACTGACATGGCGGCCGTAAAACGCGTGACGGTCAGCGGCTACTACGGCTTCGGAAACACCGGGGACGAGGCCATCGCCCTGGCGATCAGCCGGGAACTGCAGGCGCGGGGCGTGCAGCCCCTGCTGCTTTCCAACGACCCGGCCGGCACCACCCGCGAGTGCGGCTGCCACAGTGCCGCGCGGATGCAGCCTCTGGCACTGCTGCGCGCCGTCGCCGGCGCCCAGGCGCTGTTCTCCGGCGGGGGCGGCCTGCTGCAGGACAAGACGAGCGGCCGCACCCTGGCCTACTACCTGGCCGTCATCGCCCTCGCCAAGCGGCTGGGCAAGCGCGTCGTGGTCTTCAACCAGAGCGTGGGGCCCCTCTCCCCGGCCGGCGGGGAAAAGGTGAAGCGCGCCCTGGCCGGCGTGAAGGTGATCGTGCGGGACCAGGGCAGCGTGGACACCCTGCGCAAGCTCGGCGTTCCGGCACAACTCGGCGGCGACCCGGCCCTGCTGCTCACGCCCACCCCCGGCCTCACGCCCGACCCGAACGTGGTTGTGCTCGCCCCGCGCGGCGACGTCACGGACGCCACCGCCACCCTGGCCGAGGTGACCCGCGCCCTGCGCGCCGAGGGCCGCACCGTGATCGCCCTGAGTTTCATGCCGGAACAGGACGACGCGGCCGCCCACAGCCTGGGCGCCGACCGCGTCCTGAGCACCCGGGACCCGCAGACGGCCCTGGACGCCATCGCCGGGGCGGGCTTCGTCGTGGGCGTGCGCCTGCACGCCGTAATCCTGGCCGCGGCGGCCGGCGTGCCGTTCGCCGGGATCGCCTACGACCCGAAGGTGCAAGGCTTCTGCGCCGACGCGGGCGCCCCCACGCACCCCACGTTCTTCGACGCGCCTGCCCTGAGTGCGCAGGTGCTGCAGCGCACTGCGCCCGACTGGACGGCCGTGCAGGCCATGAAAGCCCGCGCCCGCGACAGCTTCGACTGGGCTCTCGGGGACTGAGCAGGAAGGACGGGCGCCTCAGGGTCTAGAGCTCTGAGGCGCCCGTCCCTTTAAGGCAGATGTCTGCTATCGAGACCCGGCAACACCGTGCCTGACTCATCCGAGAACTTTGTCCAGCCCCATAGAGGATCTGTGCGGCCCGTCGGTCGTCTATCGCAGGGGCAGGTGCAGCTCGAAGCGGCCGGGTTGCCGGACAAAGCCCAGGCGGTCGTTCACGGCGATCATGGGGGCGTTGCGGCTGTGGTTGTTGGTGCGCATGGTGCGCAGCCCGGCCTCCTGGGCGCGGCGGATGGCGTGGAGTTTCATGGGCAGGGCCAGGCCGCGTCCGCGCGCCTGAGGGTGCACGGCGGTGAATTCGTTGTACGCCATGTCGCGGTAGTGGACCAGGGCGCTGATGCCGAGGAGTGTGCCGTCCGGAGCGAGGGCCTGCACCAGCCATTCCGGGCGCGGGTCGCGGTCCAGGTGCAGGGTTTCGCGGACCTGCGCGAGGGGCCAGCGGGGGTGGCCGGCGAGGTCCGGGGTGTCCGGGAGGCGGTCCGCGACGAAGTTCAGGTAGCGGTCCAGCGCGGCCTCGTCGGCGCCGGCGAGGTCGGTGATGGTGACGCCCTGCTCGGTCACGCGGTCCAGGCGGGGCTGGAAGGGGCCGGGGTCGAAGGTGCGCAGGTCCAGTTCGGAGGTGAAGCGGTGCGCGGCGTGCACGAACCCGCGCGCCTGCGCCCAGCGGAGGCTGTCCGGGGCGGCGTCGCTCACGTCCGCCTGGAGGCCGGCCGCGCCGGTCTCGCGGGCGGTGGCCAGCAGCCGGGCGGCCAGCGCGGCGCCGCGGCCCTGGCGGCGGGCGGCCGGGTGCACGAGCACCTGGGCGTGCAGGTAGCCGGGCGGGGCGAAGGCCCACTCGTACAGGGCGGCGGTGCCCACCACGCTTCCGTCCTGTTCGGTCACCCAGCGGCAGTGGAGGCGGTCCGGGGGGCGGCGGGTTTCGTCCGCCTGCCAGGCGTCCAGGGTGGTGTGCCGGTTCAGGACGCGGTTGGTCAGGCCCACCCAGGCGGGCGCGTCTGTGGGCTGGAAGGGGCGGACGGTCATGCGGGGGGCTCCGTGGGCCGGCGGGCGTCGAGGATCAGGGACACGAAGCCGGGGGGGCCGCGGCCCTGCCGGGCGGCCTCGTTGCGGTGGTCGAGGGCCAGGGAGCGGTAGATGGGGCCGGTCTGCGGGTCCCAGCGGTGCGCGTGGAACTGTCCGGTGTCGTCGCAGTACTCCAGGAGCTCGACCTCGAAGCCGGCCTCCTGGAAGACGGCGGTGAGCCGGCGGTGGTCGTACACGACCTTGTGGTCGGCGGCGGGGTGGTCGGCCGGGCCGGGGCCGCCGACCTGCACGGTCCGCTGGTACTCCGGGTCGGGGAAGTTCGCGTCGGGGACGGCGACGCGCAGCCACCCGCCGGGGGTCAGGTAGCGGAAGCACAGACGGGCGGCGGCGCGGCCTTCTTCCTCGGTGAGGTGTTCCCAGACGTGTTCGCACAGCAGCGCGTCGGCGCGGCGGTCCCCGAACCAGCGCGCGAAGGATTCAGGGTCCAGCAGGTTCAGGTCGGCTTTCTGGGTGGGCGTCCAGCCGTCCCACTGCTGCTCGCCGGCGCCGATGCTCACCTGGAGGGGTGAGGGCGTCACTCCACGACCTTGAGCTGCTGCCGGATGGCGCCCAGGTGGTAGGTGACGTGCGCGACACCGCCGCTGAGGCCGCCGGTCAGGTCGCCGGTGACGGGCTGGTCCTTCTGGCTGCGGGCGAAGGTGACGAGAGCCTCGTAGGCGGACCGGACCCGGGCGCGCAGCTCGGTCCATTCGTTGTCGCTGACCTGCGCGGGGTGGAAGCTGCCTTTCCAGTCGAAGGGGCCGCGCTGGCCGTCGCGTTCCCAGGCGACGATCACCTCCATGTGGAAGGCGGTGTGCCGCGCCTGTCCGGCGACGCTGGTGCCGTGCACGTCCTGGCTGGCCTGCGCGGCGCTGAGGCCGTCCACGGTGGCGAGCAGGCCGTGATTGCCGCTGCCGTCAGCCCTGGTGCCGTCGAGGAACGAGGTGGGCTGGCCGGGCGTGCCGCCTTCCACCGCTTCTTTCAGGATGTCGAGGATGCCGTCGATCGGGTGCTGCGGCTCGGCCGTGCCGGGGGTATCGGTCATGCCCCAGGGTACGGGACGGGCTTCCCGGGGGCATCGGCCGGGCAGCTCTGGTCATGGGGGGCGGAGTCTGGTAGTGTGGTGAGTTGCGCTGCCCGGCGAGGCCCGACCCTGCCAGTGGACGCGTCAAGGAGGTGAATCATGAACCAGTACGACCTGAACCTGATCCTGAACCCCAACCTCAGCGGCGAGCAGCTCCAGACCGAAAAGGAGTACATCGAGAACGCCCTGAAGACGGCCGGTGCCGAGATCACGAACCTGGACGACGTCGGCAACCGCCGCCTCGCCTACCAGGTGGGCAAGGACCGCGAGGGCTACTACCTGATGTACACCATCAAGGCCGGTGGCAACCCTGAAAAGGACATCGCGAGCAGCCTGCGCCTGCGTGACCACGTGCGCCGCGTCCTGGTGGTCAAGGACCGCCCGGAGTGGAAGACCAAGAAGGCCTGAGGCCCCGTTTGCCGGGACCGCACCTTTACGGTATTGACGTAACGAGCCGCAGCTTGTTATACTCCGGTCAACCTGCAAAGGCCAACGCAAGCAAGCAAGCACCCCCAGTACGAGTCCCCGGACTCAATCGCCAGCAACAAAGGAGCACCCAGTCATGGCCAGAGGCATGAACCACGTCTACCTGATCGGCGCACTCGCCCGCGACCCCGAACTGCGCTACACCCCCAGCGGCACCGCCGTGTTCGAAGCCACCATCGCCGGTGAAGACCACGTGATCGGCAACGACGGACGCGAGCGCAAACTCCCCTGGTACCACCGCGTCTCCATTCTCGGCAAACCCGCCGAGTGGCAGGCCGAACGCAACCTCAAAGGCGGCGACGCCGTGATGGTCGAAGGCAGCCTGGAGTACAGCCAGTGGGAAGCCCCGGAAGGTGGCAAACGCAGCATGGTGCGCGTCAAGGCGCTGCGCATGGAGCAGCTCGGCTACGCCCCTGAACTCGTGCAGGACGCCGGAGGCGGCGTGCGCATGGGCAGTGGCATGAACGAGGTCATCCTGATCGGGAACGTGACCCGCGACCCCGAACTGCGCTACACCCCCGCCGGTGACGCCGTGCTCGGACTCGGCCTGGCCGTGAACGAGACCTGGAACGACCGCCAGGGCCAGCGCCAGGAAAAAACCCACTGGATCGACGTGACCCTGTGGCGTGACCTGGCCGAAGCGCACAAGGACCTGAAAAAAGGCGACCCCGTCGTCGTGCAGGGCCGGCTCGTGAACGAGGCGTGGACCGACCGCGAAGGCAACAAGCGCAACAGCACCAAAGTAGAAGCGACGAGAGTCGAAAGCCTGTCCCGAGGCGCCGCTCCCGGACAATCCGGGTACGCTGCCTCCCCCGCCGCGCCCCGTCAGACCACGGGCAGCACGGCGCGCCCGCAGGGTAACTCCGGTTACCAGCAGCGGGCGACCACCGGGAACCGTTCGGGCGGCTTAGATATTGACCAAGGTCTCGACGACTTCCCACCCGAGGAAGAAGACCTGCCCTTCTGAGCCCTGACTTCAGGACCAGCAGGCGCGCAGGCACGAGGAATTCTCCATGACCCAAGGCAACAACGCCGAGCGCAAGCCGCGCGGCAAGGGACCCAAGCGTCCCCGCAAGCCCAAGGTTGATCCGTTCTCCATCGGAGAACTGGAAATCACCGACTACAAAGACGTGAAAATGCTCCGCCGCTTCATCAGCGACACGGGCAAGATCCTCCCCCGCCGCCGCACGGGCCTCTCGACCAAGCACCAGCGCCGCATCGCGCAGACCATTAAGGTCGCGCGCCAGCTCGCCCTGCTGCCCTACACCGAGAAGCTCGTCCGGAAATAAGGAGAATTGACATGCAAGTGATTCTTCTTGAACCCGGCAAGCTCGGCAAGACCGGCGACGTCGTGAACGTCAAAGACGGCTACGCCCGCAACTGGCTGATCCCCCAGGGCATCGCCACCCCCGCCACCACCAGCAACATGCGCACGCTGGAAGCCCAGATCCGCAGCCGCCAGAAGATCCAGGCCAAGGAAAAAGCCGAAGCCGAGGACCTGGCCAGCCGCCTGAACGGCGTCGCCGTGGAACTCAGCGTCCGCGCCGGCGAAGGCAAGATCTACGGCGCGGTGACCAACGCCGACGTGGCCGGCAGCCTGGACAAGCTGGGCTTCGACGTGGACAAGCGCCGCATCGAGATGCCGAAAACCGTCAAGGAAATTGGCGAGTACGACATCTCCTACCGCGCCCACCCCGAAGTCACCATCCCCATGAAGCTCGTCGTTCACGCCCAGAAGTAAGAGCAGAACGAACGCGACGGACCCCGCCCCCGAGGCGGGGTTTTTCCTTTCCGGCCCCCGGCACCCCGCGCCCGGCGGTCCGGGCGGGCACTCCTGTCAGAATCCTGTGATTTGCCGCTAGACTGCAAGGCGAACGACAACCGCAGGCCATCGTCCCGCCGGGAGCCGTTCGATTTCACACCGTGTTTTTCAGGCGGCGCCCGCCGGTCGGGGGCCGCCGTGTATAAACCGAAAGGAGCTGAATCATGGAATGGCTTTTCGTGATTATTGCGCTCCTGGCGGGGTTGGTCGGGGGTTTCTTCGGAGGGCAGTCCAGCGGGCGCCGCGCGCGCACGCAGATCGACGACCGCCTGCAACAGGAAGCCCGAGCGGAAGCAGAGCGCATCCGGGCGCAGGCAGAACATGACGCCCGCGCCATGCGTGAGCAGGCGGACCAGGCCAGACAGGAGTCAGGCAGACAGACCGAGGAAGCAACCCGCAGACTTCAGGACGCCGAACGCCGCATCCAGGACGCCGACCGGCGCCTTCAGGACGCGGCCGAACGCGAAACGCAGGTCGCCGCGCAGAGCGCGCAGCTGAGCAGCCAGGCCGAGCACATCGCCAGTCTGCGCCAGCAGCTGGAAACCGAACGAGAACAGTCCCGCCACGAGGCCGCGCAGACCCGCGAGGCGCTCTCCGCCGACCGGAAGGAAACCCGCCGGGAACGCGACGAACTCACCCGCGAGATCGAACGCCTCAACCGCCGCGCCGAACAGCTCGACGCGCGCGGCGACAAGCTCGACGCGCTGGAAGAACGGCTGGAACAGGGTCACCGCCAGCTCGCCGCGCACGAGGCCGAGGTCGCCGAGCGGCTGCGGCAGGTGGACCTGAAACTCTACGAGGTCGCCCAGCTCTCCCCGGAGGTCGCGCGCGAGCAGATCCTCGGGAAACTGGACGCTGAACTGGAAGAGGAAAAGGCCATCCGCGTGAAGGCCATGCACGAGCGCGCCACCGCCGACGCGAAGAAATCCGCGCGGCACATCATCGCGCAGGCCATCCAGCGCAGCGCTTCTGAAACCAGCGCCCAGCTGAGCGTGTCGGTCGTGCCGATCCCCAGCGACGCCATGAAAGGCCGCCTGATCGGCCGCGAGGGCCGCAACATCCGCGCCTTCGAGGCGCTGACCGGCGTGGACCTGATCATCGACGACACGCCCGAAGCGGTGATCCTCAGCAGCTTCAACCCCGTCCGCCGCGAGGTCGCCCGGCACGTCCTGGACGCCCTGGTCGCCGACGGCCGCATCCACCCCACCCGCATCGAGGAGATGGTCCACAAGGCCCAGGACGAGATGAAGGCCTTCATTCACGCCCAGGGCGAGGAGGCCGCCATCGAATCCGGCGTGGTGGGCCTCAAGCCCGGGCTGGTGCAGCTGCTGGGCCGCATGTACTTCCGCACCAGCTACGGCCAGAACGTCCTGAAGCACAGCATCCAGGTCGCCCACCTGACCGGCATCATGGCCGACGAACTCGGTCTGGACGCCGGCATGGCCCGCCGCGCCGGCCTGATGCACGACGTCGGCAAGAGCATCGACCGCGAGATCGACGGCACCCACGTCGAGATCGGCATCAACCTCGCCAAACGCTTCGGGGAACCCGCCGAGGTCATCGACGCGATCGCCCACCACCATGACCCGGAAAACGGCGAGACGCTGTACAGCGTGCTCGTCGCTGCCGCCGACGCCATCAGCGCCGCCCGGCCCGGCGCGCGGCGCGAGGAACTCGAATCGTACGTGCGGCGCCTTGAGCAGCTGGAACAGATCGCCGTGTCGTTCCCCGGCGTGCAGCAGGCCTACGCTATCCAGGCCGGGCGCGAGGTGCGCGTGATCGTGCAACCCGAAAAGGTCACGGACGCCCAGGCGACCCTGCTCGCCCGCGACATCGCCGGGCGCGTCGAACAGGACATGGAGTACCCCGGCCAGGTGCAGGTCACCGTGGTCCGCGAGAGCCGTGCCGTGGAAGTCGCCCGGTAAAACCCTATCAATGGCAGAGCGGCGAAGGGGCAGCCCTTCGCCGCTCCTCTATTCAGCCGGGACCGTAGCGGCACAGAAAAGAATGTGCTGGAGGGCCAGTCTCCGCTCCATGCATGCGATTGACAGGCCCTGCATACCGCGCTATATTTTTCCTATCACCGCCGAAGAGGGCGGCTTTTTTATTGTCCCGTCAATTCTGCCGCGTCAGGACGCGCCTTCCAGAACCTGCAGGGCCGAGCGGGCCGTGGTCAGTTCCCGCTCAGCCGGGCGGCCCGGCGCGGCCAGCGGGGTCAGGCGCGCCACGTCCCGCTGCACCTGCTCCAGCAGCAGCGGAGACCGGCCGCGCAGGAGCAGTGGTCCGTAGCGCAGCGCGGCCTCCAAGGGCAGCCCCGCGTACGCCGGGTCCAGCCCTGGCCGCCGTTCCAGGCGCAGCACCGGATACGCCCAGTACCCCGCCGCCATCCGCTCGGCCGTCAGGTGGTACCCGCTCGCCCGTGCCCACATCCGCAGGGGCAGTGGCGAGTCGTTCGGCTGAAGAACCAGCGCGCCCGGGAGCTTCTCCCCCGCCCGTTCCAGCACCCCCAGGATCGTGGCGGCCCCCATCCCGGTCAGGCTGGCACTGTCCACCTCGCCCGCATCCAGGGGATCAAAGCCGTTTCCCTCCCGCACCTCCACGCGCGCTCCCAGGCCGGACCGCGCCACGCTGGCCCGCGCGTGCCCCAGCGGCCCCGGGTTCACCTCCACCACCACGCACCGCTCCGCCCGGCCCTCCTGCACCACGCGGATGGGCAGATGTGCGTGATCCGACCCGATATCCGCATGCACCTCCGCCCGGATCAGCGCCAGCACTGCCTCCAGCCGGGCGTCCAGCACCGGCCAGACCGCCCTCACCGCGGCCACGTCACAGGGCCCGCACCCGGTCGCCGGCGCGGACCACGCCGCCCTGAACCACCCGGGCCGTGATGCCCCCATGCCCCCGCACGGCGTTGTACCCCCCGGGTCCGAAGTTCTCTTCCATGCGCGAGCATGGGTGGCAGTCGCCGGTGCCCTCCAGGATCACGTCCCCCACCTGGAAGCGGCGGTCCTTCAAAGCCTGCACGGAGATCCCGGACACCAGCAGATTGCGCCGCAGCAGGTCCGGTGTGACCTCCGCCACGTCCCGGCCCAGCAGCGCGGCGATCACCGGCAGGTGCTCCGCCTGAATCAGCGTCACCTGCCGCTTCCCACGCCCGCCCGACTCCGGCCGGACCGGAGGGCCTCCCTCCGCGGGCAGCACCTCACCCGCATCCCCGGTCAGGGCCGTCAGGCGGGGCGGCGCGAGCTTCCCCTTGTCCCCTATCACGCCCACGAGTGGGTGAATCTCGACCTCCAGCACGCTCTGCATCGGCCCGCGCCGCACGCCGCGCAGCCCGATCCACTCCAGGCTCCCCGACCGGGGAAACGTCGAACGCAGGTCAGACACCGTCTTCATAGGACTCACTCTAAATCGGCAGGATGTGCCGGGACCGGAGGGCAACGCTTTCCCGGTGTGCGTGGATCACCTGATCCACTTGGGACATCGTGTGGGTGCCCAACAAGGCTTTCCGGTACTGTAACCGCCCTGCCACCGCTGGCAGGTCATAGCACCAGTACTGCGCCATGAGCGGGTTGATCCACAGTTCGGAATCGCCCGTCCGGTCCGTGGCATGAATGTTGCCGTACTCACCGAGGATGGCCCCGAGAATGGACGCGTTTACGATGCTGACGTGCCGCGGCATCTGCTTGAATACGGCCTCACATGCCTCCCGGTACTTCTGCACGGGCCCCATATCGGGCGTCAGACTGAAAGCCCCCAGGAACCCGCCTGCGCGCGCAATCTCAGCGGTCGCTTCCAGGACGTTCCAGTGACTGACACCATGAAACGCGTCAATTCCGAAGCCCAGGCTCACCATGAACGACCTCACGCCATTCAATTCGTTCACAGCCGTCAGGCTCACGGCGTCCTCGTGCGGCGTGCCCAGATCAGCCTCATCGCCACGCATCAGAGCGTCCGTTCCCCCATCCACCAGAATGACCGTATCCGCCGCCAGTTGCTGGACCAGGGCGCGGTAGCTGCCCAGAAGAGGCTGCACTCCCGTCTTCTCGAAGGCGAACACGCGCGCCGGCTCTCCCACGGCGTCCAACCAGCGGGCCAGGTGAAGCTCAGGGAAGTATGTGCGCCCATGGGGTGGAAGATCAGGTGTCACAAGTAGCAGGGATGGCGTGAGCGGCCGAGGGTCCAGGGGATGAAAGGACGTGAAGGACAGGTTGGCCAGAGTGACCTCCACGCCCTGTTCCCGCAGCGCAAAGTACAGCGGCAGCCCGCAGAACACGTCGAACCCGCCGCCCATTCCAGCAAGCAGCACCCGCTTCGAGTCTCCCAGAGCCTGGAAGAAAGGTGGCTGGAGCGACGAAATCATGCCGGATTCTATCGTCTGAACCGGCAGCGTCCGGCGGTTTTCCGGTCTGCTATTCTCCGCGGCATGAGGCGTCCGACCCGACGTGCGTATCCGCCCTGCCGCCAGGGTGGGGTCGCGTCGTGACCTGAATTTCAACCTGAAGGCGGCGTATTCGTAAGTCACGAGTACGCCGCCTTCCCTATTGAGGTGCATATGACGAACGTGGAAACGGAAATTCGCCGGAACGTGCCGGTCGCCGAGCAGCTGGAGGTCCTGAAACGGGGCGTGGTGGACCTGGTGTCCGAGGCGGACCTGAGACGCAAGCTGGAGAAGGGCGCGCCCCTGCGCGTGAAGCTGGGCGCCGACCCGACGCGCCCGGACCTGCACCTGGGGCACGCGGTGATCCTGCGCAAGATGCGGCAGTTCCAGGACCTGGGGCACAAGGTGATCATGCTGATCGGGGATTTCACCGCCACGATCGGTGACCCGACCGGGAAGAGCAAGACCCGGCCGCCGCTGAGCCTGGAGGAGGCGCGGGCGAACGCGCAGAGTTACCTGGAGCAGTGCCGGCTGATCCTGCGGCAGGAGCCCGAGGTGCTGGAGATCCGGTACAACAGTGAGTGGCTGGAGCAGATGGGGTACAAGGACATCATCGGCCTGACCGCGAAGTACACGGTGGCGCGCATCCTGGAACGGGACGATTTCACCAAGCGGCTTCAGGCGGGCACGCCGGTCAGCATGCACGAGCTGCTGTACCCGCTCACGCAGGGGTACGACAGCGTGGCCCTGAATGCGGACGTGGAGCTGGGCGGCACGGACCAGCTGTTCAACAACCTGGTCGGGCGGGCCCTGCAGAAGGATTACGGGCAGGAGCCGCAGGTGGTGCTGACGCTGCCGCTGCTGGTGGGGCTGGACGGCGTGGAGAAGATGTCCAAGAGCCTGGACAACTACATCGGCCTGACGGACGAGCCGCACGTCATGTTCGCGAAGCTGATGAAGGTGCCTGACCCGCTGCTGGAGAACTACTTCACGCTGCTGACCGACCTGCCCGGCGAGCGTATGGCGGAGCTGCTGGCGGTGCATCCGGTCGCGGCGCACCGGGAACTGGCCCGCGAGGTGGTCGCATGGTTCCACCCGGGCGCGGACCTGGACAGCGCGGAGGCCCGCTTTCGGTCGGTGGCGAAGGGCGGCATTCCCGAGAACCTGCCCACTGTGAGCGTGGCCGCTGCCGAGCTGGACGACAGTGTGGACCCGGGGCGGATCAGCATGGCGAAGCTGGTGGTGCTGGCGGGCCTGGAGCCCAGCAACGGCGCGGCCCGGAAGCTGATTCAGAACCGGGGTCTGAAGGTGCACGGCGAGCCGTACGTGGACCCACAGGGGCAGGTGCAGCGCACGGACCTGGAGAAGGAGGGGGGTCTGGTCCTGCAGAAAGGCAAGGATAAGTTCGCCCGCCTTGTCCTGAGCAGCTGAGAAACCCTGTTTCCATCGGTCTTCACGGAGTCTTGACAATTGAACGAACTTCTTGGATCTGAACGGACCGGCCCGGGAAGTTATACACAGGGAATTGTGGAAAGTGTCTGAACGAAAAACCGTGTGCTGGTGGCGGCGAGACAGATGCCACCAAACAGGTTATCCACAGGCAGGATGTGGAAATCGTCGTCGCTGTGGATAAAAACCTGACTGTCCCATCACGAGACGTCAGACCAGAAGTTCTCATCTGTCGGTGAATTGCGGCCACAGGAAACCGCCGCTGAACCCCACCTCGGGGTCAGCGGCGGTCCTGCATGACCAGGGCTTAGAGGTAGGTGACCTGCTGGCTGCTGTCCTCGCGCAGGCGTTCCACACGCAGCATGTTCGTGGTACCACGCACGCCAAACGGCACACCGGCCGTGATCACGTACCGGTCGCCAATGTCCGCCAGGCGGCTCTTCTTCAGTTCATCGTTGGCGATGCGCACCATGTCGTCGGTGTTGTGCGGGTCCTCGCTGAGCATGGGCACCACGCCCCACAGCAGGGTCATCTGGTTGCGCACCTGCTCGTTCGGGGTGAGGGCCAGGATCGCCAGCGGCGGGCGGTTCTTGCTGACACGCACGGCCGCGCCGCCTGTGCTGGTGAAGGTCACGATGGCCGACGCCTCCAGCTTCTCCCCGATGTGGCAGGCGGAGTGCGCGATGGCGTCCTGGGCCAGTTCGGCGTCCAGCAGCAGCTGGCGCTGCATCAGCGCGTAATGTTCGCTGGCCTCGGCTTCCCGAGCGATGCGGTCCATCATGGCGACCGCCTCGATCGGGTACTGCCCGGACGCGGACTCGGCGGAAAGCATCACGGCGTCGGTGCCGTCGTAGATGGCGTTCGCCACGTCCGAGGCCTCGGCGCGGGTGGGGCGGGGCAGGTTGATCATGCTTTCCAGCATCTGCGTGGCGGTGATCACGGGTTTCCCGGCCTCGCGGCACATGCGGATGATGGTCTTCTGGATGGTGGGCACCTGCTCGGGGCGCATCTCGACGCCCAGGTCGCCGCGGGCGACCATCACGCCGTCCACTTCCTTCAGAATGTCGGTGAAACGCTCGACCGCCTGGGGTTTCTCGATCTTAGCCATCAGCTTGGCGCGGGAGCCGTGCCGGGCGAGGTAGTGGCGGGCGAGCAGCAGGTCGTCGCGGCTGCGCACGAAGCTGAGCGCCACCCAGTCCACGCCGAGCTGCGCGCCGAACTCCATGTCGGAGACGTCCTTGTCGGACAGGGCGGGAACGCTCAGGTCCGCGTCGGGCACGTTGATGCCCTTGTTGTTCTTCAGGACGCCGCCGATCAGCACGGTCGTCTGGATGTCCCGGCCGGAGACGTGGTCCACGCGCAGGGCCATGTTGCCGTCGTCGAGCAGTAGGGTCATGCCGGGCTGCACGTCGTCCGCGAGGGCCTTGTAGGTGGTGCCCACGCGGGTCTCGTCGCCCTCGACGTCGTCCATGGTGATCACGAACTTGTCGCCGCCGTTCAGAGTGACCTGCCCGTCGCGGAAGCGTGCCACGCGGATCTTGGGGCCCTGAAGGTCCTGCAGGATGCCCACGCTGACGCCTTTTTTCGCGGCGATGTCGCGGATCATCTGCACGGTCTGGCGGTGGTCGTCCTGGCTGCCGTGGCTGAAGTTCAGGCGGGCGACGTTCATGCCGGCGTCGATCATGCGACCCAGGGTTTCCGGGTCGCGGCTGGCGGGGCCGATGGTGGCGACGATCTTGGTCGCCCGGTCAAAGTGTTTCATGCTGTCCTCGCTTGTGGAACCACTTCCACGCTCTCAGTGACGCGGCGGCCAGCCCGAACCCTCCCGCTGGCCGCCCAGGTCACCTGACTTACCTCAGGGCCTTGCGGCCCAGGTACACGGCCCGGTCTCCCAACTGATCCTCGATGCGCAGCAGCTGGTTGTACTTCGCGATGCGGTCACTGCGGCTGGCGCTGCCGGTCTTGATCTGCCCGGCGTTGGTGGCGACCGCCAGATCCGCGATGAAGGCGTCCTCGGACTCCCCGCTGCGGTGGCTGATCACGGTGCCGTACCGGTTGCGCTTGGCGAGCTCGATGGCGTCCATGCTCTCCGTCAGGCTGCCGATCTGGTTCACCTTCACCAGAATGGCGTTCCCGACGCTGCGGTCGATGCCCTGCTGCAGGCGCTCGGGGTTCGTCACGAACAGGTCGTCCCCGACCAGTTGCACGCGGTCCCCGATGCGCGCCGTCAGCTGCGCCCAGCCGTCCCAGTCATCCTCGGCCAGGCCGTCCTCGATGCTCACGATCGGGTAGCGGCTGGCCCAGTCGGCCCAGAAGTCCACCATCTCGGCGGTGGAGAGGACCTTGCCCTCCCCCTCCAGATGGTACTGGCCGTCCTTGAACAGCTCGGTCACGGCGGGGTCCAGGGCGATGGCGATGTCCTTGCCCGGCTCGTAGCCGGCCTTCTGGATGGCTTCCAGCAGCACTTCCAGCGCTTCCTCGTTGCTCTTCAGGTCCGGCGCGAAGCCGCCCTCGTCGCCCACGTTCGTGTTGTACCCGCGGCCCTGCAGGACCTTTTTCAGGGTGTGGAAGGTCTCGGCGCCGTACCGCAGCGCCTCGCGGAAGGTCGGGGCGCCCACGGGCATCACCATGAACTCCTGGAAGTCCACGCTGTTGTCGGCATGCGCGCCGCCGTTGATGACGTTCATCATGGGGACCGGGAGGGTCTTGGCGTTGCTGCCGCCCAGGTAGCGGTACAGGGGCACGTTCAGTTCCTCGGCCGCGGCACGGGCGGCGGCGAGACTCACGGCGAGGATGGCGTTGCCGCCCATGTTGCCCTTGTTGGGGGTGCCGTCCACGTCCATGAGCGCCTGGTCCAGCGCGGCCTGCTCGCTGGCGTCCAGGCCGATGATGGCCGGGCCCAGGGCCTCGTTCACGTTCTGCACGGCCTTCAGGACACCCTTGCCCAGGTAGCGGCCGGCGTCGCCGTCGCGGAGTTCCAGGGTTTCGTGCGCGCCGGTGCTGGCACCGCTGGGCACGATGGCGCGGCCCACGTACCCGCTGTCGAGGTGCACTTCGGCTTCCACGGTGGGGTTTCCGCGCGAGTCCAGCACTTCACGGCCGATGACTTTTTCAATGTTCATGACGGACCTCCTGACAAGCCACCGCCCTCCCACGTGAGGAGGGATCGGTGCAACAGGCCCACTATACGCGCCGGCCGGTCAGCCACACGTCCGGAAGTGTACCCGGTACACATACCCTGCGGGGGACACCACACAACCCGCAGCACCACGCAGGTTATCCACAGTTTTTATCCACAGGCACCGAGTCTGTGGATAAATTTCCCGCCCAGGACGACAGAGAGTTGAATCGAACGAGGAATCTTCCATCCTGGACAATGTCTGTTGCAGCTTTTTCACAGGCAATCTGACCATTCAGTGTCAGGAAAGGCATTTCTCTTCCTTAACAGCCTTGCCGGCCTCTCCTGCAAAAGTTATCCCCAGATTTTATCCACAGGCAGAATTTTTGTGGAAAACTCTGCTAAGAAACAATTCGGGCTGTCACCCGGTCAAAAAGAGAGGACGGGGCCAACCCATCAATGCCCCGTCCCGCCTCTCAAGAGCCTCTTAAACGCGCAGCGTGACCATCACCGCCATGTACCCCCCGCCGCCCGCCGCACGGAAGATGGCGGGCGTTGTGGAGCCACTGAAGAGAAGTTCCGCCTCTCCCTCGATGGGACCCAGCGCATCAAGGACGTGCCGGGCATTAAAGGCAAGGCTCATGGCAGGTTCGCTTCCCCCCTGCGTGACGTTCAGCGTGTCCTGGGCGCGGCCGTAGTCTCCTTCCGCAGCGAGTCTCAGCGTGCCTTCCGACACCAGAAACTCCACGCGGTTGTTCGCGTTCTTGTCGGCCAGGACGGCCACGCGGTTCACGGCCTCCTTCAGCGCAGTGGCCGGCAGGGTGACCTGAAGCTTGATGTCCTTGGGGATCACGCGCTCGTAATCGGGGAAGTCGCCGTCCAGCAGTTTCATGTTCATGCGCACGCGGTCCGTGGTCACACTGAGCATGCCGTCGCCGTACGTGAAGCGGGCCTCGCCGTCCTTGAGCACGCGGATCAGTTCGTCCGCACTGCGGGCCGGCACGATCAGGTTCCGGCCGTCCCCGCTGGCCGGGAAGTCGCGGATGGCGACGCGGTACCCGTCGCTGGCGACCACGCGGGCTGAGCCGGTATCGCTGTGGTGTTCCAGCTTGATGCCCCGGAACACCGCCTGGAAGGCTTCGTTGCTGGCCGCGTACCGCACGCTGGAGAAGGCCCGGGCGAGCTCCTCGGCGTTCAGGCTCACGTCGGCGTGACCAGGGAAGGTCAGGGGCGGGTAGGCGTCGATGTCGCCGGTCTGGAGTTTGAAATCACTGCCGCCCGACCGCACCGAGAGTTCCTGCCCGGTAATTTCCAGTTCCACGAGTTCGCCGCCCAGGTTCCGGACAATCTGGGCGAACAGGTGTGCGGGAACCACGAAGTTCTGCGGCTGCTGGACTTCTGCCGGCACGAAGCAGGACAGGTCGATTTCCAGGTTGGTGCCGGACAGCGTGAGGCCCGCCTCGGTCGCCTCGACTTTCAGGGACGTGAGGAGGGGGTTGCTGCTGCGGCTGGGAATGACGCGTTCAAGGAGACCGAGGCCATCGCTGAGGGTTTTCTTGGTAACGTTTGCTTTCATCTGATGCCTGCCTTTTCTCGGGTGGTTGAGG
Source organism: Deinococcus ficus (assembly GCF_003444775.1). Taxonomy (NCBI): domain Bacteria; kingdom Thermotogati; phylum Deinococcota; class Deinococci; order Deinococcales; family Deinococcaceae; genus Deinococcus; species Deinococcus ficus. The sequence goes on along the minus strand of NZ_CP021081.1, from coordinate 1,761 downwards.
TAGATCTGGCCTGACCCTTCCGGATGCCTATCTCTTATCTGTCTTTATAAATAAATAAAAAGAGTAGTAGTAGTAATAGGGCCTGTGGAAACTGTGGAAAACTATGTTTTTCATCGTATCAGACGTTCTTTTGCCTGTGGATGAAATTGTGGATAAGTGGGGGGTTGCCTGTGGAAAGCCTGTGGACAACTGGGTCACTTATCCACAGGTGAGAGAGAATCTCACTTATCCACACACTTATCCACAGAATTTCAGGGGGTTATCCACAGGTTATCCACAGGGTTATCCACAGTAAGTGAATTCTGGCACAGGGATTTGGAACGGAAATTGGAACTCTTCTGCCTGGCGTTGGGAATGACGGGGATCATCAGTCGCCGCCCTCCCCATCGTCCATCCCCTTCATCTTGCGGCGCAGCAGTTCCACCGAGGCCGTCAGCTCCGAGTCCTTCCCAAGCGCCTCCGAGACCTTGTTGATGGCGTGCATCACCGTGCTGTGGTCCCGCCCGAAAAACTGCCCGATCTCCGGCAGGCTGTGATCCGTCAGGTCCCGGATCAGGTACTGCGCCACCTGCCGCGGCACCACCACCTCCCGCACCCGGCCCGACCCGCGAATCACGTCCGGCGGCATGTTGTAGTGCGACGCCACCTGCCGCAGCACGTCCATCATCTCCACCTTCACTTCCTGCGGCGCAAACACGTTGCTCAGCGCCTTGGCCGCGATCGCCCGCGAGAACGGCACGTTGTTCAGGCTGGAGAACGCCACCACCCGCATCAGGGCACCTTCCAGTTCCCGGATGTTCGTGGTGACCTGCCGCGCGATCAGTTCCAGCACCTCCTGCGGAATGTCGATGCGGTTGTGCTCGGCGTTCATCTTCAGGATCGCCACGCGCGTCTCGAACTCCGGCGACTGGATGTCCGTGATCAGGCCCCACTCGAAGCGGCTGCGCAGCCGGCCCTCGAGTGTCTGGATGTCCTTGGGGGGGCGGTCGGAGCTCAGGATGATCTGCTTGTGGTTCTCGTACAGCGCGTTGAAGGTATGGAAGAACTCCTCCTGCGTGCGCTCCTTGCCGGCCAGGAACTGGATGTCGTCCACGAGCAGCAGGTCCACGCTGCGGTACCGGTTCCGGAACTGAGTGGTCCGGTCGTCGCGGATCGCGTTGATCAGCTCGTTCGTGAAGGACTCGGTGGACACGTACTCGATGCGTTTTTCCGGGAAGCGCTCGGCGATGTAGTGCCCGACCGCATGCATCAGGTGGGTTTTCCCCAGGCCCACGTCCCCGTAGATGAAGAGGGGATTGTACGCCTTACCGGGAGACTCTGCGACCGCCAGGGCCGCCGCGTGCGCGAGGTTGTTGTTCGGGCCCACCACGAAGTTCTCGAAGGTGTACTTCGGGTTCAGGCTCTTGCGGTTCTCGCCGGGCACAATCAGCGGCGCCGCCGGGCGCGCCGGGTTACCGGGCGGGGGGGGCGGCGGGTCGTTCGGGAGCAGCAGGGCGTCCTGCGCGGCGGGCAGCACCTGGAAGCTCACCTGCGGGTGCTCGGCACCCAGGCTGCGCAGCGCGTCCTCCAGCAGTTCTAGGTAGTGCTTTCGGAACCATTCCTGCGCGAAGGAATTCCGCACGCCCAGCACCAGCGATCCTTCCTGCACGCCCAGGTTCTTCACCGGGGCGAACCAGGTGTGGTACTCCACTTCCGAGATGTTTTTGCGGACGTAACCCAGCACGTCCGCCCAGATTTCCTGCGAGATAAGCGCGCACCCCC